>CALXHG010000013.1 GCA_944388045.1 uncultured Clostridia bacterium | reverse complement strand
ATTTTCCATAAAATTAATTTAAGAAATTCTAAATTTCCTCCAATCGTATTCAAAATTTATTTATTATTAATATATAACAATTTCTCATTAAAATGTAATAATTGTTTATTATAAAAGTTGTCAAAATCTCCGTCCCCATTGACATTAACAAAAAATTTCAAAAAACACTTGACAAAAGTGAAAAAAAGGTGTAAAGTAATATAGCATTACATCTTTTTTTGTTATATAAAATATCAAGAATATTATATAAAAATAAAAATGTAATAAAAGTATTGAAAGAAAGAAGTAGTAATTATGGATAAAAAAGTAGAAGTAAGTATTTTATGGCAAATATATGGAAAATTATTAACAGAAAAGCAATATCAAATTATAGATAATTACTACAACAAAGACTACTCTTTATCAGAAATTTCAGAAAACGAAGGAATAACAAGACAAGCAGTAAGAGATATTATAAAGAAGGGGGAAAAAAAACTTTTCGAATACGAAGAAAAGCTATTGTTTATGAAAAAGACAATTAATCAAGAAAAATTAGTAGAAAATATATTATCACAATTAAACAAAATTCAAAAAGATTCATCAGACAAAAAAGTAAATAATATATTAGAAGAAATTAGAAAAGAATTAAATTGTTTAGTATAAACAAAAGAAATAGGAGGGAAATATGGCGTTTGAAGGTTTATCATCAAGATTACAAGAAATAACAAGAAAAATTAGAGGTAAAGCAAGAATTACAGAATCAGACTTAAAAGAAATGCTTAGAGAAGTAAAACTTGCCTTATTAGAAGCAGATGTAAACTACAAAATTGTAAAAGAATTTATTTCTACTATTCAAGAAAAAGCACTTGGTCAAGATGTTATGAAATCATTAACACCTGGACAACAAGTAATAAAAATAGTAAAAGATGAGATAGTAGAATTATTAGGCGGTACAGAAAGTAAAATAAATTTTACTCCAAATCCTCCAACAATAATAATGATGGTAGGACTTCAAGGTTCTGGAAAAACAACAACATCAGGTAAATTAGCAAATATACTAAGAAAACAAGGAAAAAAGCCATTATTAGTAGCATGTGATATATATAGACCAGCAGCAATAAAACAACTACAAGTTGTAGGAGCACAACTAAATATTCCTGTATATAGTAATGAAACATCAAAAGATGTTGTACATATTGCAAAACAAGCAGTAAGTGTAGCAATGTCAAAATTAAATGATGTAATAATATTAGATACAGCAGGACGTTTACATATAGATGATGAACTTATGCAAGAATTAAAAAATCTAAAAGCAAATATAAAACCACATGAAATTTTATTAGTTGTTGATTCTATGACAGGACAAGATGCAGTTAATATAGCCCAAACATTTAATGAAACAGTAGGAATAGATGGAGTTGTATTAACAAAACTAGATGGAGACACACGTGGTGGAGCTGCACTTTCTGTAAAAAAAGTTACAGGAAAACCAATAAAATTTGCTACAACAGGAGAAAAATTAAATGATATAGAAGTATTTAACCCAGAAAGAATGACATCAAGAATTCTTGGGATGGGAGATGTTCTTTCAATAATAGAAAAAGCAGAAGAAGCAATTTCAGAAGAAGAAGCAGAACAATTAGAGAAACAATTAAGAAAAGATGAATTGGATTTAGATGATTATTTAGCACAAATACGTCAAGTCAAAAAAATGGGATCATTTTCATCAATATTAAAGATGATACCTGGAATGAATAAATTTAAAGATTTAAACATAGATGACAAAGAATTCAGTAAAATTGAAGCAATAATATGTTCAATGACAAAACAAGAAAAAAGAAATGTAAAAATCTTAAATGGAAGCAGGAGATTACGTATAGCTAAAGGCAGTGGAACACAAGTTCAAGATGTAAACAAATTTATAAATTCATTTGAGATGACACAAAAAATGATTAAAAAAATGAAAAATGATAAAGGCAGTATGAAGAAAATGATGAAAGGCATGGGATTAGATAATTTGAAAGGTGGTGATTTTAAATGGTAAAAATCAGATTACAAAGAGAAGGAAAGAAAAAAGCTCCTTTTTACCACATAGTAGTAGCAGACTCTAGATCTCCTAGAGATGGAAAAATAATTGAACAAATTGGAACATATGACCCAATGACAGAACCTTCAACAATAGTATTAAACAAAGAAAAATTAGAACAATGGATAAAAAATGGTGCACAACCTACAGATACAGTTAAAGCATTAATAAAAAATGCAAAATAATTAAAAGATGTAGGAGGAAAAGTCTATGAAAGAAGTTTTAGAAACAATAATAAAAAGCTTGGTAGACAATAAAAGTGCAGTTGAAATAAAAGAAATTGATGAAGAAAAAAAAGTAACTTTTGAAGTAAAAGTTGATGAAAAAGATTTTGGTAAAATAATAGGAAAGCAAGGAAAAATTGCACAATCTATTAGAACAATAATGAAATCTTTATCAAAAAAAAGAGTAAATGTAGAATTTTTAGAATAAAATGTAATTTACCATGAAAGGAATGGTAAAAATGCAAAAAAGATTAGAAATTGGACAAATTATAAATACATTTGGAATAAAAGGAGAAGTCAAAGTTTTTCCATTAACAGATGATATAAAAAGATTTGATGATTTAGAAACTGTATATGTCAAAACCAAAAAAGAGTCACAACTTTATAATATAGAAAGTATAAAATATCATAAAAATTTTGTATTAATTAAATTTAAGGGAATAAATACAGTTGAACAAGCAGAAATACTTAGAAATTCATATTTAGAAGTAGATAGAGAGCAAGCTATACCTTTAAATGAAGGAGAGTATTTTATAGCAGATTTAATAGGACTAGAAGTTTATTCTGATGAAGGCAAATTAATTGGAAAAGTTGATGATATTTATAATACAGGAGCAAATGACATATATGTTGTAAAAGATGATTTAGGAAAACAAACTTTATTACCAGGAATAAAAGATGTAATAAAAAATGTAGATTTAGAAAAAGGACAAATTATTGTACATCTTATACCAGGACTTATTTAAACATAATTATTATTAAAAAAATACTAAAAAGGATAAATAAAAAATAACAAATATAGTTATTTGAAGTGGTGTTTTTAAATTCAAAGTGTCTTAATTAAATAAAAAAAATATTTTATAGACAAAGTTTGAAAACATGAGTTTATATAAGGTGGAGGAATAATGAAATTTGATGTTTTAACACTTTTCCCAGAAATGTTTGAACCATTAAATACAAGCATTATAGGAAGAGCTGTAAAAGAAAAATTAATAGAAATTAATTTAACAAATATTAGAGATTTTTCTAAAGATAAACACAAAAAAGTTGATGATACTCCATATGGTGGTGGCTCAGGAATGGTTATGAAACCAGATGTAGTTTATGAAGCATATAAATCTGTTAAAGATGACAATGCAAAAGTAATATACATGTCACCACAGGGAAAAGTTCTAAATCAAAATAAAGTAATAGAATTAAGCAAAGAAAAACATCTTATTATATTATGTGGACATTATGAGGGAATTGACCAAAGAGTAATAGATAAAATAGTTGATGAAGAAATATCAATAGGCAATTATGTTTTAACAGGAGGAGAACTTCCAGCTATGGTATTAATAGATTCTGTTAGTAGATATATAGATGGAGTTTTAAATGAAGGTTCAACAATAGAAGAATCATTTTCACAAGGAATATTAGAATATCCTCAATATACTAGACCAGAAATATTTGAAGAAATAAACGTACCAGAAATATTACAATCAGGTCATCATGAAAATATAAATAAATGGAGAAAAAAGCAAGCTCTAAAAAATACATATTATAAAAGACCAGAACTTTTAAAAAATGTAGATTTGTCAGAAGAAGATAAAAAATATTTAGAAGAATTATCAAAAAATAAAAATTAAATGTAAAGTGCTATCTTTAAATTCCATGGCACCGCTTACATGAAGAAAGAAGGAGGTAAATACGATGGATATCATAAAATCTATTGAACATGAACAACTAAAAAATACAATTCCAGATTTAAAAGTTGGAAATACAGTAAGAGTACATGTTAAAATAAAAGAAGGAAACAAAGAAAGAATCCAAGTATTTGAAGGAATTATAATTAAAAAACAAGGTGGAGGATTAAATGAAACATTTACAGTAAGAAAAATTTCTTATGGAGTAGGTGTAGAAAAAACATTTTTAATTCATTCTCCATTAGTAGAAAAAGTAGAATTAGTTAGAGTTGGTAAAGCAAGAAGAGCTAAATTATATTATTTAAGAGAAAGAACAGGAAAAGCTTCTAAAACTAAAGAAATGGTTGGAGCTAGAATTGAAAATAAGGAAATTACAATTAAAGAAGATTTAGTTGAACCAGAAAAAACAGTTGAAACAATAAATAAAGAAGTTGCACCTGAAGAACCAGCTCCAGAAGTTACAACAGAAACAGCTCAAAAAGCAGAAGAAGTTGTTAAAACAGAATCTAAAGCAAAAAAAGCTGAATAATAAAACAATAAAATGCGCCTCAAAAGGGGTGTATTTTTTTATTTTACTTTTTACATTATGTGAAGTTGACTAAAATTGAAAAAAATGGTATAATAAAATTATCTTATAGGGGCAAAAGCCTCAGAAAGGAGTTCCATTGTGAACAACAATTCTACTTTTGAACGTCTCGTCGCTGAGCGGGACAACATCATTGTTAAGTTCTTGGCAGGAGATTACGCAGGTTTCGAAAAATTGCGTGAGATTTGCAAGAGCTTCAATAATGAACACGGGAAGGAGGTAATTGTTACCAGTGGAAGTGATAAGCAGCTCTGGGAGTCTGTCAGTAACTACTTCTTGCAGTTGCGAATGAGCCACGATTAAGGCTTAAGGATATAGTCACACAATGTGTGGCTATATCCCGTTTTAACAAATTATTTATAAATTATAAAAAAATATTGATTTATGTGAAGTATTTTGATATAATAGTGAACATAATAAAAATAAAGGAGAAAAAATGAACTCAAAAATAGGAAATTATACAGAAGATGAATTAGCATATGACTTTTTTGAGAGTTTAACAAAATTATTTAAAAGTATAAATACAACAAAAGAAGAGGTAGAAAAAGTTTCAGAAAATATAAACACAGATATTTTTTATAGAGAAGTTAGAAGATTAGATACAAGCATACCCAATATTGGAATAACACTTAATAATAAGTTAGTAGAATTATATCAGGAATATAAAGAAAAAGGAATACAAGTATTCGATATAGACCAGGAAATGGATGATTTACCAGGAATACGTATATTACCAGCAATAACATTTACATATTTAATTAATATAACATCAGAAGTATCACAAACTGAGCTTGAAGGGTTTTTAAATAAATATAAAGAATTAGAAGCTAAAAAAGCAGAAAAAATTAATGGCATAGAAAAAAGTAAAATCAGTTTTATAAGAAGATTTAGTGAAAAAATATGGGAATTTAGAGCAAGATTAAACCCAGATGTAATTTATGAATTATATTATAGTGAAGAAGAAGTTGAAGAATTAAGAGACTATATAGAGTTTTATAAAGAATTTGACAATAATTTAAATGACTATAATTTATATGAAAATATATCAGATAGTATAATAAAATTTTTTGAAGTATCAGGATATACACAAGAACAAATAGAAGATTTATTAGAAAATAATATAGAACCAGATTTAGAAAAATTAGGATTAAAACACCAAATGAAATATATTAGAGAAATGTTAAAAGAGAATATTCAAGAAGAACACTTAAAATCTTGGGAGCTAACAGATTCAGAAAAAAGAAGAATTCAAGAAGAAACAGCTAGTATAACAACTAAAGTTTCAACACAAACAAAAACAAAAGCAAGAACAGAAAATATAAGAATGTAATGTCCCAAAATAATATTTAGAATTCTTTGTTGTATAGGAAACAAAAAGAAGATTTTCTAAGTAAGTACTACTTAGAAAATCTTAAATTTGCTATACTAATTAATTATTTATCTTTACAATTATCCAATTCGAAATCATCTTTAAAACAAGGTTTTTCATAATCAGGAAATTCTTTGCAGTCACAATCTAAATCAATGCCTTTTAAACAACTTCCTTCATGATGACATTTTGCACAAATTTTTACATGTCTTACTTTATTTGCCCAAACTGTTATTGCATATTTTTTACCAGGGCAAAGAGGACCAAATACAAATTCTCCATCATCATCAGTAAATGTATGAGAAACAGGTTTTAATTCTTTTTTTCCGTATTTATATTCAACTTCAACTAATTTAACAACAGCATCTTTTACAGGTTCTTTAAAGCAATCTTTTACTATTCCATAAATAACATCTCTGTGGTCATTAGCTAGAGTTATATCTAAATCAAATTGTTTACCATCAGCAATTAAACCATCAATATCAACAATTGGGCAAATTCCTTCAGGTTTCTTTTCTTCTCTTTCCATATTTAAAACTCCCTTTAAATCTATAAATTTAGGTATATATACCTATTAATATATCATATGAATTTAATAGGAAAATGACATTAAAAAGTAGAAAAATATTTAAATTGAGTATATAATATAGTAGTTAAATGGTATAGAAAATCTTATTAAACTTTTACTTCAAAACTCAAAGTGAAAATATAATTTTGCATTTTAAATTTTATTTCCAAAAGAAATTATATTAAAGATAGAAAATAAAAAAGAAAGGAGAAAATCGTATAATTAATTAATAATACGAAAAAAGAAAATGGATAAAAGACCAATAGGAATATTCGATTCTGGTGTAGGAGGAATAACAGTTTTAAAAGAAATAAAAGAAACATTGCCTAAAGAAAATATAATATATTTAGGAGATACAAAAAATTTTCCATATGGCAATAAATCAAAAGAAGATATTATCAAATTCTCAATAGATAATGTACAAAAACTATTAGAACAGAATGTAAAAACTATAGTTATTGCATGTGGAACAGCTACAAGTCAAGCAATTGAAGTACTAAAAGAAAAATTTGACATTCCAATAATAGGAATAATAGAACCAACAGTTAAATATATAAAAAATCAAAAATTTGATAAAGTTGGAGTAATAGCAACAGAAGGAACAATAAAAAACGGAGCATGGGAAAGAAAACTAAAAGACCAAATACCTAATATACATATTGTAAATAAAGCATGTCCGATGTTAGCTACAATTGCAGAAGAAGGAAAAGTAAAAAGCAGAAAAGGAAGAAGTGTAATAAAAGAATATATGAAACCTTTTAAAGAACAAAAAATAAATAAGATTATTTTAGGTTGTACACATTTTCCTATATATGAACAAATAATAAAAGAAGAATTAGAATATGATGTTGAATTAATAAATACTGGAAAATTTATTTCTTTGGAATTAGAACAAATTTTAAAGAAAAATAATTTAGAAAACGATAATTTTAATAAAGGCAATATAATAATAGATTTAACAAAACAAGAAGAACAATTTAATGTAATTGCTCAAAATATATTAGACTTTAAATAATAAAATGTTACAGCTCAATAGGAAATTTTGATATATTAATAATAAATAAATTTTGAATACGATTGGAGGAAATTTAGAATTTCTTAAATTAATTTTATGGAAAATGTTCGCGTCGAGCGCCAGCGAGGACTAAGTGAAAGGGTGCCATAAAATTATTTTAGAAATTCTTATATTTCCGTATTGAGTCGAAAAATTTATGCAATTATTAATATATCAAAATTTCCTACTGAACGGTAACAACAAAATTTAAATAGGTAAAAAAATATTTAAATAAACCTTGACAGTAAAGGAAATTGAGAATATAATGAAAATATCTAAGAAGTGGAGGGCTTAATATTAATGGAAGAACAAATATTTTCAATTAATGAAGAACAATATAAACAAATGACTGATGAAAAATTAATAGAGAATATAAAAAATGATGATCAAACAGCATTAAACTGCTTGCTTGAAAGATATAATGATGTAGTAAATATGAAAGCAAACAAATTCTATATGGTCGGAGCAGAAAGAGAAGATATGGTTCAAGAAGGAATGATAGGACTATATAAAGCTGTAAAATCATTTGATATTGAAAAGCAAAATTCATTTAAAACATTTGCTAATATGTGTATAGAAAGACAACTAATAACAGCAGTAAAAAATTCAAATAGGCAAAAACACATTCCATTAAATTCTTCAATTTCATTAAATTCAGCAGCATATGATGACAATGATGATATGGACAAGCTAGAAGTAGTAGATTTAAAAACTGAAGATGATCCATTAGATATAATAACAAATCAAGAATATTCAAAAACAATAGAAGAAAAAATAAAAGAAAATTTAAGTGATTATGAATTATCTGTGTTATATGAATATGAAAAAGGACATTCATATGCAATGATTGCAGAAAAATTAAACACAAAAGTAAAATCTGTTGATACAGCAATTCAAAGAATAAAGAAAAAAGCAAATAAAATTAAAGAAAGTATAGATTAAATAAAAATGGCAAGAAAGTCTTGCTATTTTTATTTATTTTTTATAAAATATAAAAGCGAAAATAAAAATGTATGGATAAAATTAATAATAAATTAAAATGAAAGGAAAATTTAAATGACAAATACAGATGAAATACCAAAAGCATTAAGAAATAAAACATTAGAAGAATTGCCAAAAGCTTTAAAAAACAAAAATATAGATGAATTAACCCAAATATTAGATGAAAACTCAGAAATAGATGAAATGCCAAAAGCATTAAAAAAAGAGAACAAAAAAAACAAACTAAAAATATGGCAAAAAATTTTAATAACATTTTTTATATTAGGAATCTTAGGAGTTGTAAGTTTAGCAGTATTATTATATGGACCATATAGTGGATTTAGAGATTGGTTAATAACAACTGCAATGACAACAATGTCTCATCAATATTTTGCAACATGGTTTTATGATGAAGAAACAATTGCACAAGTACTAGACAGAAATAAAGTAGAAGAAACAAATGAAATAACAGATACATCAATGACAGTTGTGATAGATTCAGAAGAAAAAGAAGAAAAAATAGAATATGAAAATGAATATGAAAGACAGATTTTAGAAAAAGACCCTGGAAATGATGATTATAAAATAATAGAGATAACAGGAAAAGGTTATAGTGGGTATATGGCAGTAATATATGACCCATCAAGAATAAAAACAGTATATACAAAAAAGATAGGAAAAAGTGGACAATATTTAACAACTATGGCAAAAGATAATGATGCATTAATAGCAATAAATGGTGGAGGATTTGAAGATCCAAATTTTAATAGTAATGGAGCAAATCCTTTAGGAATTACCTTTTCAAATGGAAAATTAATCACATCAAAATCATATAATGGACAAGGTGGATTAATAGGATTTACAGAAGATGATAAATTAGTACTTGGAAAGATGAATGTTGCAAAAGCAAAAGAATTAAAAATAAGAGATGGAGTAACATTTGGACCATTTTTAATTATTAATGGAAAATCTTCAAATGTATTTGGAAATGGTGGATGGGGAACAGCACCAAGAACAGCAATAGGACAAAGAAAAGATGGAATAGTATTATTTTTAGTAATTGATGGAAGAACATTAACAAGACCAGGAGCTTCAATGAATGATTTAATAGAGATAATGGAAAGATATGGAGCATATAATGCTGCAAATTTAGATGGAGGAACATCTTCTGCAATGGTTGTTAATAATGAAATTATTAATGATCCAATAGATAGCACTGGAGCTCATAAAACAAGATATATTTCAACAGCATTTATATTAACAAAAGAGGAACAAAATTAGAAGAAGTAAGAATTTACTATATTAACAAGATTATATAATAGAAAAATATAATTGACTATAAAGGTTTATAGGTAACCTTAAAAAAACTAAATATTATATAAGGAGGGAGGACAAAGACTTTTGGAATTTAAATAAAAAATGTAGAATATACAATATAAAATTTTATTTGAAATAAAGTTTTTGCCCAAAATAAAAATGGGATTTATAGTAGCAGTTGATGGTCCTGCAGGAAGCGGAAAAGGTACAATTACAAAAAAAATAGCAGAAGAAATGAATTTAACAAGTATAGACACAGGTGCAATGTACAGAAGTGTAACATTAGCAATGTTAGAAAAAAATATAAAAGTAGAGGATATAGAGCAAATTAAAAATTTGTTAGAACAAATAAAAATAGAATTCAAAAGAATTGGAAATGAACAAAAAATCTATTTAAATAATAAAGATGTTTCTTTAGAAATTAGAAGTAAAGAAGTAAATGAAAATGTATCTCAAGTGTCTGCAATAGATATTGTAAGAAGCAAAATGGTAGAATTACAAAGAAAAATTGCACAAAATATAGATGTAATAATGGAAGGAAGAGATATAGGAACAAATGTATTTCCGAATGCAGATGTAAAAATATATTTAGATGCAACACCAGAAGAAAGAGCTAGAAGAAGATTTAAGCAAAATGAAGAAAATGGGATTAATATACCATTTGAAGAAATATTAGAAAATGTTAAACAAAGAGACTTTATAGATAGTACAAGAAAAAATGCACCTCTAAGAAAAGCTGAAGATGCAATATATATAGATTCAAGTAATATGACAATTGAAGAAGTTGTAAATGAAATAAAACAAATTATAATCCAAAAAAAGCAATAAAAATAGTAGATTTTATCAAATTTAAACAAGTATCAAGAAAGGGCTTTGAATAAAAATGAAAGATGAATTTTTAAAAATACTAAGAACAGTTAAAAGAGATGGAATAGAAGATTTAATAAAATTTATGGAAAGTACAGATTTTTTTACTGCACCTGCAAGTACAAGATTTCATGGAAATCATGCAGGTGGACTTGTAGAACATAGTATTAAAGTATATGAAATTCTTCAAGAAAAAGTAAAAAATGCACCAATAAATTTAAACACACCAGAAGATACATTAAAAATTGTTCCTTTATTACATGATATTTGTAAGGCCAATTTTTATAAAATCGATTATAAAAATGCCAAGAATGCATTAGGAGTATGGGAAAAAGTACCATATTATACAGTTGAAGATACAATTCCATATGGTCATGGTGAAAAATCTGTAATGATGATTACAGAATATATGAAGCTTACAAGTGAAGAAAAATATGCAATTAGATGGCATATGGGCTTTACAGAGCCAAAGGAACAATATGGAACTATTGGGCTAGCATATACAAAATATCCTCTTGCACTTTTAATGTTTGAAGCAGACTTAGAAGCAACTTATTTTTTTAATACATAGAATAACAAAAGTTACTAGATAATGAGCTTGAATAAAGAAACGATGATATTATAATATTTTAAAGCTTCGACGCTTGATTGAAATGAAAATTAGAATTCATTTGGCTTTTGCATGAGGAATGTTCACGGTACTCGAGTTTACGAGAGGGTCGGAGTGAAAGAGGCTCATGAAAAAGCCTTATGAATTCTTTTTGAATGGAATGAACAGGAGAACTTTAAAATATTATAATATCATCGTTTCTTTATTCAAGCTTATTATCTAGTAATATAAAAAATAATTTTTTTTGTAAAAAATTTGCAAAAGATGTAAAATAATGTTATAATGAAAAGGTAAAAAATTATAAAATAAAAGGTGTTAAAAAATGGAAAACTTAACAAATTCTCAAAAATCTATTTGGGTAACTGAGCAATATTACAAGGGAAGCTCAGTTAATACAATATCTGGAAGTGCAATAATTGATGAAAAATTAGACTTTCAAAAATTAGAAAAGTCTATAAGAATTGTGTGCCAAAAACATGATAATTTTAAAATTAAACTAAAGATAAAAGATGGAGAGATATTTCAAGAGTTTACAAATGATAAAGAAAATATTGAGTTTATTAATCTTGCAAATGAAAAAGAATTTGAAAAATTTAGAATCAAAACAATCAAAAAAACATTTGATTTAGAGTCACAATTATATAAATTTTATATCATTAAATTTGAAAATGGAAAAGGAGCCTTTTTGCTCAATATTCACCATTTGATTTCTGACGCGTGGACTTTAGCGCTTATTTGTAATGACATAATTAAAACTTATTCAAAATTAATTAATAATCAAGAAATTGAAACAAAATCAATATACTCATATATTGATTACATTAAATCTGAAAAAGAATACCATAAAAGTGAAAAATATAAAATAGACAAAAATTATTGGTTAGAAAAATATAAAACAATACCAGAAGTAGCTACAATACCAGGAAGTAAACAGAATGAAGCAAATATAAGTAGTGTAATAGGAGAAAGAAAACAATTTAAGATAGAACAAGAACAAGTAAATAAAATAAAAGAATATTGTAAAGAAAATAAAATCTCTTTATATAATTTTTTTATGGCAGTTTATTCAATATATATTGCAGAAATTTCAAATTTAGATGATTTTGCTATTGTAACTCCAATTCTAAATAGAACAAATTTTAAAGAAAAAAATACAGCAGGAATGTTTATTAATGTGGCTCCTTTAAGAATAAAATTTAGTGAAGATATAGAATTTAAAGACTTTGTAAAAAATATTGCTATAGAATCAATAGGAATGTTAAAACATCAAAAATATTCATATCAAAGTTTAATTGAGGAGTTAAGGAAAAAAGATAAAAATATTCCTAATTTATACAATATTCTAATTTCATATCAAATAACAAAGGCTCAATCAAAAGAAACAGATATTACATATAAATCTGAATGGACATTTAATGGATGTTGTGCAGATGATATGGATATACAAATTTATGATTTAAATGATACAGGAAGTTTAAATATAGCATATGATTATAAGGTATCGATTTATGAAGGAAGTGATATAGAAAAACTTCATAAAAGAATAGAATATATAATATCTCAAGTATTAAATAAAAATGATATAGAAATAAAAGATATAGAAATTGTAACTCCAAAAGAAAAAGAAAAATTAGTTTATGAATTTAATCAAACTGATTTAGAGTATGATAAAACTAAACCTATTATAAAATATTTTGAAGAAGAAGCAGAAAAAGAGCCAGATAAAATTGCTTTAATATGTAATAATAAAAAAATAACATATGGCGAGTTAAATGAAAAATCTACAAAACTTGCTTTTAAATTAAAAGAATTTGATATAAAAGAAAATGATATAGTTGGTATTATGATAAATCGTTCTGTAGAAATGGTAATTGGTATTTTTGCAATATTAAAAGCTGATGCTACATATTTACCAATAGATCCAGAATATCCGTTAGAGCGAATAAATTATATGATTGCAGATAGCAATGCAAAAGTAGTATTAATTGATGATAAAATAAAAAAAGATGATTTTAAAAATTGTTTATTAGTTAATGTAAATGAACAAATAAATTATGAGTGTTCAGGTATAATAAAAACAAAAGTGACAAATCAAGACAATAGAATTGTATATTTAATATATACTTCTGGTTCAACAGGAAAGCCAAAAGGTGTAAGGATAACTAATAACAATTTAAACAATTTTGTTTTTGGAATGAAACAAAATATTGATTTTAATAAAGAAAAAACAATGGTTTCAGTTACAACTATATGTTTTGATATATTTGGTCTAGAATTATGGTGTTCACTAACAACAGGAATGACACTTGTTATAGCAAATGAAAATGAACAGAATTCACCAATTTTACTAAATAAGTTATGTATAGAAAATAATGTTAATATGATACAAACTACACCATCAAGATTTTCAATAATATTTGAAGAATTAAATAATATTGATTTTATGAAAAAGATTACCGAAATCTTAGTAGGAGGAGAAAGTCTTGGAAAAAGATTGTTAACCAAAATACAAGAGAATTCAGATGCCAAAATATATAATATGTATGGACCAACAGAAACAACTATATGGTCAACAATGAAAGACGTTACACATGAAAATATAATTACAATAGGGAAGCCAATAGCAAATACTAAATGCTATATATTAAATAGAAATCAAAAATTATTACCAATTGGAATAAAAGGAGAATTATATATTGGTGGTGAAGGAGTATCAAAAGGGTATTTAAATAGAGAGGATTTAAATAATGAAAAATTTATTCAATCACCATTTAAAAATAATGAAAGAATATATAATACAAATGATTTAGCGTATATAAAAGACAATGGAGAAATTATTCATTTAGGAAGAGATGATTCTCAAATAAAAATCAGAGGATATAGGGTAGAATTAGGGGAGATAGAACAAATAATAGAACAAAGTGGGTTTGTTTCACAAGTTGTTGTACAAAAGATTAAATTAAAAAATAATCATAGTTCATTAATAGCATATTATGTTGCAAACAAGCAAAATAAAACAGGTATAAATGAGAAAATTATTAAAAACTATTTATTAAGAAAATTACCACAATACATGATACCACAATATTTTATACAATTAAAAGAAATGCCTTATACTCCAAATGGAAAAATTGATAGAAAAGCTCTACCAGAACTAAATGAAAAAAATAAAAATAGAGAAATAACACAGCCAAGAAATGAAATTGATAAAGAATTAATAAAAATGTTAAAAAATATGCTAAATTATGAAGATATTAGTATATATGACACTTTACTAGACTTAGGAGGAGACTCTTTAACAGGTATAACATTATCAACAAAAATTTTATCAAAATATAATGTACAAATAAATATAAAAGATATATTATCTAATTTTACAATAAAAAATATGTCTGACTATATTTTAAAAAATAAAAATGAAAGTAAGGAAATAAAAATTCCAAGGATAGAACATAGAGAATTTTATCCATTATCATCTGCTCAAAAAAGAATTTATTATAATAGTAAGATGATAAGTGAAGAAAATACAGTATATAATATGCCAGGAGCCATTTTAATAGATGGAATTTTAGATATTAACAAAATTCAAGAATCATTAAATAAAATTGTCCAAAGACATGAAATTTTAAGAACAGAGTTTGTATTAAATGGAACTGAAATTGAACAAAAAGTAATAGAAAATGTAGACATAAAAGTTCCAACATTTTACAATAAAAGCGAAGAAATAGAAGAAATTATAGAAAAATTTTCTAAGCCATTTAAATTAGAAAATGAGTTTTTAATAAGAGTTGAAGTTCACTTTATTGATAACCAAAAAACATTAATTTTGGTTGATTCTCATCATATAATTATGGATGGAACAGGTTTAAATAATTTAATTATTGAATTTAACAGAATTTATAATGGAGATAATTTGAAAAAATTACCAATCCAATACAGGGACTATTCAGTATGGGAAGATAATTTTTTAAAGAGTAATAAAATTAATGAAATAGAGAGTTATTGGATTAATAAATTTAAAGGTTGTGATTTTGAACAAATTAATTTACCATATGATTATAAAACAGTAGCAAATAGATCTTATTATGGAGATAGAGTTTCAAACATAATAGATGAAAAGGAATTTAAAAGAATAGAAAAATATGCTAAGAAAAATGGTGTTTCTCCATATGTATTCTTTTTATCAGCATTTTTTATTTTATTGTATAAATATACAGGGCAAAAAGATATTAATTTAGGAAGTCCAATTGCAAATAGAAACATAAATGAAACTAAAAGAATGATAGGAATGTTTGTAAATAATATAGTTGTTAGAGGAAAGATAAATTCAGATGAAACATTCAAAGAATTTTTGGATAATATAAAGGAACAAGTTTTAGATGATTTATCATATCAACCATATCCATTTGATTTACTAGTAAAAAAATTAGGAGTTCAAACAGATCCATCAAGAAACCCTTTATTTGATATAATGTTTACTTATCAAAATAAAGAAGAAAGAAGTATAAAAATTAATGATAAAGAAAGTAAAATTATAGAATTAAATAATCACATTTCTAAATTTAATCTTAGCATAGAAATTAAGCCCGAGGCTCATACAATTAATATTGAATATAGTACAGAACTTTTTAAAAGACAAACTATAGAAAGATTATTTGAACATTATATAAATTTATTAAATATTATTATGAATGATGTAAATACTCCAATAAAAGATATTTCAATAATTTCTGAAGAAGAAAAAGAAATAATAATAAAGAAATTTAATAAAACTAAAAAAAATTATCCTAAAAATAAAACTGTTATAACATTGTTTGAAGAACAAGTTTTAAAGAATAAAAACAAAAATGCGTTAATTTTTGAAGATAAAAAAATTACTTATAAGGAATTAAATGAAAAGGCAAATCAATTAGCTGAATATTTAAAAGAACTAAATATAAAACAAAATGATATTATAGGAATAATGTTACCTAGATCAACTGAACTAATATATTCTATTATAGGTGTTCTTAAAGCAGGGGCATGTTATATACCAATAGATCCAGAATATCCGGCAAATAGAATAAAATATATGTTAGAAGATAGTAATGCAAAATGTCTTATAACAAGTAGAAAATTAGAAGAGCAAATTCAATTTTCAAATAAAATTATTATAGATGAAAGTAGTTTTAACCTTTGTAAATATAGTAAAAATAATTTAATAAATATAAATAATCCAAATGACTTAGTTTATATCATTTATACTTCTGGTTCAACGGGAAAACCAAAGGGCGTAGAAATTATGCATAAAAATTTATATAATTTTATTTTAGGTGTAAAAGAAAAAATAAATTTTGATGAAAATAAAAATATGCTTTCTGTTACAACGGTTTGCTTTGATATTTTTGGCCTTGAATTGTGGGGAGCATTAACATCAGGTCAAACTTTAGTAATTACAAATGAAGAAGAACAAAATGTACCTAAATTATTAAATAAATTATGTATTAAAAATAATGTAAATATTATACAAACAACTCCAGCAAGATATTCATTAATTTTAGAGGATAAGGAAAATTTAGATTTCTTTAAAAATATAACAGATATATTGATTGGAGGAGAACCTTTAACGGAGAATATTTTGGTAGAATTAAAAGAAATTTCAAAGGCTAAAATATATAATATGTATGGACCAACAGAAACAACAATCTGGTCAACAATAAAAGAGGTATCAAGAGACAGAAATATAACAATAGGAAAGCCAATAGCTAATACGCAAGTTTATGTATTAGATAGAGATTTGAATATTTTGCCTATTGGAATAGAAGGGGAATTATATATATCTGGAGATGGAGTTGGAAGAGGATATCATAATGAAATAAATAAAACCAATATGAATTTTATAGAAAATCCTTTTATACCAAATCATATAATGTATAAAACAGGAGATATATGTAAATTTAATAATTCAGGAGAACTTATTTGCTATGGTAGAATGGATAATCAGATAAAATTAAGAGGATTAAGAATTGAATTAGAAGAAATAGAAAAAAGAATTATGGAATATCCATTTATAAGTAAAGTTAAAGTAATAAAACAAATAATAGGAAATAGAGAAATAATTTCTGCTTATTACATTTCTAAAAGAAGAATAAGGGTACCAGAATTAAGAACATATTTAAATAAAAATTTGCCTAGTTATATGATTCCATCATATTTTACAGCAATAGAAAAATTTCCTTATACACCAAATGGAAAAATAGATACTAAATTATTACCTATACCAGATAAAATGCTAGAATCTCAAAAAGTAAAATATGAAAAACCAAAAACAGATTTACAAAATAAAATTGTCGAAATATGGGAAGAAGTTTTAAATATTAAGCCAATTGGAATAAAAGATAATTTTTTTGAACTTGGTGGGGATTCTATCCTTGCAATGAATTTAAATATTAGATTGATGAAAATAACAGACAATATTTCTTATTCAGATATTTTTTCTTATCCTACAATTTATGAACTATCTAAAAAAATAGAAAGTGAATTTAAAACAAATCAACAAGATTTTAGTAATTTAAATATTAAATATAAAAATATATTAGAAAATAATATGAAAATACCTAGTAAAATAGAAAAATATCCAGTTGGAAACATATTATTAACAGGTGTAACTGGATTTTTAGGAATGCATATAATGGAACAATTTTTAAAAGAAGAAAGTGGAATAATTTATGTACTAGTAAGAAAAGAAGTGGGACTTGAGGTTAATGAAAAATTTTTAAATAAATTACATTATTATTTTGATAATAAATATGATAAATATTTAAATGATAGAATTATAATAATACAAGGAGATATGACAGAAAATGGATTAGGATTAAAACAAGAAGATTTATTTAAATTAGGAAATTCAATTGATACTATAATAAATTCAGCTGCTAAAGTATCTCATTACGGAAATTATCAGGAATTTTATAATATAAATGTAAAGAGTGTAGAAAAATTACTTGAGTTTGCTAAAATGTTTAATAAAAAACTAGTTCAAATTTCTACTTTAAGTGTTTCTGGAAATGCATTTGAAAATAGAGAAAGTTATAAAAATCAAATTGAAGAAAAAATAGAATTCTATGAAAATAATTTTTATATAAACCAAGATTTAGAAAATGTTTATGTTAGAAGTAAATTTGAAGCAGAGAAAAAAGTATTAGATGCTATAGAAAATGGTGTAAATGCATATATTTTAAGAATAGGAAATTTGATGCCTAGATATAAAGATGGAAAATTTCAAGAGAATATTATAGAAAATGCATATTTGAATAGATTAAAAATCTTTTTAAAATTAAAAACTATACCAGATTATTTATCAAATGAATATTTAGAATTTACACCTGTAGATAAAGCTGCAGAAGCAATTATAAAAGTAATGCAATATAGTAATGACTTTAATAGAATCTATCATATATTTAATGATAATTATATAGAATTAAAAAATATATTTGAAATTATGAAAAAAAATAATATAGATATTAAAATAATTGAAAATGAAAGGTTCAAAAAGTTAATTAGAGATATATTAAATAGCAAAAACGCTGATATATTAAGTCCAATAATAAATGAACTTGACAAAAACTTGGATTTAAATTATTATAGTAAAATAAAAATAAATTCAGACCATTCAAAAAAATTATTAAAAAAATACAGTTTTGAATGGCCAATTATAGATAAAAAATATATAGACAATATACTAAAGTTAATAAAAGGAGAATAAAGTAAAAATGACAAAAGATTTTGCATTAGTTGCATTATTTGTTGCAACAATTGTTAATATTTTACTTATAATATATTTAGCTAATACTAAAGAAAAAAAACAATTAAGTAAAATATTTATATTAACATTGAGCTTACTAATATTGTGGACAGTTAGTTTGATATTGCAAATTACAGTTTCTACTAAATTAAATATTAAACCAATTTATTTTGATTATATAACCTATATAGCAATATGCTTTGTACCAGTTACAGTTTTTTTTATGGGACTAATATTTGTAAAAACAAAAATAGTATTTAAAAAGAAATATTTACTGTTATTAATAGTGCCAGTTGTTTCTTTGATAGTATTATGGACAAATGATTTTCATCATTTATTTTACAAAAACTATTCAGTGGACTTTTCTATAAATGAATATGGACCATATTTTAATATACATAATATCTATTCTTATGTATTGTTGTTAATAGGAATAATATATTTATTGAAATTTTCAATAAAAAATTCTGGATTTTTCTCTAAACAATCAATATTAATAGTAATAGGAATATCTATACCAGTAATAACTAATATATTAGGTACATTTCAAATTATTCCAATGTCAATATATATAACACCTATTACATTTACTATAACAGTAATATTTTGTGCAATATCAATATTTAAATTTCAATTTTTAGGAGTTACACCTATTGCAATGCAAAAAATTGTTGATAGAATATCTGATAGTTTTGTTGTATTAGACGAATCAAACAGAATTATGGACTTCAATAAAACATTTATAAAAACTTTTAATATTAAAGATAATAATTTAAGAAATATAAATTTTATTGATTTTCTAAAAGATAAGAAAATAAGAAGAGATGTTATTGATGATATAGAAAAATATATTGAAAAAGCTAATAGGTCTAAAAAAACAATATCATTTGAGCAAGAAGTAAAGGTAGTAAATAAATTTTTTAATATAGAAATAACACCAATTTATTCAGATGGTAGCTTTTTAGGAACATTGTTTTTATTAAAAGATATAACACAACATAAACAAGATATAGAAATAATAAAAAGAAATCAAGATATACTTATGGAAAGGGAACGTTTAGCATCATTAGGTCAACTTATAGGAGGAATTGCACATAATTTAAGAAGTCCAATAATGTCAATTGCAGGTGCAACTGAAGGACTAGAAGAATTAATAAAAGAGTATGATGAATCAATAGATGATCCTCTTGTAAATTCACATGATCACCATGAAATAGCAGGAGAAATGGAAAGTTGGATTCCTAAAATTAGAACATATACAGAATATATGTCAGATATTATAACAACAGTAAAAGGACAAGCAGTAGCATTAACAAATGAACAAGATGTTGCATTTACAGTTAGTGAATTAGTAAAAAGAGTTAATATATTAATGAAACATGAATTAAAAAATGCATATATTAATTTTAAAGTTATAATGAAAACAGATGAAAATTTAACTTTAATAGGTGATGTAAATAATCTAGTTCAAGTTGTTGATAATATGATTTCAAATTCAATTCAAGCATATGATGGAGCAAGAAATAAAGATATAGAATTAGAAATAAATAAAGATGAAAAAAATGTTATAATAACTATTAAAGACTCTGCTGGAGGTCTTCCAAAAGAAGTTCAAGAAAAATTATTTAAAGAAATGGTAACAACAAAAGGAAAAAATGGAACAGGATTAGGTTTATATATGTCATACTCAAATATAAAGGCACATTTTGGAGGAGACATTACATACAAAACAGAACAAGGAAAAGGAACAGAATTTAATATAATTATTCCAATGAAAAAGTAATAATTTTTATACAATAAATAGTATAAAATTATAAAAAAATATTCTTACTATTCATACATTATGATATTATGAAAAAATGTAACTAAAATATAACTAAAAATAGACTGAGAAGATATAATTTCTCAGTCTATTCTTTATTTTGCTAAACATTTATCAAGTTGATCACAAATAGATTTTTTGTCCATATTTTGACCTATAAAAACAAGTTTTAACATTCTATCTCCAACTTCGCTATCCCAATCACGTTCTAAATCTGCATTTGCTTTTCTAAAAGCATTTTGCTCTTGAATAGGGAATGTAGCAATCCATTGACCTGCTTCATAAACACCATTTTGTTTACCAGCTTGTTCAAAAACATAAGACATTTCGTCATCATTATCAAACCAAACAATTCCTTTACATCTAATAATATTTCTTGGAAAATGATTTACAAAATCATGGAATTTAGATTCAACTAAAGGTTTTCTACGATAATATACAAAAGTTCCAATTCCATATTCTTCAGTTTCTCCTTCTTCTGCTTCTTCCTCAGATTTGTCTAATTCTTGAGCCCAACCAGCAGAAAGAGAAGCTTTTTCAAAATCAAATGCATGTGTATCCATTATTTCTTTAAAATCTACATCAGAATAATTTGTTTCTATAATTTTTGCACTTGGTTGTAATTTTTTTACTACAGCTTTAACTTTTTCTAATTCTTCTTTTGAAATTTCATCAACTTTGTTTAAAATTAAAGTATTACAAAACTCTATTTGTTGAATTAAAAGATTTTCAATATCTTCATCATCAATTTTTTCTTTTTCAAGTTCTTCACCACAATTAAATTCATCTCTTAATCTTAAAGCATCAACAACAGAAACAACATTGTCTAATCTACAAATTTTTGGTAAACCATATTGTTCTGTAGAATCTTGTAAAACAGTAATTGTTTGAGCTATTGGAATAGGTTCACAAATTCCACTTGCTTCTATTAATATGTAATCAAAATTACCAGATTTAACTAAATCTACAATTTGTTTCATTAAATCAACTTTTAAAGTACAGCAAATACATCCATTTTGTAAAGGTACTAAACTATCATTGGTTTCTGTAACAACTCCTCCTTTACCAATTAAAGATGCATCTATATTTACTTCTCCAATATCATTAACAATTACAGCAACTTTATATCCTTCTTGATTATTTAAAATATGATTTATAAGAGTAGTTTTTCCTGCTCCTAAATATCCTGTTAATAATGTAATTGGCACTGTTTTCATTAAAAATCATTCCTCTCTTTATTAAAATTTTATTAAAACATTAAAATTATACCACAAATTTCCAATAAAATCTATACTTTTTTTCAATTTTGTGATATAATATTAACATAATCTTATATTAGAAAGGAAGATTTTCACCAATGAACTCAATGTCCATGTCCGAGATTGTCCACGTATCCTATCAGGGGGCGGTGAGACAATCTAAAACAACTCTTGAGCTTTTGCAGTGCTTCTATAAGTATTTGCAAGAGAATAGGAACAAAGTAAGAAAGGAAGATGAACGGAAACTGGAGGAATTTATAAAAAGCATTTATATTGATGGATAAAATAGGAGAAAACTCAATGACAGAACAATCTTTAAAGCTTCTTCATGAGGCTTATAATGAAGCCTTGCGGAGAAGTACTAATGTGTTAGAGATTTGTGAAAATCTCTACACAATCGTAGACCAAGAGAAGGAATTTCCTGAGGAAGATGCAGGTATAATTGACTCATTTCTTGATGGGTTGAGAGGATGCATTAATACCCGAAGGAAAACTTTCGAGGTTACTAATGTATGTACATACATTAGTATTGTGTTGATGTATATTGTATTGTGGCATAATGCCACAAAAAACGAAATGATTGACATTTCGTGGAACGCCCGGAGAAAAGGACTTGAGAGTGAATTAACTAAATTACTCAAAAAGTCAATTGTAGAAGAGGTCTCAAGCTACATTGTAAGAGATCGCTTTGGGCTGAGAGCCATTATCTGGAATGATGATGGCGAAGAAAACAATAATGCCAAAGTTTATACCATATATGAAAACATTGTTGGTATTTTGGCAGGTAAAAGCCGTAAAGCAAGGCGAGAGTTTCTTACCTGGGTCGAGGAAAATCCTAGAATAGGAGTCCTTGACAAAGGAATAATACTGTACATTTTAAAAGAGGTTCCGTTTGGTGTAGAGTACTTAAAGGACTATGTGAAAGATAAGAAACCAAACGGGTATCAGACACTTCAGTTTACATTGTCAATTCAGATGTATTCTGAGTTGCTTCCTGGTACGCAATTGGAGGTTCAGATAAGAACCAAGAAGATGCATGAAGAGGCAGAAAAAGGAAAAGCCTCTCACGAAACATACAAGGAAGGGCTTGGAAAGCTTTCTGAAATATTCAGAGTAGAGAATGAGGACTTCAGCCAACTGAATATTCCTGGTTTTACTGGCTATCAGAGAGACCAGGATGTGGATGGAGTGCATTGGTCGAAGGAGTTCTTCGACCGGAGACTTTCTAGCACTTTGGTTCCAAAGGACTAGGATATCTTAGGTCTAGAAAGATAATTTTTCCTTTCGTTCCCTGGGAAATATTTTCCCAGGGAATTTTTGCGTGTCAATGATTTTGGAAAATGGCTCAAAAGTCATTGACATAAGAAATATTTTTATAATTTAATAATTTTTTTAAAATCTCATCTTCATCATCAGAAACAATATTTCCATTTTTTCCAACAGCAAGTTCAACATCTGGTTTTGTAATAGGACCATGATAATCACTACCTTTAGTAACAAGCAAATTGAACTTCTTCGCTAAAGCCTTATATTTCTGCATTTGCTCTAGAGTTTGATTAGAATGATAACATTCAAGTCCATCCAAACCAAAAGAAATTAACTCTTTAATTTTTTCTTCTAATTCATTATCTTCTAATTTTAAAGATTGAGGATGTGCAAGTACAGCAATACCATTTGATTTCTTTATTAATTTAATAATTACTTCAGGAGTATAACGAGTTTTCTTAATTAAGCTTAGAGGAGGCTTATTAAAATAATTATCAAAAATATCGCTTTTTGTATGTATATAATTTTTTTGCAAAAACACTTTAGCAAAATGTGGTTTACCAATAATTTTTCCACCACTTACTTTTTGCAAATCTTCTAAAGTAATTTCAAATCCCATTTTATTAAATTCTTGAAGAAAAAGGTTATTTCTATTAATTCTACCTTGTTTAATTTTATCTAGCATATTATTTAATTCTTTATTTTCAAAATCAATAAACAAACCTAAAATATGCATTTGTCCTTTATCAACATCAGCTTCTAATTCTACACCAGGTACAAATATAATATTTTTATCTTTTGAATACTCAAAAGCAGATTTTAATCCAGAAATTGTATCATGATCTGTAATTGCGATTGCAGAAAGTTTTTTATTTAAAGCTAAATCAATTAATTCCTCAGGTGTTTTTTCTCCATCAGAAGCAGTTGTATGAGAATGTAAATCAATCATAATAAAGTTTAATCCTTTCCAAAGATTATATATAGCTAATGAGAGTAATTCTTTTAGACTAATAAAATCTTTTTATAAATATTATTTTACAAATTATAGCATATTGGTGCAAAAAAGTAAATTAAAAAAATTAACACATATTAATTGCTATATTTATCATATAATGATATAATGCAAATATATTTAAAATAAAACAATTAAAAAGAAAAAGACAGAACAAAGAGAAGTAAAAAGCTTCTATTCAGAATTAAGCTAATCATTAAGAAACTCAATAATTTTTTTGAAAGGAATGAAAGTAAAAATGGAAGAAAAATGTGGAGTACAAAGAGTAACAGAAGAAACAAAAGAAATTTTAGAAAAGTTCCCAAAAGAAAAAGACCAATTAATAATGATATTAAACGAAGTACAAGAAAAATACGGTTACATACCAAAACAAGCACAAATGGTTATTTCAGAAGAATTATCAATTCCAATGGCAGAAATTTATGGAGTCATAACATTTTATTCAAGATTTACATTAGAACCAAAAGGAAAATACAATATATCAATATGTTTAGGAACAGCATGTTTTGTAAAAGGTTCACAATCAATATTAGATAGAGCAAAAGAAAGACTAAAAATAGAACCAGGACAGGTAACACCAGATGGTAAATTTTCATTAGATGATGTAAGATGTGTTGGAGCATGTGGTTTAGCACCAGTATTTATGGTAAATGATGAAGTATATGGAAATGCAACAGTAAAAAAATTTGATGAGATACTAGATAAATATATGAATAAATAAAAGGAGGTACCCCATGAAAACAATTGAAGAATTAGAAAATATAAGAAATGAAAAAAGAAAAGAACTAGACTTAAGAGTAAATACAAATTCAGACACAAGAGAAAAACATATACTAGTATGTAGAGGGACAGGATGCACATCTTCAAAATCACCACAAATAATAGAAAATTTTAGAAGAATAATAGAAGAAAGAAACATTCAAAATGTAAGAGTCATCCAAACAGGATGTTTTGGACTATGTGCAAAAGGACCAATAGTAATAATTAGACCAGAAGAAACATTTTATGCACATGTAAAACCAGAAGACTGTGAAGAAATAATAGATAAACATATATGTAATGGTCAAAAAGTAGAAAGACTTTTATGCAAAGATATAGATGGAACAATTGTTAATAAATTAGATGATTTAAACTTTTATAAAAAGCAAAAAAGAATAGCATTAAAAAATTGTGGAGTAATAGACCCAGAAAATATAGATGAATACATAGCATTTGATGGATATAAAGCAATAGAAAAAGTATTAACTCAAATGAATCCAGATGAAGTAATAGATGTT
The DNA here is from genome assembly GCA_944388045.1 of uncultured Clostridia bacterium. Lineage (GTDB taxonomy): Bacteria > Bacillota > Clostridia > TANB77 > CAG-508 > CAG-269. The sequence goes on along the minus strand of CALXHG010000013.1, from coordinate 24,434 downwards.
GTTACAAAATCAGGACTAAGAGGACGTGGAGGAGCAGGATTCCCTACAGGAAAAAAATGGAGTTTTGCAAAAGCAGAAGTAAATGATCAAAAATACATAGTATGTAATGCAGACGAAGGAGACCCAGGAGCATTTATGGATAGAAGCATACTAGAAGGAGATCCACATTGTGTACTAGAAGCAATGGCAATTGCAGGATTTGCTATTGGAGCAAATCAAGGATATATATATGTAAGAGCTGAATATCCAATAGCAGTACAAAGACTAAAAATAGCAATAAAACAAGCAAGAGAATATGGATTATTAGGAGACAACATATTAGGAACAGGCTTTAAATTTGATATTGACATTAGACTAGGAGCAGGGGCATTTGTTTGTGGAGAAGAAACAGCACTATTAGAATCAATAGAAGGAAAAAGAGGTCAACCAAGAGTAAAACCACCATATCCAGCAAGTAAAGGACTATTTGGAAAACCTACAGTTATAAATAATGTAGAAACATTAGCAAATATTACAAAAATAATATTAAATGGTGCAGACTGGTTTGCAAGTATAGGAACAGAAAAATCAAAAGGAACAAAAGTATTTGCATTAGGCGGAAATGTAAACAATGTAGGACTTGTAGAAGTTCCAATGGGAACAACTTTAAGAGAAATTGTATATGACATTGGAGGAGGAATTCCAAATGGAAGAGAATTTAAAGCTGCCCAAACAGGAGGACCTTCAGGAGGATGTATACCTGCAGAACATTTAGACACTCCAATAGATTATGAATCTTTAGCAAGTATTGGCTCAATGATGGGATCTGGAGGACTAATTGTTATGGATGACACTAAATGTATGGTATCTTTAGCAAAATTTTATTTAGAGTTCACAGTAAAAGAAAGTTGTGGAAAATGTACTCCATGTAGAATTGGAACAAAAAGAATGTTAGAAATCTTAGAAAAATTATGTTCAGGAAATGCTGGAGAATATGATATATATAGATTAGAAAAATTAGCTGCAAACATAAAAAAAGCAAGTATATGTGGACTAGGACAAAGTGCTCCAAATCCTGTTATAAGTACTCTAAAATATTTTAGAGAAGAATATAGAGAACATGCTTTATTAAAAGAATGTAAGGCATATGAATGTAAAGCACTAACAAAAATAGAAATAGACCCAGAATTATGCAAATCTTGTGGATTATGTCAAAGAAATTGTCCAGTTGGAGCAATAGATGGAGAATTAAGAGAAAAAAGAACAATTAATCAAGATAAGTGTATAAAATGTGGAACATGTATAAAAAGCTGTCCATTTCATGCAATCAAATAACAAAAGAAAAAATATATTCAATAAAAATTGCTGAAAATAAAAAATGAAAGGAAAAAATGAATATGAATGAAGAAATGGTTACACTAACAATAGATGGAGTAGAAGTAAAAACAAAAAAAGGAACAACAATTTTACAAGCAGCCAAAGAAGTTGGAATAGATATACCAACACTATGTTTCTTAAAGGACATAAATGAAGTTGGAGACTGTAGAATGTGTATAGTAGAAGTTGAAGGAAGAAAAGGATTTGCAACTTCATGTATACAAACAGTAGAAGAAGGAATGGTTGTACATACACATACACCAAATGTATTAGAAGCAAGACATGTAATATTAGATTTAATAATATCTAATCACGCAAAAGATTGTTTAACATGTACACGTTCTGGAAATTGCGAATTGCAAAATCTAGCAGTAAAATTTAATATACAAAATGTAGAATTTCCAGGAGAAGTAACACAACATAAAATAGATGATAAATCACCTGCAATTGTAAGAGATTTTAATAAATGTATATTATGCAGAAGATGTATATCAACCTGTAAAAAAGTTCAAGACATTGGGGCAATAGATTGTATAGAAAGAGGATTTGAATCATGTATTTCTACAACATATGACCATAGTTTAAATGACGTAGATTGCACATTTTGCGGTCAATGTATAGAGAGTTGTCCAACAGGAGCTTTACATGAAAAAGAATCTATAAATGATGTATGGGCAAAATTAAAAGATCCAGATACATATGTTGTTGTTCAAACAGCACCAGCAGTAAGAGTAGCATTAGGAGAAGAATTTGGAATGCCAATTGGAACAAATGTAAAAGGAAAAATGGTAACAGCATTAAAAAGATTAGGATTTGATAAAGTTTTTGATACAAACACAGGTGCAGATTTAACAATAATGGAAGAAGCAAATGAATTTGTAGAAAGATTGCAAAATGGAGGAGTATTCCCAATGATTACATCTTGTAGTCCCGGATGGGTACGTTTTGCAGAAAAGAATTTTGGAGACCAATTAGACCATTTATCAAGTTGTAAATCTCCACATCAAATGTTTGGAGCAATTATAAAATCTTATTTTGCAGAAAAATATGGAATAGATAGAAATAAAATTTGTACAGTATCTGTAATGCCATGTATTGCCAAAAAATATGAATGCAGTAGACCAGAAATGGAAGTTGATGGTGCAAGAGATGTTGATTATGTAATAACAACAAGAGAATTATCTAGAATGATAAAACAAGCTAATATAGAATTTACTCAATTAGAAGATGGAAACTTTGATGATCCAATGGGAGAAGCAACAGGAGCTGGAGCAATATTTGGAACAACAGGTGGAGTAATGGAAGCTGCTATAAGAACAGCAGTAGATACATTAGAAAATAGAAGTATTGACAGAATTGAATATAAAGAAGTTAGAGGAGAAAAGGGAATAAAAGAAGCAACATTAAATGTAGCAGGAAAAGAAGTAAAAATTGCTGTTGCAAGTGGTCTTGCAAATGCAAGAAAAATAATGGAACAAATAAGAAAAGGAGAATCTCCATATCATTTTGTAGAAATAATGGCATGTCCTGGTGGATGTGTAATGGGAGGAGGTCAACCAATTAAAAGTTCTACAATTAGAGCAACAGTAGATGTAAGAAAGTTAAGAGCAAGTGCTTTATATGAAATTGATGAAAAAAGTGTTATTAGAAAATCTCATGAAAGTCCAGTAATGAAACAATTATATGCAGAATTTTTAGAAAAACCAGGAAGTCATTTAGCACATAAATATCTACATACAAGTTATTCTCCAAAACCAAAATATGATATAGAATAATATCTGGTGTGTTTGGGGTGTCTGTCTGGGGTCGGATCCAAAATAAAAATGAAACCGACCCCAAATGTAAAAATCTATTTCTATTTAAAAATTTATATATTAATATTTTTTAAGTATCGACGTTCGATTGAAATGAAAAATAGAATTCATTAGATTTTCTAGTGAGGGATGTTCGCGGTACTCGAGTTTACGAGAGGGACTGAGTGAAAGAGGCTCACGAGAAAATATTATGAATTCATTTTGAATGTAATGAGTAGGAGATAACTAAAAAAATATTAATATATAAATTTTTAAATAAATAAATATTTATAATATATAAATTTTTCTATTGAATAAAAAATTAGATTTTGATAAAATATAAATAAATAATAAAAAGAGGAGTGCGAAAATAAATGTTATCACAACTGATAGTTTTAGTCATACTAATTTTATTAAATGCATATTTTGCAGCTAGTGAAATTGCATTTATATCTTTAAATGATGCTAAAATAGAAAAACAAGCAAAAGAAGGAAACAAAAAAGCAAAGCAAATCGAAAAAATGTTAAAAGAACCAAGTAAATTTTTAGCAACAATTCAAATAGGAATTACACTTGCAGGATTTTTATCAAGTGCATTTGCATCAGACACATTTGCAGATATGTTAGCACCAGCATTATATAATCTTATACCATATATAAGTTTAGGTGTTTGGAAAAGTATATCAATAATTTTAATTACAATAATTTTATCTTTTTTCACATTAGTATTTGGAGAATTAGTACCAAAAAGACTTGCCATGAAACATTATGAAAAAATTTCATTTGCAACAATAGGAGTAATTAGAGGAATCTCTATTATAACAGCACCTTTTGTAAAATTACTTACAACAGTAACAAATGGAATATCAAAAATTTTTGGAGTGGGAGAATCTGATGAAGAAACAGTTACAGAAGAAGAAATAAAGATGATGGTTAACCAAGGAGAAGAAAAAGGAACAATAAAAGAAGAAGAAAAAGAGTTAATAAATAATGTTTTTGAATTTAATGATATAACTGTTTCAGAAATAATGACACACAGAAAAGATATATTTGCAGTTGATATAAATATTAGTAATGAAGAATTATTAAGAGAATTATCAAGAGAAGAATATAGATATAGTAGAATTCCAGTTTATGATGAAACAATTGATGAAGTAAAAGGTATTTTATATGTAAAAGATGTTTTAAAAAATATTAACAAAAAGAACTTTAAAGTTACAAATGTTGTTAAAGAAGCATATTTTATATCACAAAATAGACTTATAAATGAGGTATTTAAAGAATTACAAAAAAACAAAATGCAAATTGCAATTATTGTTGATGAATATGGTGGAACAGCAGGTTTAATTACAATGGAAGACATATTGGAAGAGCTTGTTGGTGATATATATGATGAATATGATAAAGTAGAAAAAGAATATGAAAAAATAGATGAAAACACATATATGTTAGCTGGAAATTTACCAATATATGATGTAAATAAATTATTAGATGCAGATATTCCAGAAGGTGATTATGATACTTTATCAGGTTATTTACAAGAAGAATTAGGTAGAATTCCAGAAGATGAGGAAAAGCCTGTTATTGAAACAGAAAAAGTAACTTATAAAATAGAAGAATATGAAGATAAAAGAATTATAAAAGTAAAAGCTTGTAAAAATAACCAACAAGAAGAAGTTCAAGAAACTGAAGAAGATAATTAGAATTATAAAAAAGAAAAATAAAATTTGAAAAGAAAGAGAACTCATAAGTTACTAGACAAAAGAATTTAATAAATAATGAATGAACCCAAATTTATTAGACAAAAAAGTTTAATAGATTTGGGCTAATTTTATGTCTAAATATTCTAATTTTATTACAACTGTGAAAAATATGATTGTTCTAATCTAATATAATAAGCATAAAATAATAAATAAAACATTATATAAATCAAGTTAAAAGTGTGTAAAACGAAAATATAGTTTGAAAGGGATAATATCATAAATATATGTACCTTTTGAACTAAGAGAGAAAGGAAAAAATTTTATGCAAATATCTTTATCAAGTAAAAAGAAACTTAGAAATTCATTATTTATAGTAGTAATAATAATGAGTTTATTGTTAACTAGATTAGGATACATCCAATTTATTTGGGGAGCAGAATTAAACCAAAAAGCAACAAGTCAGCAATCACAAAGCAGAGTAATTACAGCCAAAAGAGGAACAATATATGATTCTACAGGAAAATATGAATTAGCAGTAAGTTCTAGTGTAGAAGCAGTAACAATAAATCCTACTAATATAGAAAAAGAAAATAAAGAAAAAGTTGCAAATATTTTAAGTGAAATTTTTGAATTAGAATATGAAACAGTTTTGAAAAAAGTAAATAAAAATAGTTCAATTGAGACAATAATAAGAAAAGTAGATAAAACAAAAACAGATGAATTAAGAAAATGGATGGAAGAAACAGGAATTAAAAATGGAATAAATATAGATGAAGATACAAAAAGATATTATCCATATGGAGATTTAGCAGCTCAAGTTATAGGCTTTTGCGGAAGTGATAATCAAGGATTAGATGGAATTGAAGCTGAATATGATGAAGAACTAAAAGGTACAAATGGAAAAATAGAAAGAGAAACAAATGCAGCAGGAGAAAGCTTAGGTGGAGAAGAATATGTATCTGCAATAGATGGAAATAGCTTAATACTAACAATAGATATGACAATTCAATCAATTGTAGAAAAATATCTTGAAGAAGCATGTATAGATAATAAATGTACAGATGGAGGCAGTATAATTGCAATGGATCCTCGAAATGGAGATATACTAGCTATGGCAACATATCCTGCATATGATTTAAATACACCATTTGAACCACATACAGATGAGCAAAAAGCAGAATGGGAAACATTAGATTCTAAAGATAGAACAACAGCAATGCAACAAATGTGGAGAAATAAAGCGATTTCTGATACATATGAGCCAGGTTCAGTATTTAAAACAATAACATCCTCTGCAGCACTAGAAGAGGGAATAGTAACAAATATTGACCAAGAGGGACAATTTTGTTGTACAGGAGGAATTGAAGTTGCTGGAGTACGTATAAAATGTTGGAGATATTATAGACCACATGGTTCAGAGAGTTTAAGACAGGCATTAATGAATTCTTGCAATCCTGTATTTATAGGACTTGGACAAAAAATTGGAGTTACTAAATATTATGAGTATTTACGTAAATTTGGATTATTTAACAAAACAGGTATTGCTTTACCAGGAGAAGCAAATAGTATATTTATAAAAGAAGAAAAGGCAGGTCCTGTTGAACTTGCAACAATAAGTTTTGGTCAAAGATTTGAAATAACACCACTTCAAATGATAACAGCAGTTTCTAGCATAGCAAATAAAGGAACATATATTAAACCAAGAATAGTAAAAAGTATTATAAATAGTCAAACAGGAGAAAAAACAGATATGCCAGTAGAAACAGGAGAACAGATTATATCTAAAGAAAATGCTGAAAAAGTTTTGAGTATGATGAATAGCGTTGTTTCAGAAGGAACAGGAAAAAATGCTAAAGTAGAAGGATATGAAATAGGAGGAAAAACAGGAACCTCAGAAGATGGAGTTAATACAAACAAATATGTTACTTCATTTTGTGGTGTTGCAGAAACAGATGAACCTTATATTGTTTTGCTTATAACACTATATAATCCAACAGGTGAGGGAGGACATCAAGGAGGAGGTGTTGCAGCACCAGTTGGTGGAAAAATATTTAGTGAAGTTTTACCATACTTAGAGTCATTGAATAAATAACATACAATACAATAAAATTTTTAAATTTTTTGGTTATTGACAAATTAATTAAATTTTGATAAAAATAAAAATAATTAAATTCTTGTAAAAATAGATGTAATTTTTATAATTAAAGAAAGGAAATGTAGTAAAAAATGAAAAATTTAATCGATATAAAAGAATTAACAGTTAAAGAAATAGAAGAATTAATAAAAGTAGCTAAAGATATTATGCAAACACCTGAAAAATATTCAGAAAAGTGTAAGCATAAAAAATTAGCTACTTTATTTTTTGAACCAAGTACAAGAACAAGATTAAGTTTTGAATCTGCAATGCTGGAATTAGGAGGAAATGTAATAGGCTTTTCAGAAGCATCATCAAGTTCAACAGCAAAAGGAGAAAGTGTATCAGACACAATAAGAACAGTAGGATGTTATTGTGATATAATAGCAATGAGACATCCAAAAGAAGGTGCCCCATTAGTAGCAACAATGAAATCAACAGTACCAATTATAAATGCAGGTGATGGAGGTCATAATCATCCAACACAAACACTAACAGATTTATTAACAATATCATGTGAGAAAGGTAGATTAGAAAATTTAACAATAGGGCTATGTGGAGATTTAAAATTTGGAAGAACAATACATTCCTTAATAACAGCAATGGTAAGATATAAAAACATAAAATTTGTATTAATTTCACCAGATGAATTAAAAATTCCAGAATACGTAAAAGAAGAGGTATTAGAAAAAAATAATATAGAATATATAGAAACAAACGATATAGAAGAATATATGGATAAGTTAGACATCTTATATATGACAAGAGTGCAAAAAGAAAGATTTTTCAATGAAGAAGATTATATAAGATTAAAAGATTATTACATATTAGATAAAAATAAGTTAGAAAAAGCAAAACAAGATTTATGTATAATGCACCCATTACCACGTGTAAATGAAATATCAACAGAAGTAGATGATGACCAAAGAGCTTGTTATTTTAAACAAGTAAGATATGGAAAATATATTAGAATGGCATTAATTTTAAAATTATTAGAAATAGAATAAAAAATATAGCAACATTGGCAATGTAAAAATTGACTTATGAAAGGAAAAAATAAAAAATGAATATAGATAGTATAAAAAATGGAATAGTAATTGACCATATACAAGCAAAAAAAGGAATGGAAATTTATGAACTTCTAGAATTAGAAAAATTAGATTGCTCAGTAGCCATAATAACAAATGCAAAAAGTCAAAAAATGGGTAGAAAAGATATAATAAAAATAAATAAAGATATTAAATTAGATTTAGATATATTAGGATTTATCGATCCAAACATCACAATAAATATAATCAAAAATGATGAAAGAGTAGAAAAATTTCATGTAAAATTACCAGAAAAAATAGTAAATGTAATAAAATGCAAAAATCCAAGATGTATAACATCAGTAGAACAAGGTTTAGACCAAGTATTTGTATTAACAGACAAAGATAAAAAAATATATAGATGTATGTATTGTGAAACATCAAAAGAAGAAATTGAAAATAATTAATCATAAAAAATATAAATTAGAAATAAAAATATAAAGGGTGAGTGAGTAAATGAAAAATTTAGGAATAATATATGGGGGAATTTCAACAGAACATGATGTATCTGTTATGTCTGCAAAATCAGTTATTGAAAATATAGATAAGGAAAAATACAAAATTCATGAAATATATATAAATAAATATGGAAAATGGTTTGAAGTAAAAAATGGGGAAAAAGAAGAAGTCTATAATCTTTTATGGACACTTAAAGAATTAGATGTAGTATTTCCAGTCTTACATGGAAGAGGAGGAGAAGATGGAACAATACAAGGAATGTTAGAAATGCTTCAAATTCCTTATATAGGATGTGGAGTATTAGCATCATCAATAGGCATGGATAAGGCTTATACAAAAATTTTATTTGAAAAAGCAGGAATACCACAAGCAAAATATATTTATGTTAGAATAAGAGATGGTGCATATTATATAGTAAATGAAAAATTTGAAGAAGAAGAATTAAAAATAGAAAAAATAACAGAAAAATTAGAATTTCCAATGTTTGTAAAACCATCAAATTCAGGATCTTCTGTAGGAGTTAAAAAAGCAAAAGATATAGATGAACTAAAAATGGCAATTGATTATGCAAAACAATTTGATGATAAAATTCTAATAGAACAGGGAATAGATGGCAAAGAAGTAGAATGTGCAATATTAGAAGATGGTGAAATAAAAGCATCTACAGTTGGTGAAATAAAATCTGCAGAGGAATTTTACAGTTTTGATGCAAAATATAATATTCCAGAATCAAAAACAATAATTCCAGCAGATATTGAAAAATCAAAAATAGAAGAAATTAGAAAACTTGCAATAAAAGCATTTAAATCAATAGATGGAAAAGGATTATCAAGAGTAGATTTTTTTGTTGAGAATGGTACAGGGAAAATTTATATAAATGAAATAAATACAATGCCTGGATTTACTAAAATAAGTATGTATCCAAAACTTTTTGAAAATGTAGGAATTACATATAAAGAATTACTTGAAAAATTAATTGAAAGTGCTTTTTTTAAGTAATAAAAATCAAGACGCGACATGTGAAAATAAATAACATATCACGTCTTTTTTATTATCTTTCTTCATCTAATGCAGGTTGAGTGTTTTTTGGGCTTGATTTTTCTTGAGTTTCTGGTTGAGTAGAGTTATTATCAAAATTAGGCACAAAATCGTTTAAAGATATTTTATAATATTTGTCAAAAGGTAAACTTCTTTTATAATCATCAACTATTGATTGTTGTAACTCAGGAATTAAATTTTCTAATCCTAATTTTTTTAAGTCTGGGATAACTTCTGCTTCCAATAATCCTGGAACAATATTAGAACTATATTTTCTGTCATGAATAAATTTAACTAAACTTGAAACAAGATTATCTTTTAAATTATATTTCCATACCATATTATCTATGTTTCTATATTCATCTTCATGCATTCTAAGTACACCTTTTTCTACACTAGTTAATGATAAATCTATTGGTTTTACAGGCTTGAAAAAAGATTTTATTTTTGCAAAGACTCTTTGGGCAGGAGTAATATTTGTTAATGCTTGTACATGTACTTCTTTTTTCTTTGCTATATTTTTCATTGTATAACCATAATCACCCAATTTGGTATTTGCCTGATTTAATTTTTCTAATAAATCATCTATTATTGCATCTCCAATAAAAGATGAATTAACCATATCATATTCTTCTTGTTTTGAAGAGAACATTGAAATTCCAGCACTTTTGAATTCTTGAGATAATTCAACTATTTTGTTATTTACTGTAATACTTATTCTAGGAATGTCAAATTCTGATAATCCTAATTTTTTTGAATTTTCTATCATTAAATCTATAACTTCTTTTTCTTTAGAACGAATTTTATACATAGCTTCGAAAATTTCATCTCTATATTTTGTTTCAAATTCTTCTACTCTTTTATCTTCTATCATAAAAGTTCTCCTAATTTTGTATTTTTTTAATAATTATAGCAAACTTTTTTAAAATTTAAAAGATGTAATAAAAAAAATTGTGAAATTAACATAAATGTAGTATAATAATTTATATAAATACATAAAATGTAATAAAAATTCACAATGTTAAAAAAATTAAACAAAAAATATTGATTTTTTGTATTAACTCTAGTATAATATCTTTAGAAATGAGAGAGAAAAATTATTAAAATAGGGGCCTAATTAAAGTTTAATAAACAGTTATGAGGGTAATACTCATTTCTAAGATGAATAATTTTAACCATTTCTCATAAGAAGTGATACAAAAAAAGACTAGAGCGGCAACTCTAGTCTTTTTCTATATGTATTAATTGAAAAAATCTTTAAAGATTTTATAAAGCAATGTTAACACACAGACTTTGATGATTAACTTTAACCACTTTCCCATACTTTCACCTCCCTAAGGAAAATGTGGAAGTGCACAAATGTATTATATAATGAGTTAAAATAATAATCAATGAAAATAAAAAAATACCCTGTTTCAGGGTATTTTTCTATGGTTGGGCTGGCTAGATTCGAACTAGCGCATGTTAGAGTCAAAGTCTAATGCCTTACCGCTTGGCTACAGCCCAGTATAAACTAAAACAATGTCCCATGTAAATGTATTTATATGGGGTGGAAGATGGGACTCGAACCCACGGTCTCCAGTGCCACAAACTGGCGCGTTAACCAACTACGCTACATCCACCATTATTTATTCCATTTGTGAACACATTAAATATTTTAGTATTTTTTTTTGGATTTGTCAAGATATTTTTGCTATTTTGTTTGATTTTTTATAAAAAATTTGTTAATATATAATGTAATATAGGAAAGCGGAGGAGGTTAGACATTTGTCTAACAAGAAAAATTATGGCGAAAGTTTTAATAATAGGTGGAGGCCCTGCAGGGATGATGGCAGCAATAACTGCTGCAGAATTTGGAAATGATGTAACAATAATTGAGAAAAATTCATCTTTTGGAAAAAAACTATTAATTACAGGAAAAGGAAGATGTAATATTACAAGTTCATTATATATGAGTGAATTTATAAAAAATACACCTGGAAATGGTCAATTTCTATATAGTGCATTTCAAAACTATACTAATACAGACATAATAGAATTTCTAAAAAGACAAGGGCTTGAAGTAAAAGAAGAAAGAGGAAACAGAATATTTCCTGTTACAGATAAATCAATAGATGTATTAAAATGTTTTGAAAATAGAATAAATGAATTAAAAATAAAAAAACTATTAAATACAAGAGTAGAAAAAATCTTAATTCAAAATAATTGTGTAATTAGTGTAAGAACAAATAATGAAATGATAAAAACCAATAAAGTAATTTTAGCAACAGGTGGAAGAAGTTATCCATTAACAGGTTCAACAGGAGACGGATATATTATTGCCGAAAACTTAGGACATAAAATTACTCCAATAAAACCATCTTTAGTACCTTTAGTTGTTCATGAAAAAGAAGAATGTAAAAAATTACAAGGGTTAAGCCTACGAAATGTAAAAATTAAAATAACAGATTTAGTAAAGTCAAAAATAATATATGATGATTTTGGTGAAATGATATTTACACATTTTGGCATATCAGGACCTATAATTTTAAGTGGTTCAGCACATTTAGTAAGGTATAAAGATATTGAAAATCTATTAAAAGACAAAAAAATAAAATTACAAATAGACTTAAAACCAGCACTTTCAGAAAGTCAATTAGATGATAGAATTTTGAGAGATTTTAAAGAATTTAAAAATAAACAATTTAAACATTCATTAGATAAATTACTACCTCAAAAAATAATTCCTGTAATAATTGAAAAATCAGGAATAGATGGAGAAAAAAGAGTTAATGAAATAACAAAAGAAGAAAGAAAAAAATTAATAAGTGTATTAAAAGATTTTGAGCTTACAATAAAAGATTTTAGACCTGTAGAAGAAGCAATTATAACAAGTGGTGGGATAGATACAAAAGAAATAAATCCTAAAACTATGGAATCAAAATTAATAAAAGGATTATATTTTGCAGGAGAAATAATAGATGTGGATTCTTACACAGGAGGCTTTAATTTGCAAATTGCATATTCAACAGGCTATACAGCAGGAATGCATGTAGGAGATGCCAATGATTGATAAATAGGAGAAAAAAGAATTTATGGAAAATTTTCTAACAGTACAAGAAGAAGAACAAATACAAATTGTTGAAAAAAAGTCAAAATTTATAGCAGAAATTCATCCTGTTTCAAATATACAAGAAGTAGAAAACAAAATTAAAGAGATTAAGAAAAAATATTATGATGCGAAACATCATTGTATAGCATATAGAATTATTGAAGAAGGAAGAGTAATAGAAAGAGCTAGTGATGATGGAGAACCATCAGGAACAGCTGGTTTACCTATGTTAAATATATTAAAAGGAAATAATTTGTGTAATGTATTAGTTGTTGTAACTAGGTATTTTGGAGGGATTCTTTTAGGAACTGGTGGACTTGTTAGAGCATATTCTGAAGCTACTAATTTAGTAATACAAAAAAGCAAAATGATAAACATAACAGAAGGCTATGAAATGATTTTAAAGCTAGAATATAATAATTTAGATGTTTTTAACTATTATTGTAAAAATAATAATATAAAAATTTTAAATATAGAATATGCTGAAAATATCAGGATAAAAATAGAGATGGAAACTGATAAAAAAGAAATCTTAATGAAAGATATCGAAAATAAAAAAATTAGTGTGATTGAGATTGTCGAAATAAAAAGAAAATTGGTAAATAAAGTCGAAAATCAATAGCAAAAAAGGAAAAAATTACCAAAATATATTGAAATATCCTCTATAATATATTATAATCAAAATTGTAAAAAAATTACAATTTTGAAAAAATTAGGAGGAGAAAACATGAAAGAAAAAATCACAGTTTTAATTGCAGATGATAATCAAGAATTTAGTACAACATTAGCCACATACTTAAAAAACCAGGATGATATGGTAGTTGTAGGAAGAGCAAAAGATGGTAATGAGGCATTAGATATGGTTTCAAGTTTAATGCCTGATATTATATTATTAGATGTTATAATGCCACATTTAGATGGAATAGGGGTATTGGAACAAATAAATATGATAAAAATGAATAAAAAGCCTATTTGTATAATGTTATCAGCGGTAGGACAAGATAAAATAACAAGAAGAGCAATTGAATTAGGTGCAGAATATTATGTAGTAAAACCATTTGATATAGATTTATTAATAACTAGAATTAGAGAACTAAAAAATTATAAACCATCTCAAGCAAATAATTTTATTGCAAGAGATAGAGAAATTGGAATAGCAAAATCACAATATATAGATATATCTAATATGTCTACTAATAAAGAAGACAACTTAGAAGCATTAGTAACAAATGTTATACATGAAGTTGGAGTACCAGCACATATAAAAGGATATCAATATTTAAGAGAAGCAATTATTATGGTTGTAAATGATATTGATGTTATTAACCAAATAACAAAATGTCTTTATCCACAAATTGCACGAAAATTTCATACAACACCAAGCCGTGTTGAAAGAGCAATAAGACATGCTATAGAAGTTGCATGGGGAAGAGGACAACAAGATGTTGTTGAAAATATTTTTGGGTATACTGTTTCAGCTAGCAAAGGAAAACCAACTAATAGTGAATTTATAGCGATGATTAGTGATAAATTAAGGCTAGAATTAAAGAGTGCATAAAAATGAATAAATAATAACTAGAAAGCTCTCAAAATTTACTGATTTATATCAGAAATTTTGGGAGTTTTTTTGTAGAAACTTTTATTTGTAATAATTAATTATTTTAAACAAAATTTTATTGTAAAATAATTTACATAAAAATTGATTTTGATAGAAAAATATGGTAAAATATTATTATGTTTGTTAGATATAAGTAAATTTTATGTAATTAAGACAATATGTAGTAAAGGAAAGAAGAAAATGGAAGAAATAGAAAAATTTTTAAAAGAAAAAGGATATGAACAAAGTGATATAAATAAAATATTAAGTAATGGTATTTTATTAAAACTAAAACAAGAAAGACTATTAACAAATATTAAAGCAATATATGAATTATTTATTTCTTTAGGATACAATCAACAAGAAATAATAAAAATGACAAAAATTTTTCCAACATTATTTAGTTTAAAAACGGAAAATATAACACAAAAAATAGATGACATGGTAAAATTGGGATATAAACGAGAAGATGTTATATATATGACAAAAATTTTCTCGGTAATTTATGGAAATAACATTGATAACATAAAACAAAAAATAGAAGGTATAACAAAATTAGGATATACCAAAAATGACGTTATAAACATGACAAAAAGCTGTCCTCAAATATTTGGACATACAGTAGAGAACTTGAATAAAAAGATAAACGATATAATGACCTTAGGCTATAGTAAAGGAGATATACTAAAGATGACTAAAGCATCTCCGCAATTATATGGATACAGTATAGAATGCATAAAACAAAAAATAGAAGACTTAACAAAATTAGGATACACTAAAGAAGATATATTAAAAATGACAAAATCTACACCATCAATATATGACTATAGTACAGAAACTCTTATACAAAAAATAGAAGACTTAGAACAATTAGGATATACTCCAGAAGAAGTAATAAAAATAACAAAAAATTCTTCAGTAATATTTACACATAATATTGAAAATATGAATAAAAAAATAGAAGATATAAAAAAATTAGGATATAGTCAAGAAGAAGTAATAAAAATGACAATAGATTTTCCTGGAATATATGATTTTAGTACAGAAAATTTAAAACAAAAAATAGAATTTTATGATTCTATAAACTTACATTCATTAGCAACAAAAAGTCCAAAAGACTTAATGCAAAGTACAGCATTAAGTTATGCAAGATATATGTTTTATAAAGATAATGGAATAAGTATTGATGAAACTAACTATAAAAAATTATTTGCAAGTCAAAAAAGTTTTGAAAAACAATATGGAATAAAAAAAGAAGAATTACTTACAAAATATGATTATAAAGAATATATGGAAAGTTTAAGAATGAAAAAAGATACCCAAGAATTGGGTGAAGAAACGCTGGAAGAACAAAAAGATACTCAATTATTAGATAGTATTGAAGCACAACAAGCAGAGCAACAAAGAGGACTAAAAAATAAAACACAAGAAAAAAATTAAAGAGGAGATAGAAAATATGTTAGATGAAAAATACTCCATAGCATATAGTGAAGTCTTAGAAATACTAAAACATATTTCGAAAGAAGATTATGAAAAAATACCAAAATCAAAAATAGAATTATATAAAGAAAATGCAAATAAAGATTATGTATTTAACTATAATCCAACAAAAACACTAGATGAACAAAATGTATCAAAAATAGCAAAAGGAATAATTGCAATTTTGTTTAGAGATTACTGGGCAACACCAGAGCAAAGAGAAAAAATAATAAGAAAACAAAATAATGATAGAATACAAATAGAAATGGAAAAAGCAAAAAAATATAATCCAGATGTATTTAAGAAAAATAATGATAAAGAAGAAGGCAAAAAATATGATCTAGACGCATTTAATACAAATAATAATAATGAAGAAGTAAAAAACAAATCTTTAGTAAATGTAGAAAAACAAAAATGGTATGAAAAAGTTCTTGTTTTCATAAGAAATATATTTAGTAAACATTAAAACATGCACATAAAACAGAAAATAAAGTTTTATGATTCTATTGGACTACATTCATTAGCAGTAAAAGATTCAAAGCAATTAATGCAAAGTACAGCATTAAGTTATGCAAGATATATGTTTTATAAAGATAATGGAATAGAAATAGATGAAAATAATTATAGCAAATTGTTTATTAATCAGAAAAAATTTGAAAAACAATATGGAATAACAAAAGAAGAATTACTTGCAAAATATGATTACAAAAAATATATGGAAAACATAGAAAAGAAAAATACACAAGAATTAGGCGAAGAAACGTTAGAAGAACAAAATGATACAGAGTTAATAGACAGTATAGATGAAGAACAAGCAAAACATCAAAAGGCAATTAGAAATAAAGAACAAAGGAAATAAAGAAAAGTGAAGGTGTAAAATGGAAGAAATATTAAGAAAAATAGGAATAAGTGATAATACAATAGAACAAATGGAGGAAATTTGCCATAATATAAAAGAATTAGAAGCAAAAGAAATATTAGAAAAAATAGAAATATTAAAAAATATAAAATGTGATGAAATTCAAATTAGAAATATAATAAGTAGTAATGCACAATATCTAGATAGAAGTAATACAGACATAGAAAAATTAATAAAAAAATTAGAAGAATTAGGTTTTGACACATTAAACATATTATTTGATGGAAATCCTTATATACTAAATTTAGATGATTACGAAATAGAAAACTACATAAAAAATAGAGAAGATAATGGAGAATTATTAGAAGATATTGTAGATGATATGAGCTCAAATCCATATATATTTCAAGAAATTTAAATAACCAAAAAAACAGACATATTGGAATTTTTGGATTAAGTTGATTTTTTTTATTTTTTATAGTATATTATTAATATAAAATTAAAAAGGAAAATAAACAAATGAAAGAAAATAGAATATTAATGCAATACTTTGAATGGTATTTAAAGCCTGAATGTAAATTATGGAACAAAGTTGCAATAAATGCAAAATATTTATCTGCAATAGGAATAACAGACATATGGCTTCCACCAGCATATAAAGGAGCAGGAGGAAAATTTGATGTAGGCTATTCTGCATATGATTTATACGATTTAGGAGAATTCTATCAAAAAGGAACAACAGAAACAAAATATGGCTCAAGAGATGAATATTTAAATGCAATAAAAGTATTACATGAAAATAATATAAGAGTATATGCTGATATAGTATTAAATCACAAAATAGGAGCAGATGAATCAGAAACAGTATATGCTAGTGAAGAACAACAGACAAATAGAAATGTAGACACATCATTACCAAAGAAAATTACAGCCTGGACTGTATATAATTTTAAAGGAAGAAACAATAAATATTCTGATTTTAAGTGGAATTATAGCCACTTTAATGGAACAGATTGGGACGAAAGTGGAAGAAAAAATGGAATATTTAGATTTAGTGGAAAACATTGGGATCAAAATGTAGATAAAGAAAATGGTAATTTTGATTATTTAATGGGAGCAGACATAGATTTTAACAACCCAGTTGTTGTAGAAGAAATAAACAAATGGGGGAAATGGTACTTAGAAACTACAAATGTTGATGCCTTTAGACTAGATGCAGTAAAACATATAAAATCTGGATTTATGGCAGATTTTGTACATAATATGAGAAAAATAAAACCAATAGATTGTGTAGGAGAATATTGGAATAGGAATTTAAAAATAATAGAGAACTATATAACAAAGACTAATTCAAGTATTCCGCTTTTTGATGTACCACTACACTATAATTTATATGAAGCTTCAAGTAGTAATGGAAATTATGATATGGCAAAAATATTTGACAATACACTTGTAAAAGATATGCCATATCTTGCAGTAACATTTGTAGATAATCATGATACAGAGCCAGGACAAGCCTTATTTTCTTGGGTTCAAGAATGGTTTAAACCACTTGCATATTCACTAATATTACTTAGAAAAGATGGATTACCATGTGTGTTTTATGGAGACTTTTATGGAGTTCCTGCACATAATATAAAGCCAATGGGAGAAAAACTAGAAAAAATAATAAAAGCCAGAAAATATTTTGCATATGGAGACCAAATAGACTATTTTAATCATCATGATGTTATTGCATGGGTAAGAACAGGTGATAATGAACATATAGATTCAGGAATGGTAGTAATATTAAGTGATGGACCAGGAGGTTCAAAATTAATGAATGTAGGAAAAAGACTTGCAAATACAGTATTTTATGACTATACAGGAAATGTTCAAGAAACAGTATATGTAGACCAGGATGGAAACGGAATATTTTATTGTAATGGCGGAAGTGTATCTATTTGGGTAAAAAAAGAAAACATATACAGCTAGAACACTTGAAAAATTCAAGAAATTGTATTATAATAATTGGCGAAAACAGTGCAATTACTGTGGACGGAGATTTTGACAACTAAAAATGTCAATAATAATAGAGACTTTGATAAAAAATAAAAGGTTATAGTTTAAAACCAAAAAACTAAATATAAAAAGCAAGGAATGTTGAAAATGGATTATAAAGATTTAGCAGAATTAATCTTTCCAAATGCGAAAGATATATCATATTATGAAGAAAAATATCCTGAAAGAAATTTACCAGAAGGAGCAATTGTTACAAGATTTGCACCAAGCCCTACAGGATTTGTACATATTGGTGGATTATATCAAGCATTAGTTGCAATAGAATGTGCCAAAAGAACAAAAGGAGTATTTTTCTTAAGAGTTGAAGATACAGACCAAAAAAGAGAAGTAGAAAATGGTGTAACTGGAATTGTAAACTCATTAATAGATTTTGATATGGAACCAGATGAGGGAATGATATCAGATACAGAAGAAAAAGGAGAATATGGACCATATAAACAATCATTAAGAAAAGAAATATATCAAGCTTATGCAAAATACTTAATATCACAAGGAAAAGCATATCCTTGTTTCTGTACACCAGAAGATGGGGAAGAAATTAGAAAAAAACAAGAAGAAGCAAAAATAAGACCAGGATATTATGGAGTATGGGCAAAATGCAGAAATTTATCTGTAGAAGAAGCAATACAAAAAATAAAAAATGGGGAACAATATATAATAAGATTTAAATCTCCAGGAAGAGAAGACAGAAAAATAAAACATAAAGACATAATAAAAGGAAATGTAGACTTCCCAGAAAATGACTTAGACATAGTAATAATAAAAGCAGATGGATTACCAACATATCATTTTGCACATGCAGTTGATGACCACTTAATGCATACAACACATGTAATTAGAAGTGATGAATGGCTTTCATCAGTACCATTACATTTACAACTATTCCAAGAATTAGGATTTAAAGCGCCCAAATATGCACATATTTCACCAATCATGAAAAATGACAATGGAGGAAAACGTAAATTAAGTAAAAGAAAAGATCCAGAAGCAGCAGTAGAATATTACAAAAAAGAAGGAATACCACCATTAGCAGTTAAAGAATATCTATTAAATATAGCAAACTCTACATTTGAGAATTGGAGAAGAGCAAATCCAGATAAATCAATTGACGAATTTGACTTCCAATTAAATAAAATGAGTGTAAGTGGAGCATTATTTGATATGGTTAAACTTTTAGATATAGGAAAAACAGTAATATCAAAAATGACAGCAGAAGAAGTATATGAAAAATCTTTAAAATGGGCAGAAGAATATGATGCAAAATTAGCAGAAATATTAAAAAATAAAGAATATGCATTAAAAGTGTTTGGAATAGAAAGAGGAAACAAGAAACCTAGAAAAGATATTTCAAAATGGTCTGAGGTAATGTATAATATTGAATATATGTATGATGAAATATTTTATGGAAAAGAGCAAGAATATCCATATCAACAAGCAATTTCTGATAAAGAAGAAATAAAAGATATTTTAAATTCATATATTGAAAAATATTATAATGAAGAAGATGATAAGCAAACTTGGTTTGATAGAATTAAAGCATTAGCAGTAGAAAAAGGTTATGCTGGTGAAGTAAAAGAATTTAAGGCAAACCCAGGAAAATATAAAGCACATGTAGGAGATGTAAGTACAGTATTAAGAGTTGCTTTAACATCTAGAACAAATACACCAGATATGTATGAAATTATGAAAGTTCTTGGAAAAGATAGAATACAAAAACGTTTTGAAAAAGCTATAGAATGTTTAAAATAGTAGTATTAAAAAATATAAATAACAGTAATGATAAAAATATATTTAAATGTTTTTTAATAAGTTAAAATAAATTACTTTCATTACTATTAGTGCGTGATGGGAAGGAATGAAATTTAATATGGAATATAATGTTGGAGATATTGTAAGAACTAAAAAACCACATCCATGTGGAAGTAAATTGTGGGAAATTACAAGAGTTGGGGTAGATTTTAAACTAAAATGCCAAGGTTGTGGACATATTGTAGTTTTGGAAAGACCAAAAGCACTAAAAGCAATAACAAAAATAGAGAAAAAAGCTGATATTTAAAGATATCAGCTTTTTTAAAATAAACTTTTTAAATAATAAATTTTATTTTCATTTTGAGTTGCAAAAATTAAATTTCCATATTGTTTACTATATAATAAAAGAGCTTTACTTAAATAGATAAATTTAAATGTTTCTCAATCATTTTCCATACATCATCAGAATAAATTTTATTTTCAGAAGAAAATGGTAATGTAGGAATATCTCCAATAGGATTAAGTTGTTTCTGAATATTTTTAGAAGTTTCTACAACTTTTGTTTTGGCAATTTTATCTGCTTTATTTGTTAAAATTATAAAAGGAATACCACTTCTAACAATATAATCATACATCAAAAAATCATTAGAAGTAGGATTATGTCTAATATCAACTAAAAAGATAATTAAACAAATTTCTTTTCTATGTGATAAATAATATTCAATAAAATTACCAACTTTTACTTGTTCCTGTTTAGAAATTTTACTAAAGCCATATCCAGGTAAATCCACAAAATAGAATAAATCATCAATATTATAAAAATTAATTTGACGAGTTTTTCCAGGTTCACTACTAGTATGAGCTAATTTTTTTCTATTAATCATTGTATTTATGAAACTTGATTTTCCTACATTAGATTTTCCAACTAATACAATTTCAGGTAAACCATTTTTAGGATATTGACTTTCTTTAACTGCAGATATTTCAAATTTTGGATTTTTAACTATCATTTTTTCCACCTTTTAATATATTTAAGTCTCTTAATAAGCTTATATAAAAATTATAACATATTGCATGTATAAAAACAAGCAAAAAGAGCATAAAAAGCCCTTTTTTAATGTTTTATTTAACAGGAATTAATTTTTCTTTACCACCCATATAAGGTTGTAAAACTTTAGGAACATTAATACTTCCATCTTCATTATAATTACATTCAAGTAAAGCAATTAAAGCTCTTGGAGTAGCTAAAACCGTATTATTTAAAGTATGAACAAACTTATTACCCTCTTTTGTTTTATATCTAATTCCTAAACGTCTAGCTTGTGCATCACCTAAAGTTGAACAAGAACAAACTTCAAAATATTTTTGTTGACGAGGACTCCAAGCTTCAATATCACAAGATTTAACTTTTAAATCTGCCATATCACCACTACAGCAATCAAGTTGTCTAACAGGAATATTTAAGTTTCTAAATAGATCAACAGATAATTTCCACATTTTATTGTACCAATCCATTGATTCTTCTGGCTTACAAAGAACTATCATTTCTTGTTTTTCAAATTGATGAACTCTATATAAACCTCTTTCTTCTAGACCATGAGAACCAATCTCTTTTCTAAAACATGGAGAATAAGAAGTTAAAGTTAATGGTAATTGAGATTCATCAACAATTTGATCAATAAACCTACCAATCATACTGTGTTCTGATGTTCCAATTAAATATAAATCTTCACCTTCAATTTTATACATCATAGCTTCCATTTCATCAAAAGACATAACACCTGTTACAACATTACTTCTAATCATAAAAGGTGGAATACAATAAGTAAAACCATTATCAATCATATAATCACGTGCATATGCAAGCATAGCTTCATGTAAACGAGCAATATCACCAATTAAATAATAAAAACCAACACCACTAGTACGTCCAGCACTTTCTTTATCTAAACCATTAAATCTATCAATAATATCTGCATGATATGGAATTTCATATTTTGGTACAAAAGGCTCTCCAAATTTTTGAACTACAACATTTTCGCTATCATCTTTTCCAATAGGAACAGAGCTATCTATTATATTTGGAATTTTTAACATTCTTGACTTTATTTCTTCAGAATATTGTTCTTCTAGTTCTTCATTTTCTTGAATTGCAGAATTTATTTTTTGAACTTCTTGACGAAGTTTTTCTGCTTCTGCTTTTTGGTTTGACTTCATAAGCTTTCCAATTTCTTCACTTAATTTTTTTCTCTCAGAACGAAGATTGTCTCCATTTAATTTTGCTTCTCTATTTTTTCTATCAAGCTCTAAAACTTCATCAACTAAAATAAGTTTATGGTCTTGAAACTTTTTCTTAATATTTTCTTTTACCAAATCTGGATTTTCTCTAATTAATTTTATATCTATCATTTATTATACATTTCCTTTCAGTTAAAATTTTTTCTTATTATATAATAAAATTATGGAAAATTCAATAAAAATTACATAATTTGTGCATAATAGGAAAAAAGAAAAATAATTATAAAGTAAGTTATATTTATTTAGCAAAAATAGTTTAGAAAATTTAATTAGATTTAGATTATTTATAAAAATAAATCTGAATATTTAAATAACTATTAAAATATTGCTAATAGGGAGGAGATTTTTTATATGCAAGAAGAGTATTTATTATCAAAAATGCTAAAAGGAAAAAGTGAAAAGGAAAGAGAAAGAGAGCTAATGCAAAATATTATTGAAACTAAAGAAAAGCTAAAAATTGCAAGAAGTAATTTTGAATATGCAGAAGATAACATGATAGATTATTATATTTATCAAATAAAAGCTAATCAATCTAAATTAGATTACTTAATTAAAATTGCAAAACAAAAAGGAATTGTATTATCTAGAGATAATGAAGTAAAATTACGTCTATTTTATAGAAGAGAAATGGCTGTTTAAAAGAAGTTTTCTATTGTGGAAAAAGTCTTTTTAGATTATTGCAAAAAAGTAAAAATAAAATGTATATTTGTCCAATTAAAAACATAAACATTAAATATAAAGATGGTGTAATGTAATCTATTTAATATAGATTACAGAAAGTAAGAAAAGAAAGTGGAGGAAAGGTATGAATACACTAATATTTATATCTTGTATATGTTTTTTATTTATAATTGGGCGAATTTTTATTGTTCCTTTAAAATGGATTTTAAAATTGATATTTAATTCTATTTTAGGTGGGATTTTGATTTATATAATAAATATTATTGGTGCAAATTGGGGATTTCATATAGGGCTAAATTTTTTCACTTCGATTTTAATACGGTGTATTAGGTGTGCCAGGGAGTGTGCTATTAATAGTTATAAAACTACTTATAACATAGTTTTATAGTTTATATAATTGCTTTTAGTAAAATGTTGGAAACAGCCATAAAATTTGAAAAATTACTTGTTATTTTGATTAGTTTATAGTATATTATAAGTATGGGAATATTTTAAAATATAATTTTTGCGGGTATAGTTTAATGGTAGAATCCCATGCTTCCGACCTGGTGGTGAGGGTTCGATTCCCTCTACCCGCTCCAACGACGTATCTGTTCGAACTAATAGAACAGTATTGATACAAAATCAATCAGAAAATAAAACTGGTTGATTTTTTTGTT
This sequence comes from uncultured Clostridia bacterium, assembly GCA_944388045.1. Taxonomy (GTDB): domain Bacteria; phylum Bacillota; class Clostridia; order TANB77; family CAG-508; genus CAG-269. Next base: position 389 of record CALXHG010000013.1, on the reverse strand, counting down.
GTCTATAAACAATATAAAAATCATCCAAATGAAAGGATGGTGCAAATAAATGAAGATAATTAAGCAAGAATTACAATTTGAAGAAAGTCTAAAGCAAAGGCTTGAATTTATATGTGAGTTTTCTAAAGTTACCCCCACTTTTATCAATGGTAGTATAAGAAAAATTGAAAAAACTAATCTCACATATATTGAACCGCATAGAGTAATAATTAAAAATATTACATTCTTAGTTTTTAATTATTCAAATGATGTGTATATTTCTAATTTATATAAAAAGATTAAATTATCAGAATTAGAAGAATATATAAAAAACATATAAATACCAGTATTTGACATTTCTACAAATTATGATATAATAATTCAAGTAAACCAATTATGTTTATGGAGAT
>CALXHG010000012.1 GCA_944388045.1 uncultured Clostridia bacterium | reverse complement strand
AAATTCTTTTGTAGGTTGCGACACACAAGGTATAAAAAATACTTTATATATTGGTATGATTTAGGACCGACCCCAATCAAAAAAGGGACCGACCCCAGTGCCAACGCCAAGCACAAAAAAGGACCGACCCCAGACAACGCCACTGTTAAAAATAGCAACGACCCCAAACCAATAAATTATCTTGATTAATAAAAACATATATGATATATTTATAATGTAAAAAATAGATACAATACTTATAAAAGATAAAAGGAAAAAAGAAAATGGAAAAAGAAACAAAAAATAAAATAATAAAAATATCATTTATAATACTAAACATATTACTAATAATACCAACAATTATATATTATATAAAAAATAAAACAGTATATGGATTTAATACATATTATAATTTTTTTATAAACCCAGAATTTAATAAATTAATATCAACAACAATATATATAATTATTTTAATTGCTATTTTTACATTATATTTAGTAATATTAAAGAAAAAAGATTTATTTAAAAATTTAAAACAAATTATTTTATTTGTAATAATTATAAGTGTAATAATAGGAATAATATTACCATTTACTTCTTCTGATGTATTTTATTATATGGGAGTTGGAGAATTAGATGGAGTATATCATCAAAATCCATATTATGTTACAATGAGGGAATATTATGAGGCAAATAAAGAAAATATAGATGATGAAATTCTTGTACAAGGAGTAAATACATATTGGTCATGGACAACAGTAGTATATGGACCAATTGCACAACTAATATTTAAAATATGTGCTGTTTTATCATTTAAAAATGTAACATTATGTCTTGCAATTTATAAACTAGTAAACTTAATTGTTCATATAGCAAATTGTTACTTAATATATAAAATTACAGGAAAAAAATTATTTGTTACATTATATGGATTAAATCCATTTATATTATTAGAAGCAATGGCAAATGTGCATAATGATGTAATTGTAATATTTTTCATTTTATTAGCATTATATTTTTTATTAAAAAAGAAGAATCTCATATTAAGTATCTTATTTTTAAGTTTTGCTACAGGTATGAAATATATAGCATTACTAATACTACCATTTGTAATATTATATCATTATAGAAATGAAAAAAATATTGGAAAAAGATTTTTTAAATGTATAATATTTGGACTATTATATTTAGCTTTTGTTGGATTGGCATACTTACTTTATTTTAGAGATATTGACATATTATTTGCAGTACTTGTACAAACAGACAAATATTCTAAATCTATATGTTCTGTACTAATGCAACATAATGAAACAATAGCAAAAATTGTTAAAAATATTGTAATGGCTATATTTGTATTTACATATATAACAATATGTATAAAAACACTATTTACAAAAAATATAAAATTTAGAAAAATAATAAAAGATTATAATATAGGATTAATATTATTTTTATTAGCATTAACAAATTCACAACAATGGTATTTAACATGGTTATTTGCAACAATAATGTGGCAAAAATCAAAAATGATAAAAGACATATTAGGAGTATCGTTTATATCAGAACTTGCAAATTCTGTATATATGTTTGATTGCGAAGCTCCTGTATATGATTTACCATATGTAATAGTATTATTTGGATTATCAGCAATTTGGATATGGTGTAACCATAAAAAAAGTAACAGTTTTATAGGTAAAAGCAACAAAAATAAGAAAATATTTTCAAAATTATGCAAAAAAGATAATCAACAGGTTTATAGGTAACCACTGTATAAAAAACCTAAATATATTATATAAGGAAAAAATTATGGATAAGCTAGTTTTAATAGATGGAAACAGTATAATGAATAGAGCATTTTATGGAATTATGGGAAGTAAAATGTTAACAACAAAAGATGGAATTTATACAAATGCAATATATGGTTTTTTATCAATATTATTTAACATTTTAGATGATATAAAACCAGAATATATAGGTGTTGCATTTGACGTAAAAGGTAAATTAAAAAGAAAAGAATTATTTGAAGATTATAAAGCAAATAGACATGGTATGCCAGAAGAACTAGCACAGCAAATGCCTATAATAAAAGATGTTTTAAGAGCAATGAATATTGACATCTTGGAAAAAGAGGGATATGAAGGTGATGACATTTTAGGAACACTTGCAAAATTTGGAGAGAAAAATGGATTAGATGTTACAATTTTATCTGGAGATAGAGATACATTCCAACTAGCAAGTGACCACATAACAATTAGAATCCCAAGAACAAAAGCAGGAAAAACAGAAACAGAAAATTATAATAAAGCAAAAGTAATAGAAGAATACGGATTAGAGCCAAAGCAATTAATAGAAGTAAAGGCACTGCAAGGAGATACATCTGATAATATTCCAGGAGTTCCAGGAATTGGACCTAAAACAGCAATTTCACTAATAAAAAAATATCATAGTGTTAAAGAATTATACGAAAAAATAGAAAAAGGTAAAGATGATTTAAAAGGAAAACAAAAAGAAAATATTATATCAAACAAAGAAAAAGCAGAGCTTTCAAGAACTTTAGGAGAAATTGATACAAAAGTACCATTAGATATATCTTTAGAAAATTTAAAAGTAGAAGAATGGGATAAGCCAAAAGTTTTAGAACTTTTTGAAAAACTAAGTTTTCAAAGATATATAGACAAATTTAGTTTAAGAACAATAGAAAGTAAAGAAAAGCCACAACAAGAAAACGAAAAAATTGATATTATAGAAACAACAAATATACCAGAACTTAATGGAAAATTATATTATTATTTTGAATTAAAAGAAAATAAAAACGAAAATAATATAATAAAAAATGATATTGTAGGAATTGGAATTTATAGTGAAGACAAATTATATTATATAAACAAAAATTCATTTAAACAAACTAAAGATGGTTTTGAAAATATTTTAAAGAAAATATTTGAAAACAAAGAAATTGAAAAATATGGTTATAACCTTGCAAAAGATTATATTTTACTAAAACAAATAGGAATAACAATGGAAAACATAGTTTATGATGCAAAAGTTGCAACATATATTTTAGATTCAACTAGAAAATTAGACATAGACATTATAGTAAAAGATTATTTAGATATAGATAATAATGAAATTTTTGCTTTAAATGGAATTAATGAAGAAAATAAACAAACCTCTTTATTTGAAGAAACAAAAGAAGATTATTCTTTAAAAGTTAAAAGTTGCATATATGCAAAAGAAATATATCAATTAGCAGAAATTACATTAAAAAAATTAGAAGAAGAGAAAGAATTAGATTTATTAAAAAATATAGACATGCCAACAATAGAAGTATTAGCAGAAATGCAATGGAATGGAATGTATTTAGATGTAAATGAATTAGACAATTATGGAGACATGTTAAAAACAAGATTAAATTCATTAACAGAAGAAATTTATCAATTAAGTGGACAAGAATTTAACATAAATTCACCAAAACAATTAGGAGAAGTTTTATTTGAAAAATTAAAATTACCTGTAGTAAAAAAGACTAAAAGTGGGTATTCAACAGATGTTGATGTATTAGAAAAATTGGTAGAAGAACATCCTGTTATTGAAAAATTATTAGAATATAGACAATTAATGAAATTAAATTCAACATATGTTGAAGGAATGAAAGTATATGTAAACCCAAAAACAAAAAGAATACATTCATTTTTTCATCAAACAATAACAGCAACAGGAAGAATAAGTTCAACAGAGCCTAATTTGCAAAATATACCTACAAGATTTGAACTTGGCAAACAATTAAGAAAAGTATTTAGACCAGCAGAAAATTGTGTTTATATAGATGCAGATTATTCACAAATAGAATTAAGAGTATTAGCTCATATTTCAAATGATGAACATATGATACAAGCATTTAAGAATGGAGAAGATATCCATAAACAAGCTGCATCAAAAGTATTTAATATTCCAATAGATGAAGTTACAAAAGAACAAAGAAGTAGTGCCAAAGCAGTAAATTTTGGAATTGTATATGGAATAAGTGATTTTGGACTAGGAGAACAATTGCATATTCCAAGAAAAAAGGCTAAACAATATATAGAACAATATTTACAGATGTATTCTGGAATTAAAAAATTTATGAATGATATTGTAGAAACTGCAAAAGAAAAAGGATATGTTGAAACAGAATTTAAAAGAAGAAGATATATACCAGAATTAAAATCTAATAATTATATGGTAAGACAATTTGGACAAAGAGTTGCAATGAATACTCCAATTCAGGGAACTGCAGCAGATATAATGAAAATTGCCATGATAAATGTTTTAAAAGAAATAAAAACACGTAATTTAAAATCTAAAATTATTCTTCAAGTTCATGATGAAATGATGATAGAAGCACCATTAGAAGAAGCGGAAGAAATAAAGAAAATTTTAAAAGATAAAATGGAAAATGCAGTAAAATTAAATGTGCCACTTGTTGCAGAAATTTCAGAAGCTGATAACTGGTATGAATGTAAATAAATATATGCAGTGTTACAATTGATGTAAGACAAAAAGTTACAATAATCATTGATTAATAAATACAAAAGTGTTATAATATTAAAGAGTAAATTGAATAGTCGCTGGTAAAATTCGAAAGGATTTACGAGAGGAAAGTCCGGGCTCCGTAGAGCAATGATGCTAGATAACGTCTAGTGAGGGAAACCTTAAGGAAAGTGCAACAGAAAATAACCGCCTCTATATGTGTAGTTTTAACTACTTATAATTTAATAATATTATATAAAAATTAAATTAAAGAAAATAAAATTTTCCTTAAAAATTTGAGGTAAGGGTGAAAAGGCGAGGTAAGAGCTCACCGCCAGTATGGTGACATATTGGGTCAGTGTAAACCCCATCTGGAGCAACACCTAAGTAGAAGATTAAGTCTGCTCGGCGTCTTCTGAATTGCGTGGCTTGATACATATAGCAATATATGTACTAGATAAATGACTATTTTAAAGGACAGAACCCGGCTTACAGATTTACTTTTAATACAATAAATTTAATAAAATTATAATAAGAAGCTTATAATATAATATAAGTTTCTTATTTGTTCTTGAATAGGAAAAATCAAGTTTTTCCTATTCAAGAAAAGAGCTTCGCTCAAAGAGTAAAAGAAACTTTCTCAAATTATCAAGGAGAAAACACGAAAAAATGTATATAAATAATAACAAATTTATAAAAAAGATATATATAATTGTCAGTAATTTTATAAAAAAATTATCAGAAGACCATATAAGTGAATACTCTGCACAATGTGCATATTATACAATATTATCATTTATACCATTTATAATATTATTACTAACACTAATACAATATACAGGAATAGAACAACAAACACTATATAATGTAATATCAAATATAGTTCCATCTAATATGAAAGGATTAGTTATAGATGTAGTTCAAGAAGTATATTCAAAATCTTTTGGAACAATTTCTATATCTATAATATTTACATTATGGTCAGCAGGAAAAGGATTATATGGCTTTACAAAAGGCTTACAAAACATATATAATGTAGATGAAATAGAGAAAAAAGGATATATATATTTAAGAATTAAATCAATTATACAAACAATATTTTTTATTTTATTAATTATAATTGCCTTAACAACATTAGTTTTTGGAGAAAGATTAATATCATTTTTGAAAAGAAATTTTGGAGTATTTTATGAATTTAAAATTTCAGATAAAATATTATTTGACATAGGATTTTTACTTATAACTTTTTTTATAATTTTAATATTATATAAATATATGGTAAAATCCAGTCAAAAGACAAAAAAACAAGTTTTAGGAGCAATTTTTGCTGTAATATCTTTAAGAATAATATCATTTGCATTTTCAATTTATTTAGATATATTTAAAGGTTTTTCTATAACATATGGTAGTTTAACAACATTAATACTTATTATGATGTGGACATATGCTTGTTTTTATAGCATATTTCTAGGAGCAGAAATTAATAAGTGTCAGTGGGGACGTTGATTTTGACAACAAATTTAGTTGTCAAAATCAACGTCCCCACTGACAACCGCTGACAATCATTAGCAAAATGTAAATTTTATGTGAAAAATTGGAATAGCATCTTGATAAAAAGAAAAAATCGTAATAAAATAATATGAATGTAAACTACCACAATAAATGAAAAGGTAAAATATAAATATAATAAAAGAAGGGAGAATAAAATGTTAAAACTATTTAAAAATTTTACAAAAAAAGATTGGCTATTTATATTTGTAGCATTAGTGCTAATTTTTACACAAGTATGGTTAGAACTAAAAATGCCAGATTATATGTCAGAAATAACACAACTAGTACAAACAGAAGGAAGTGAGATGAAAGATATATTAATTAATGGAGGATATATGCTAGCATGTGCATTTGGAAGCTTAGTAGCAGCAGTAGTAACAGGATATATAACTTCAAAAATATCTTCTAATTTCTCAAAAAATATAAGAAAGAAAATTTTTACAAAAGTAGAAAATTTAGCAATGCAAGAAGTAAAACAATTTTCTACAAATAGTTTAATTACTAGAACAACAAATGATGTAACACAAATAGAAATGTTAATTGCTATGGGAATGCAATTATTAATTAAAGCACCAATAACAGCAATATGGGCTGTTACTAAAATTTTAAATAAGAGTTGGCAATGGAGTACAATTACAGCAATAGCCGTTGCAGTTTTAATGACAGCAATAGCAATATTAATGGTAATAGTATTACCAAGATTTAGAAGAGTACAAAAATTAATAGATAAATTAAATGGTGTAACACGTGAAAATTTAACAGGAATTAGAGTTGTTAGAGCATTTAATGCAGAACAATATCAAGAAGATAAATTCAATGTAGCAAATAATAATTTAACAAATCAACAATTATTTAATCAAAGTGTATTTTCAATAATGCAACCATTAATGTATTTAATAATGAATTCTGTAACACTTGCAATATACTTTGTTGGAGCAATGTTAATAAAAGAAGCAGGAATTGCAGACAAAATAGTATTATTTGGAAACATGGTAGTATTTAGCTCATATGCAATGCAAGTAATAATGTCATTCTTAATGTTAGCATTTATATTTATGATGTTACCAAGAGCACAAGTATCAGCAAATCGTATAAATGAGGTATTAGATACACAAATAAGTATAAAAGACGGAAAAATCAATTCAAAAACAACAGATGAAGTTGGAACAGTTGAATTTAAAAATGTATCATTCAAATATCCAGATGCAGACGAATATTTATTAAAAGATATCTCATTTAAAGCCAATAAAGGAGATACAGTAGCATTTATAGGATCAACAGGAAGTGGAAAATCTACATTAATAAATTTAGTACCAAGATTTTATGATGCAACAGAAGGAGAAGTTCTTGTTGATGGAATAAATGTAAAAGAATATACTCAAGAATATTTACACAATAAGATAGGATATGTACCACAAAAAGCAGTTATGTTTAATGGAACAGTAAGTTCAAATGTTGCATATGGAGATAATGGAAAAGAAAAAGCAACAGAAGAACAAATAAAAAAAGCTGTAGAAGTAGCACAAGGAAAAGAATTTGTAGAGAAAATGGATGACAAATATGAAAGTCATATTGCACAAGGAGGTACAAATGTTTCTGGTGGACAAAAACAAAGATTAGCAATAGCAAGAGCAATTGCAAGAGCCCCAGAAATATACATTTTTGATGACAGTTTTTCTGCTTTAGATTATAAAACAGATAGTGTTTTAAGAAAAGAATTAAAAAAATACACAAAAGATGCAACAAGTTTAATAGTTGCACAAAGAATAGGAACAATAATGAATGCAGACCAAATTATTGTACTTGATAATGGAGTAGTTGTAGGAAAAGGAACACACAAAGAATTATTAAAAAATTGTGAAGTATACAAACAAATAGCATTATCTCAATTATCAGAAAAAGAGTTAGGAGCTTAAAATATTAAAAAATATTGAATAATAATTAAGTCTTAGAAATTTACTGAAATTATATAAATAATTTTTAAACTAATAAATAAAAAAATTTAAAGATAGAAAAATAAATAGAATAGGAAAGGAAGGAGAAAGAATGAGTAGCAATAGAGCAGAAACACCAAGAAGAGGACCAATGGGGCGTGGAATGGCAACAGGCGAAAAAGCAAAAGATTTTAAAGAAGCAGTTAGAAGACTAATAAAAGAATTAGGAAAATTTAAAATTTTAATAATAATTTCTTTAATCTTAGCAATAATTGGAGCTGTTTTGTCAATATCTGCACCAGACCAATTATCAAAAATGACAGACGAAATACAAAAAGGTTTAATGGCAGAAATGGACATGGATGCAATTAAATCAATTACAATATTCTTAGGCTGTTTATATGGTTGTAGTGCAATATTTACATTTATACAAGGCTTATGTATGACAAATGTTGCAAACAATTTTGCAAGAAGCTTAAGAAAAAGAATATCAATAAAAATAAACAAATTACCATTAAGCTATTTTGACCAACACCAAGCAGGAGACACACTTTCAAGAGTTACCAATGATGTTGATATGATTGCACAAACAATGAACCAATCTTTAGGAAGTTTAGTAACAAATATAACACTATTTTTAGGTTCAATTATAATGATGTTTGTAACAAACTGGATAATGGCATTAACAGCAATTGGAGCAAGTTTATTTGGATTTTTAGGAATGTTCTTCATTTTAGGCAAATCTCAAAAATACTTTGTACAAAGACAAGAAGAATTAGGAAATTTAAATGGACATATAGAAGAAATTTATTCAGGGCTAAATGTTGTAAAAGCATATAATGGAGAAAAAGAATCAGACGAAAAATTTGATGAATACAACAAAAAAGTATCAATTGCAAACCAAAAAAGTCAATTTTTATCAGGAATTATGCAACCTATAATGTCATTTATAGGAAACTTTGGATATGTTGCAGTATGTATAGCTGGAGCATTATTAACTATGAATGATATTATATCATTTGGAGTAATAGTAGCATTTATTACATATGTAAGACTATTTACAAATCCATTATCACAAATTGCACAAAGTATGACATCATTACAATCTACAGCAGCAGCAAGTGAGAGAGTATTTGAATTTTTAGATGAAAAAGAAATGCCAGAACAAACAGAAAATAAAAAATATTTAGACAAGAATAAAGTTAAAGGAAAGATTGAATTTGACCATATTGTATTCCAATATGATAATAATGATAAACCTACAATTAATGGATTTACAGCAACAGCACTACCAGGACAAAAAATAGCAATTGTAGGTCCAACAGGAGCAGGAAAAACTACAATGGTAAATCTTTTAATGAAATTTTATGACATTAACTCTGGAGATATAAAAATTGATGGAGTTTCAACAAAAGATTTAACAAGAGAAAATATACATGACTTATTTACAATGGTATTACAAGATACTTGGTTATTTGAAGGAACTGTAAAAGAGAACATAATTTACAACCAAGAAAATGTAAGTGATGAAAGAGTAGTAGAAGTATGTAAGGAGGTAGGGTTAGACCACTTTATTAGAACATTACCAAATGGATACAATTCATATTTATCAGAAAATGATACAGTATCAGCAGGACAAAAACAATTACTTACAATTGCAAGAGGAATGATACAAGATTCTCCATTTTTAATATTAGATGAAGCTACCTCAAATGTAGATACAAGAACAGAAGAACTTGTACAACAAGCTATGGATAAATTAACAGAAGGTAGAACATCATTTATTATAGCACATAGACTATCAACAATAAAAAATGCAGACCTAATTTTAGTTATGAAAAATGGTAATATTATTGAACAAGGAAATCATGAACAATTAATGGCTAAAAATGGGGCATATGCAGAATTATATAATTCTCAATTTGAATTATAAGGAGTTAAAATATGTTTAAATTACATTCAGATTACAAGCCAACAGGAGACCAACCACAAGCAATTGAATATTTAAGTAATGGAGTAAAAGCTGGCAAAAAATATCAAACATTACTTGGAGTTACAGGCTCTGGAAAGACCTTTACAATGGCTAATATAATACAGCAAGTGCAAAAGCCAACATTAGTATTAGCACACAACAAAACACTAGCAGGGCAATTATACAGTGAATTCAAAGAATTTTTTCCAGAAAACCATGTAGAATACTTTGTGTCATATTATGATTATTACCAACCAGAAAGTTATATAGCCCAAAGTGACACATATATAGAAAAAGATGCCTCAATAAATGATGAAATAGATAAATTACGTCATTCAGCAACAGCATCATTATTTGAAACAAGAGATGTAATTATTGTTGCATCAGTTTCTTGTATATATGGTTTAGGAGACCCAATAGACTACGAAAATATGATAGTATCTTTACGACCTGGAATGGAAATATCTAGAGAAAACATAATGAAAAAGCTAATTAATATGCAATATTCAAGAAATGAAATTGATTTTAAAAGAGGAACATTCAGAGCAAAAGGAGATATTTTAGAAATTTATCCATCAGATAAAGGAGAATCTGCAATCAGAGCAGAATTTTGGGGAGATGAAATAGAAAAAATTTCAGAAATAAATCCTGTAACAGGTAAATCTATTGGAACCCGTAGCCATGTTATGGTATTTCCAAATTCACATTATGTTACATCTAAAGAAAAAATGGAAAGAGCATTAAAAACAATTGAACAAGAATTAGAAGAAAGAGTAGAATATTTTAAAAGTCAAAATAAATTAATTGAAGCACAAAGAATTCAAGAAAGAACAAATTTTGATATGGAAATGATGAAAGAAACTGGATTTTGTCAAGGAATAGAAAATTATTCTAGACACATTAGTGGTAGAGAGCCAGGAAGTGCGCCATTTACACTATTTGACTATTTTCCAAAAGATTTTCTACTTTTAATTGATGAATCACATGCAACAATTCCACAAGTAAGAGCAATGTATAATGGAGATAGAGCTCGTAAAGATTCTTTAGTAAAATACGGATTTCGTTTACCATCTGCTTATGATAATAGACCATTAACATTTAATGAATTTGAAAACAGAATTAATCAAGTAATTTTTGTTAGTGCAACACCAGCAGATTATGAAAAAGAACATGCAAAAGACAATGTTGTAGAACAAATTATAAGACCAACAGGATTATTAGATCCAAAAATAGAAGTAAAACCTATATCAAATCAAATAGATGATTTAATTGAACAAATTAGAATAAGAGTAGAAAGAAATGAAAGAGTTTTAGTTACTACTTTAACCAAAAAGATGGCAGAAGATTTAACTGCATATTTAAAAAGCCTTGATATAAAAGTAAATTACATGCATTCAGATATAAAAGCATTAGAGAGAATGGAAATTATTCGTAATTTACGTTTAGGTGAATTTGATGTATTAGTTGGTATTAACCTTTTAAGAGAAGGACTTGATATTCCTGAAGTTTCTTTAGTTGCTATATTAGATGCTGATAAAGAAGGATTTTTACGTTCAGAACGTTCTTTAATTCAAACTATTGGACGTGCTGCAAGAAATACAAATGGAACAGTTATAATGTATGCAGATGAACTTACAGATTCTATGGAAAAAGCAATTAAAGAAACCAACAGAAGACGTGCAATTCAAGAGGCTTATAATAAAGAACATAATATTACACCAAAAACAATTAATAAATCTATTAGAGATTCTATTAAAGCAATTCAGGTTGAAAATATTGGTGTTGAATATAAGTTCGAAAAAGAAGATGATATCAAAAATACAATTTCTAAACTTACTGATGAAATGCTTGAACATGCTAGTCGCATGGAATTTGAACAGGCTGCTGAATTAAGAGACAAAATTAAAGAATTGGAAAAATTGATAAATGAATAAACTTAAAAATTTTATAAAAGGATAAAAATCTTAGAATTTGTGGAAAATTTAATAGTAAAATTTGTGTGCATCTGTTTGAGCGAAGCTCTTTCATTGAATAGGAAAAATCGCTTTTTCCTATTCAATGAAAAAGACCGGCTGGAAATTCCAGCCGGTCTAAAACTTATTTAGACTTTTTCTCAATAGTGCAGACAAACTTGCCGTTTTCTGCAATTTTCGCTCCTTTCCTAATCTCTACTTGCGGAAAGTTTTTCCGCAAATCGTCCACTTCCCTCGAATACAAAGGAACTTTCAGAGTGAGAGCATCACTCTGCATAAACACCTCCATCAGATGGAAGTTACGGTCTTTTCGAGAATAGTATTCCATAATGGTTTCCTCCTGTAAATAAAAAAGTCATATTGTTTTTAGCACAAAATGCTTATATTATTATACAGCAAAATTCTAATTTTGTAAACCTTTTTGTTATATGTATTGAACTTTATTAAATCATATAATCGAACTTATGCAATTTGTTAACAGAGTTAACTAATTCTTCTTTACGTTTTACTTCAATGAGTACATCTATATTCTTACTTTTACAAAAATCTAATTCTTCTTTAATATTTAATATTCCTGTAAATAATTCCTGATGATCTTTTGAACCATTAAAATCGTGTAAATGAATATGTTTAATTCTATCATTATATTTTAAGAACATTTCTTTTGCTATGTTTCCATATCTAATATTATGCCCTAAATCTAAAGTGAAGAATAGATTATTATAATTTGAAATTATTTCTATTGCTTTTAAAGTATAAGTTTCAACTTTTACATTTTCAAACAAAATAGTAGCATTATATTTTTTTGCTATATTTGAAAGTATATTACAAGAGCTTTTTAGAAAAATTATTGAAACAAATGACTTTAAATTCTTTGCTTAAATAAAAATTAATGTTATAATATATTTGTTTAGTGGAGGAAAGAAAAATATGGAGATAGAAAAAGAGATAAGATTTAAAATAGAAAGTGGCTCAAAAATTAAGGAGATTGAGTTAGAAACGGAAGAAATACAAGAAAAAAGTAAAAACATAGATTTAGTATTAGGGTGGAAAGGATTTGAATCCTTGGATAAGTATGGTTTTATTTGTCGAATAAGAAAGAAGAATGATGAAATATATTTAGAATGTAAAAAGAAGATAAAAGATAATACTTGGAATGAATCTAAAATTAAACTAAAAGAATTTAGAGAAGGGGTAAATTTTTTAAGTCTAATAGGAATGAAACCATATTTTTATATAAATAGAAAAAGACAAATTAGGAAATTTAAAGATTTAAAAATATACATAGATGAAGTGGATATGCTAGGAAATTTTATTGAAATAGAATTTCAAGAAGCTTCGAACGAAGAAAAGCAAATACAAGAATTTTTAAGTCATTTTAATATCAAAAACATAGAACAAAAACTATATGGAGATATATTTAAAGAAAAAATAGAAACAGACAAAAATTTTAAAGCAGAATTTGAAAAGAAAATGAAAAATTTTATTGATAAGGATATGTTATAATACATATCTTTTTTTGACATATATAAGAAACAACTGTTTTATATATTGTAAATTAAGCAAAAATGTGATAAAATAATGCAGAATATTAAATAAAAAAGGAATGGGGAAAATGAATGACAAAATAATAATAAAAGGAGCAAAAGAACACAACTTAAAAAACATAAATTTAGAAATACCAAGAAATAAATTAGTAGTAATAACTGGTCTATCAGGGTCAGGAAAATCATCACTAGCATTTGACACACTATATGCAGAAGGACAAAGAAGATATGTAGAAAGTCTATCATCATATGCAAGACAATTTTTAGGACTAATGGAAAAGCCAGAAGTAGAATCAATAGAAGGACTATCACCAGCAATTTCAATAGACCAAAAAACAACCTCAAAAAATCCACGTTCAACAGTAGGAACAGTAACAGAAATATATGATTATATACGTTTACTATATGCAAGAATAGGAACACCATATTGTCCTAATTGTGGTAAAAAAATAGAAAAACAATCAATAGACCAAATTGTAGACAATGTAATGAAATTAGAAGAAGGAACAAGGATACAAGTTTTAGCACCAGTTGTTAGAGGAAGAAAAGGAGAATATACAAAACTGTTTGAAGACCTACAAAAAGATGGATTTGCAAGAGTTAGAGTAGATGGAGAAATTTATGATTTATCTGATGAAATAAAACTAGAAAAAAATAAAAAACATGAAATAGAAATTGTAGTAGACAGATTAGTAATAAAAGAAGATATTGTAGGAAGACTTACAGAATCAATAGAAGTAGCATTAAAACATGCAGAAAACCTAGTTTTAATAGATGTAGTAGGACAAAAGCCTGTATTATACAGCTGTAATTATGCATGTCCAGACTGTGGATTCAGTTTTCCAGAATTAACACCAAGAATGTTTTCATTTAACAATCCTTATGGAGCCTGTCCAAAATGTTCTGGAATAGGATATTTAATGAAAATGGACGAAGATTTAATAATCCCAGACAAAACAAAAACACTATATGATGGAGTAAAAGCATTTGGCTCAAGTACAATGAAAAAAGGAGATACAATGGCAAAAATGTACTTTGAAAGTGTAGGAAGACATTATGGAATAGATATAAGAAACAAAAAAATCAAAGATTTGCCAAGAGATTTTCTAGAAAAAATATTATATGGAACAGGAAATGAAGAAATAGACTTTGAATATGAATCATCAATTGGAAAAAGGCAATTTACAGCTCCATTTGAAGGAGTAATACCAACACTTGAAAGACGTCATAATGAAACAAAATCACAAGGAATGAGAGACTTTTACGAAATGTATATGAGTGAACTTCCATGTGATGAATGTTTTGGTGCAAGACTAAAAAAAGAAGTATTATCAGTAAAAGTTGGTGGAATTAATATAAATGAAATGACAGATTTATCTGTAAAACATTTAAAAGAATTTCTTTCAACATTAGAATTAACAAATTCACAAAAAATGATAGCAGAATTAATCTTAAAAGAAATAAACTCAAGACTTCAATTTTTAATAGATGTTGGACTAGAATATTTAACATTATCAAGAAGTGCAGGAACACTATCAGGCGGAGAAGCACAACGTATACGTTTAGCAACACAAATAGGTTCAGGATTAACAGGAGTATTATATATATTAGATGAGCCAAGTATTGGATTACATCAAAGAGATAATGATAAATTAATTGCAACATTAAAAAAATTAAGAGATTTAGGAAATACACTAATAGTAGTAGAACATGATGAAGATACAATGTATGCAGCAGATCAAATTATAGATATTGGACCAGGTGCAGGTGTTCATGGAGGAAGAGTATTAGCACAAGGAACTGCTGAAGAAATAAAAAATGTAGAAGGGTCTATAACAGGAGCATATTTAAGTGGAAGAAGAAAAATTTCAGTACCTAAAAAGAGAAGAACAGGAAATAGAAGAAGTATAGAAATTGTTGGAGCAACAGAAAACAATTTAAAAAATATAAGTGTAAAATTTCCACTAGGCAAATTTATTTGTATTACAGGAGTTTCAGGTTCGGGAAAAAGTACATTAATAAATGAAGTATTATACAAAAATATTGCACAAAAATTAAATGGAGCAACAGAAAAAGCAGGAAAATGTAAACAAATAAAAGGCTTAGATAATATAGACAAAATTATCAATATTGACCAATCACCAATAGGACGTACACCACGTTCAAATCCAGCAACATATACAGGTGCATTTGATTTAATAAGAGATATTTTTGCAGAAACAAATGAAGCAAAAATGAGAGGATATGAAAAAGGAAGATTTAGTTTTAATGTACCAGGAGGAAGATGTGAAAGCTGTTCAGGAGATGGTGTACACAGAATAGAAATGCACTTTTTACCAGATGTATTTGTACCATGTGAAGTATGTAAAGGAAAAAGATATAACAGAGAAACATTAGAAGTAAAATATAAAGGAAAAAATATAGCAGATGTATTAGACATGACAGTTGAAGAAGCATTAGAATTTTTTGAAAACATTCCAAGAATCAAAACCAAAATACAAACACTATATGATGTAGGATTAGGATATATCAAATTAGGACAACCATCAACAACACTATCAGGAGGAGAAGCACAACGTGTTAAACTTGCAACAGAATTATCTAAAAAAGCAACAGGAAAAACATTATATATTTTAGATGAACCAACAACAGGACTTCATATAGCAGATGTCCACAGATTAGTAGACATATTACAAAGACTTGTAGACACAGGAAATACAATAGTTGTAATAGAACATAATTTAGACTTAATAAAAACAGCAGATTATATAATAGACTTAGGACCAGAAGGAGGAGACGCAGGAGGAGAAATAATTGCAGTAGGAACACCAGAACAAATCTGCAAAAACGAAAGAAGCTACACAGGAAAATTCTTAAAGAAATATCTTGGGTAATTTAGTGCCGGTTCTCTTTTTTCCCTTTTATGTTGGGAAAATTGGTGCCGGTTCTCTTTTTTCTATTCCGAAACCATTTTACACTATTAGTAAATTTTATGAGTTGACGTAAAACAAAAAATATGGTAAAATATAGGTTAAAGCTAAATAGAAAGGCTTGAATGTGTGCTGTATACAAAAATTTGTGGAAGTTATTTCTACAAATACAAACAAGAAAAGAAAGGAAAGGTACAAATGAAAAAGTTTGTTTCAATGTTGCTGGCAAGTACTGTGTTGCTTGCAACTCTGTCTGCTCCTGTTTTTGCTACAGACAATAATACCTGTGTTCAGCAGGTAGAGTCTGTAGTTGACACAGCTGAATCCGATGGAGAAAACTGTTTGATGTTTGTTCAAAATATTCAAACTTTTCTGTCAGAAAAGTTGAGTATTCTTGAACAAAAAGTCCGGAATTTTCTGGGATTAGAGCAAGATGCAGCAACTGATAATGTTGTAGATTGTTCTGATTGTAGTTTTGAGGTTGAAAGCCTTGATACTCAGGTGTGGATAACTTATATTGGTGACGAATATTACCAGTTTGAACTTACACCTGTGGCTGAGGGGCTAAAAGACCTGAAAGTTAAAAGGTTGAGTAATCTGAAAAAGGCACAGTATATTGTGCCCAATGTAAGAGATGTCCAAATTTATGGAACTAATATTTATATTATTAGTTCCAACAATACTCTCTTGAAGTTGAATCCAGAAGAAGGAAAGATGAGAAATATCTGCGAAGATGTTTCTTGTCTAAAATGGCGTACAGTCAATGGTAACAATGTTTTGACTTATGTTACCATCGACGGGCAAGTTAAGAATCTTGAAACCTAAAGCGATAACACATAATGTTTTTATAACTACAGCACACGAGCCACACTCCATTGGAGTGTGGCTTTAATAAAAATTATAGATGAATAATAAACAATTTAGGAAAAAACGTTTTTCCTATTTCAACATCATTTAATTTTTTATTTAATCATGTAAAAGTTTATTTAACAGTTAATCAGTAGTCAGAGCATTTTTGGAATTAATTCACACAACTTTCATAAAAAAATTGTATAATAAAAAAGTATTATACAAAAAGCGACAAAAAATAACAAACCATAAACAGTCAACGGAGCAAAGAAAAAGGGACAAAAGAGAACCGGCACCAAATTGTCAAATTGTCAAAACTTAACTTGAAAAATCTTAAACTTTATGTTATATTACAATTGAATTGAAAGAACATAAAAAGGTTGAAAAATTATTTCTAAACAAAAAGGGACCGACCCCCAATGAAAAAATGGACCGGCACCAAATTGCCCAATAACATTAAAAAGGAAACGTGATTTAAAATGAGGATTATACATATAGGAATGGATGTAGGTTCAACAACAGTAAAAATAGCTGTTATGAACGAAAATCTAGAAGAAATATATACATCATACGAAAGACATTATTCTGATACTAAAAACACAGTATGTAGAGTGTTAGAGGATTTAGTTAAAAAATATAAAGACTGCAAATTCACATTAGCATTAACAGGTTCTGGAGCAATGAGTACAGCAAACTTTTTGGATGTACCATTTATACAAGAAGTAGTTGCATGTAAAAGAGCAGTAGAAAAATATATACCACAAACAGATGTAGTAATAGAGCTAGGTGGAGAAGATGCGAAAATAATATATTTTGGAAAATCAATAGAGCAACGTATGAATGGAACATGTGCAGGAGGAACAGGAGCATTTTTAGACCAAATGGCATCATTACTTAATACAGATACAGCAGGATTAAATGAACTTGCCAAAGGATATCAAACAATTTATCCAATAGCATCAAGATGTGGTGTTTTTGCCAAAACTGATGTACAACCATTATTAAATGAAGGAGCAGCAAAAGAAGATATTGCTGTTTCTATTTTACAAGCAGTTGTAAATCAAACAATATCTGGACTTGCTTGTGGAAGACCAATTAGAGGAAATGTTGCATTTTTAGGTGGACCACTAACATATTTACCAGAATTAAGAAAAAGATTTGTAGAAACATTACACCTTACACCAGAACAAACAATAGTACCAAAAGAAGCACACTTATTAGTTGCAAAAGGAGCATGTTTAGATGCAAAAGACATGGAACCAATAAGTGCAGAAAAACTAAAAAGCAAAATTCAAGTATTAAAGCAATCTCATGACACAACTTCACAGCCATTACAACCACTATTCAAAACAAATATTGAATATGAAGAATTTAAAAAAAGACATGACAAAGATGTTGTACCCAAAAAGCCACTTTCAGAACATAAAGGAGACTGTTTTATAGGAATAGATGCAGGTTCAACAACATCAAAACTTGTTGTAACAGATAGAGATGGAACATTATTATATTCAGCATACCAAAGTAATGAGGGAAAGCCACTTGACAGTATTATAGAAATGTTAAAAAAATTGTATAAAGTTTTACCAGAAAAGGCTATTATACGTTATAGTGGAGTTACAGGATATGGAGAAAAACTAATACAAACAGCATTAAATGTAGACTTAAATGAAATAGAAACAATAGCACATTACACAGCTGCAAAAAAATTTGAACCAAAAGTAACAAGTATAGTAGACATTGGTGGACAAGATATGAAATATATCAAACTAAAAAATAACACAATTGATAATATCATGTTAAACGAAGCTTGTTCATCAGGATGTGGTTCATTTATAGAAACATTTGCAAAAAGTTTAAACTTAAGTATAGATAAATTTGTTGAAGAAGCATTAGAAGCACAAAATCCAGTAGACTTAGGGTCAAGATGTACAGTATTTATGAATTCTAAAATAAAACAAGCACAAAAAGAGGGATATTCTGTTGGAGATATATCTGCAGGTTTATCATATTCAGTAATAAAAAATGCAATTCAAAAAGTAATGAAAATTAGAGATGTAAAAAAACTTGGAAGTCATATAGTTGTACAAGGAGGAACTTTTTACAATGAGGCAGTATTAAGAGCATTTGAATTAATTGTAGGAAGAAATGTAATAAGACCAGATATTGCAGGACTTATGGGAGCATATGGAATGGCATTACTTGCATGTGAACAATATGAAGCAAATATGGATATGGAATATCATTCAACAATTGCAACAGTAGAACAAATTGATAAACTAGATATAAAAGTTACACATACAAGATGTAATGGATGTGAAAATCATTGTCAATTAACAATAAATCAATTTAGTAATGGAAAACGCCACATATCTGGAAACAGATGTGAAAAAGGAGAGGGAATAGTAAATTCACACAAAGACTTACCAAATCTTGTAAAATACAAATATGAAAGAATATTTGATTATAAGCCATTAGAAGAAAAAGATGCACCAAGAGGAACAATTGGAATTCCAAGGGTACTAAATATGTATGAAGATTATCCATTTTGGTTTACATTATTTACTAATTTAGGATTTAGAGTAATTATATCAGAAAAAAGCACAAGAAAAATATATGAAAAAGGAATAGAATCAATGCCTTCAGAATCTGTATGTTATCCGGCAAAATTATCACATGGGCATGTAATTAGCTTAATTCAAAAAGGAATAAAAACAATATTTTATCCATGTATTCCTTATTCTAGAAAAGAATATAAAGATGCAAATAATAGATATAATTGTCCAATTGTAATCTCATATTCAGAAGTTCTAAAAAATAATGTTGAAGAACTAAAAAATGTAAAATTTATAAACCCATTTTTACCATTTGAATCTGATGCATTATTAAAAAGAATTATGGAGCTTGATGAATTTAAAGAATATAATTTTACAAAAAAAGAATTAAAAATAGCAATTGAAAAAGCTCAGCAAGAATATAAAAAATGTAGAGAAGATATTCATAATAAAGGGAAAGAAACATTAGAATATATTGAAAAAAACAATTTAAAAGGAATTGTTTTAGCAGGAAGACCATATCATATAGATCCAGAAATAAATCATGGAATAGATACACTAATAACAAGTTTAGGAATGTGTGTGTTAACAGAAGACAGTGTTGCAGATAAAGCAATTCCAGAAAGACCATTACGAGTTGTAGACCAATGGATGTTCCATTCAAGATTATATGCTTCTGCAGATTTTGTTGGCAGACATGACAATTTAGAGCTTGTGCAAATAAATTCATTTGGATGTGGAGTTGATGCAGTAACAACAGATGAAGTTGAAGAAATTTTAACAAGCTTTGGAAAAATGTACACATTAATAAAAATAGATGAAGTAAACAATTTAGGAGCTGTAAGAATACGTTTACGTTCATTATTAGCAAGTATAAATAAAAGGTTAAATGCAAAAAAAGATAAAAGTGAAGCAACAGGAGATTATTATTTAAAGAAAAATCCATTTACAAAAGAAATGAAAAAAGAATTTTTAATTTTAATACCACAAATGGCACCAATACATTTTGAATATTTAGAACCAGTTTTACAAAGTGAAGGATATAAAGCAAAACTTTTAAGAGAATGTACACCACATACAATCGAAACAGGACTAAAATATGTAAATAATGATGCATGTTATCCTTCTATTATAACAACAGGGCAAATGATAGAAGCATTAGAATCTGGAGAATATGATGTAAATAAAGTAGCATTAATAATGTCTCAAACAGGTGGAGGCTGTAGAGCAACAAATTATATTGGATTTATACGCAAAGCTTTAAAAGATGCAGGATATGAGCAAGTACCAGTAATTTCATTTAATGTTGTTGGAATGGAGAAAAATCCTGGATTTAAATTTACATTTAGTATGGTAGAAAAATTGTTAAAAGCAATTGTATATGGAGATCTTTTACAAAAAATGTTGTATAAAAATAGACCATATGAAAAAAATAAAGGTGAAACGCAAAAATTATTTGACAAATGGCTAGAAACAACAAAAGACCTTGCAATAAATAGTAGTTCAAAAGAATTTTCAAAAAGTATATATAACATAGTAGAAGATTTTGAAAAAATTGAATGGAAAAAATCTAAAGAAAAGCCAAAAGTTGGTATAGTTGGAGAAATTTTAATAAAATATCATCCATTTGGAAACAATTTTGTAACTGATTTATTGGAAAAAGAAGGAGCAGAAGTTGTACTTCCAGATTTTATGGGATTTATTAAATATGTTGCAGCAAATAGTGTAATTTCACATAAATTATTAAAAGATAAATCATTAAAATCAGTATTATTTGGTACAGCTATAAAATTAATTGATTCTTTTGAAAAAGATACGAGAAAGGCACTTGCAGAATCTAAAAAAGGATATTTACCAACTTGTGATATATGGCATTTGGCAGATAATGTAAAATCTATTTTATCAACAGGAAATCAAACAGGAGAAGGATGGTTTTTAACAGCAGAAATGCTTGAATATATGGAAAATGACATAAAAAACATTATTTGTGTTCAACCATTTGCTTGTTTACCAAACCATGTTGTTGGAAAAGGTGTAATTAAAACTATTAGAGATAAATTTCCTGATTCTAATATTGTTCCTGTTGACTATGACCCAGGTGCAAGTGAGGCAAACCAAACTAATAGAATAAAACTTCTTATGACTGTTGCAAAAGATAATTTAAAATTAAAAGAAAAACAGAAAAAAGCAGTAGAAAAAGAAAATGTTGAAAAACAGAAAAAAGTATTGGAAAAAGAAAATATCGAAAAAAATGAAAAAATTAAAGAAAGTAAAAATTCCAATAAAAAAGTAAAAACAAATTAAATGATAGTTACTTATAGAAAAATAATTATAAATTAGATTTATTAAAAAATTAATGTAATAGAGAAGTTTTGCTTCCCTATTATATTAAATTAAGAAGAAAAATATTATAAAAGGAAGGGATTAAAAATTGTTATCACAAATAGAAACATATTTAGCATTATTTTATATTTATTCTTTTGCAGGATGGGTAATGGAAACTGTAGGAATTTCAATTCGAGAAAAAAAGCTTGTAGATAGAGGATTTTTAATAGGACCATATTGTCCAATATATGGGACGGGTGTTGTATTAATTACTATTTTATTAAAAAAATATAGTGATGATGTATTAGCAACATTTGTAATGTCAATTATTATATGTGGAATTTTGGAATATTTAACAAGTTATTTTATGGAAAAAATATTTAAAGCAAGATGGTGGGATTATTCAGATAGAAAATTTAATTTAAATGGTAGAGTATGTTTACAAAATTTAATTTTATTTGGTCTATTAGGAACAACAATTGTATTTGTAATAAATCCATTTTTTATAAAATATATAGAAAAAGTTCCAGAATTAGCTCTTCACATTATATTGTCTTTAATAACAATCTTATTTATTGCAGATACAATAGTATCTTATAAAGTTATATTTGACTTAAAAGATATGTCAAAAGAATTTAGAGATAATACAGAAGAAATATCAGAAAAAGTTCAAAAGCGAATTAGAAGCTGGAAAATTAAGTTGTATAGAAGACTAGTAAAAGCTTTCCCTGCAATAAAAGAATATGTAAAATATAGTACTTGGGAAGAAATTAAGAAAAAAATTGAAGAATCCAGAAAAGATCTTAAAGAAAGAATAGAAAATTCTAAAAAAGAATTTAATGAAAAAGTAGAAAATTCCAAAAGAGAATTTAATAAAAAAATAGAAAATTCCAAAAGAGAATTTAGTGAAAAGATGGAAAATTCAAAGAAAGAATTTAATGAAAAAATAGAGAATTCCAAAAGAGAATTTAGTGAAAAAATGAAAGATTCAAAAAAAGTTGAAAACAAAAGAAACAAAAATAAATAAATTTTTGATTGTTTAACATATAAAATGTCTAAAAAGTCCTCTATTGTTCTTGAATAGGAAAAATTGCTTTTTCCTATTCAAGAAAAGAGCTTCGCTCAAACGGATGCACACAATTTTACTTCGTAAAATTGGCGCACGAACAATAACGCGGACTTTAAAATATTAAAAATATATAAAATGTCTAAAAATGTCCGCTATTGTTCTTGAAAACGGAATTAAGACTTCCTATGCAATTTTTACAATTGCCAGAAAGCCTTAATTCCATTTTTATTTTATGATGTTACCTGTCTTTTGTTTGTTAGATATATTTTGATATTTAACAAAAATTATTAAGCCGGTAATAACACATTCCCAAATTTCTGCTTAACCAACCAAATGAAATCTTCTTTTGCATTTGGGGTATTGAAAATAACAGTAAAACTTAATCTTTTTCTTGCGGTAAAATTAGTTGTTACAGAAATATTTTCAATAGAACCCTTTGTTTTCTGGATAGAGTGCATGGTGTAAATTGCGTTAGATAACAGTTTGAATCTGTCAGAGTACTTTGGGAATTTCTTAATGTTCTTAGAAAAAAACTTAGACCATTCAGAAATACTCTTTTTTTCTAACAATTCGGGTTCAATGTCGAAGTCAGAGGCAGGAATATTAATTTCCAATGCCATTGCTCCTACATTAAAGATATAGGGGTATGTGCTCATAAGTTTAAAACCTCCTAATGAAAATAATTATTTTTACATCAGAGGTTTTGAAGCCTCCGATGTTTTTTCGAAAGCATTCAAAATTACATACAATTTATTTTACTACAATTAAAACTTAAAGTCAATCGATAATAAAAATATTTTTAAGTGATAGTGTAGTGTTACAATAGATGTGAAACAAAAATAATAAAAATATTTTTATGTGACTGTATAGTATTGAAAAATCTCTTGACATCAAAACAAAATAATAATATACTAACCATAGAAAATCTTTCAAAATTTATAGAAATTTATTATAGGTTTATGTAAAAATATAAAAAATAGTTTGTGGAAAATATAAATTATGTAAAAATATAAAGTTTCTAAAATTAGAAAGAATATACTATTTAGAAAGGAATGGTACCAGTAATGAGTAATTTAATTGAAATTAGATGGCATGGTAGAGGAGGTCAAGGAGCAAAAACAGCTTCATTACTACTTGCAGATGCAGCATTTAATACTGGAAAGTATATACAAGGTTTTCCAGAATATGGTCCAGAGAGAATGGGGGCACCAATTACTGCTTATAACAGAATTAGTGATGAACCAATTACAATACATAGTAACATTTATGAACCAGATTATGTAGTAGTTGTAGATGATACATTATTAAATAGTGTACCTGTAACAGCAGGGCTAAAAGAAGAAGGAGCAATTGTAATTAATACAACAAAAAGTCCAGAATATTTAAAAGAAAAATTAAATGGATACAAAGGAAGAATTTATGCAATTGATGCAAAAAAAGTTTCTGAAGAAACATTAGGAAAATATTTTCCTAATACACCAATGCTTGCAGCAATTGTAAAAGTAACAGGAATAATGGACGAAAACTTATTTATAGAAGATATGAAATCATCATTTAAACATAAATTTGCAAAAAAACCAGAAGTTATTGAAGGAAATATGAAAGCATTAGAACTTGCTTTAAAAGAAGTTAAACAAATTCAATAAGAGGAGGAAAAATTAATGACAGATATAAATGCAAAAACACCAATGGAAAAACTAACAATTGGTGGAGACATATATTGTGCAGGAAATGCAAGAGAATTTAAAACAGGAGACTGGAGAAGCATGAAACCAGTTTGGATAGAAGAAAAATGTAAACAATGTGGACTTTGTTTCCCTGTTTGCCCAGATAATTCAATTCCTGTAGGAGAAGATTTAAAAAGAAAAGATTATAATTATGATTATTGCAAAGGATGTGGCGTATGTGCTAAAGTATGTCCATTTAAAGCAATAGAAATGAAAGAAGTTTAAATAGATAAAATAACAATCACTAAGATTTACTAAAAGTATAATAGTGAGCAAAGGAAAGGAATGAAAAAAATGAGTATTAGAGAAAGATTAAGTGGAAATGAGGCAACAGCAATTGCAATGAAACAAATTAATCCAGATGTTGTAGCTGCATTCCCAATAACACCATCAACAGAAATACCACAATATTTTTCTACATTTGTATCAAATGGAGAAGTTGATACAGAATTTGTGGCAGTAGAAAGTGAACATTCTGCAATGTCTGCAACAATAGGAGCAGAAGCAGCTGGAGCAAGAGCTATGACAGCAACATCAGCAAATGGATTATCTTTAATGTGGGAAATGATTTACATAGCTTCAAGTTTAAGACTTCCAATTGTTATGGCATTAGTAAATAGAGCAGTATCAGGACCATTAAATATTCATAATGACCATTCAGATGCAATGGGAGTTAGAGATGCAGGATGGATTATGCTATTTTCAGAAAATAATCAAGAAGCATATGATAATATGTTAATGGCACATAAAATAGCAGAAAATAAAAATGTTTTATTACCATTAATGGTATGTCAAGATGGATTTATAACATCACATTCAATTGAAAATATTCAATTAGAAACTGATGAAGAAGTAAAAAAATTTATAGGAGAATACCACCCAGAACATTATTTATTAAATGATAAAGAACCAATAGCAGTTGGTCCATTAGATTTGCAATCATTTTTATTTGAACATAAAGCTGGGCAAGCTGAAGCAATGAGAAATGCAAAACAAGTTATTAAAGAAGTAGCTGAAGAATTTGAAAAATGGACAGGTAGAAAATACGGATTTTTTGAAGAATATATGTTAGATGATGCAGAAATAGCAATAGTTTGCATGAACTCAACTGCAGGAACAACAAAAGCAGTTGTAAATCAATTAAGAGAAAAAGGAGTAAAAGCAGGATTATTAAAAATAAGAATGTTTAGACCATTCCCTGTAGATGAAGTTGCAGAAGCTTTATCACATTTAAAAGCTGTAGCTATTTTAGATAAAGCAGATTCTTTAAATGGAGCAGGAGGAGCATTATTTGAAGATGTAACTTCAGCTATGTATGTAAATAAAAAACAAGTTCCTATGGTAAATTATGTATATGGAATTGGTGGAAGAGATACAACAGAAGCTCAAATAGAATCAGTTTATAATGATTTACAAAAAATTGCAGAAACAGGAAATATAGAAAATCCATATAGATATTTAGGCTTAAGAAAGGAGAGAAACTAATATGGCATATGATTTAAAAAAAGTAGTGGTTGAGAAACCATCAAGATTTACAGAAGGACATAGAATGTGTGCAGGCTGTGGAGCTCCTGTTGTAGCCAGAATGATAATGAGAGCATTAAAACCTGAAGATCATGCTGTAATTGCAAATGCAACAGGATGTATGGAAGTATCATCATTTATATATCCATATACAGCATGGACAGATTCATATATTCATACTGCTTTTGAATGTGCAGGGGCAACTTGTTCAGGTGCAGAAGCGGCATATAAATCATTAAAAAAACAAGGAAAGTTACCACAAGATAAAACAACAAAATTCATTGCATTTGGTGGAGATGGAGGAACATATGATATAGGACTTCAAAGTTTATCTGGAGCAATGGAAAGAGGACATGACATGGTATATGTATGTTATGACAATGGTGCATACATGAATACAGGAATACAACGTTCATCAGCAACACCACATTTTGCAGATACAACAACATCACCAGCAGGAAAGGTAATTCCAGGAAAAATGCAAGTAAGAAAAGACTTAACAGAAATAATGGTAAGTCACCATATACCATATGTTGCACAAACACTTGCAATGACAAATTTTAAAGATTTATATGAAAAATCAGAAAAAGCAATATATACAGAAGGTCCAGCATTTTTAAATGTACTAGCACCATGTCCAAGAGGCTGGGGATATCCAACAGAAGACTTAATGCAGATAAATAAATTAGCTGCAGACACATGTTATTGGCCATTATATGAAGTTGTAAATGGAGTTTACAAAATAACATATAAACCAGCTAAAAAACTACCAATAGAAGAATTCCTACGTCCACAAAAAAGATTCAAACACATGTTTAAAGAAGGAAATGAATGGATGATAAAAGAATTCCAAGAAGAAGTAGACAAGAGATGGGAAGATCTTCTAAAATTAGAACAAATAACAAACCAAGAATAAAAAAGTGCCGATCCCTTTTGATACTGGGGTCGGTCCTTTTTGCTATTGGGGTCGGTCCCTTTTGTTACTGGGGTCGGTCCCTTTTTCTATTGGGGTCGGTCCCTTTTTGAAAAATTTGTTTTTAAGTCTAGAAATTTATATTTTTATGTGTTATAATTTTTTTGAAAGTGAGGTAATTTTGTCAAGATTATTAAGAACATTTAGTAATTCAAAGATTTATCATATTATTTATAAAGGTGTAAATAATCAAGATATTTTTTATTATAATTCAGATAGAAAATTTTTTCTCGAACAATTATTAATCAATAAAAAACAGTTTAACTATCAAATATATTCATATTGTTTAATGGATAATCATATTCATTTATTAATTAGAATTGAAGATGAATTTTTATCAAGAGCCATGCAAAGTCTTGCAGGAAGATATGCTCAATATTTTAATTATAAATATGAAAGAATTGGTCCCCTTTTCCAGAATAGATTTAAAAGTAAAAATGTTGAAAATTTAAAATATTTTTTAGAAGTGTGCAAATATATTCATAGAAATCCAGAAAATGCTAAAATATCAAAAACTGAAGATTATAATTGGAGTAGCTATAGAGAATACATTGAAACTCCAAAACTAGTTGACAAGGAAATATTATTGCACTATTTTGATAATAATGTAGATGAGTTTGTAAAATATACTAAAAGTAATGAAAGCAACAATATAAGTGATTATTCGGAGTTTGAAATAATAAGAAAATTAACAGATGATGAATTGAAAGAGATTATTATGAATAATTTTAAAATTGATAAAGATGAAGACGTTATAAAAATTTTTAAAGGAAAAGAAGAAGAAATACAAAAGAAATTATTAATATTAAAAGAAATAAAATCAACAAATAAAACCCAAATTTCTAGAGTAACAGGTGTAAGTCAAAAAATTATAAAAAAAGTTTTTGACTAATTAAAAAAGGGACCGACCCCAGTAACAAAAGGGACCGACCCCAACAAGAAAAGGACCGACCCCAATAGAAAAAGGGACCGACCCCAACAAGAAAAGGGACCGACCCCAACAAAGAAAAGGACCGACCCCAGTAAATAATTTTTTTATTTTTGACTATACAAATTAAAAAATTAGTTATATAATGTATGCTATAATAGAATAATAATGTCAACTGACAATATTATAAAATAATAAAAACATAAAGGAGTTTCAAATGAAGTTAAATAAATTATTGTTAGGATTAGATAATTTGAAAGCAAAAGGAAATTTAGATATTGAAATATCTGGAATTGAAAGTAATTCCAAAAATATTAAAGAGGGTTTTTTGTTTATAGCAATTAAAGGATTTAGTGTAGATGGTCATGATTACATAAATAATGCTATTGAAGCAGGGGCAAAAGCAATTATGGTTCAGGAAGGATGTGATTTGAAAAAAATAAAATTGCCAGCAGATGTTACACTAATTATGGCAAAAGATACAAGGCAAGCACTAGCAATTTGCAGTTGTAATTTTTATGATAATCCATCAAGAAAATTCCAATTAATTGGAGTAACAGGAACAAAAGGAAAAACAACTACTACATTTATGATTAAAGAAATTTTAGAAAAAGCAGGATATAAAGTTGGATTAATAGGAACAATTGCAACATATATTAATGGAAAAATGATTTCAGAAAGTAGTAGAACAACACCAGAAAGTTTGGAATTACAAAAAACATTTGCAAAAATGGTTGAAGCAGGTGTGCAATATGTGGTTATGGAAGTTTCTTCTCAAAGTTTAAAATTGCACAGAGTAGATGGATGTAATTTTAATATTGTGGTATTTACAAACTTTTCAGAAGACCACATTAGTGAAAAAGAACACCCAGACATGAAAGATTATTTTGAATCTAAACTAAAATTATTCAAAATGTGTGATAATGGAATAATAAATGTTGATGATTTACAAGTATCTAAAATACCAAAATTATTTCCAAATAGTAATATTATGACATATGGAATAGACAATTATTGCCAGATGTTAGCTAAAGACATTACAATAACAAATTCATATGTTGACTTTAGAGTAAAAGTGTCTGATAGAAATGAAAGAGTAAAAGTAGATATTCCAGGTAGGTTTAGTGTATATAATGCACTTGCTGCAATATGTGTAGCAAAAAAAATAGGAGTACCATCTGAAAAAGTAATAGAAGCATTAGCAGAAATAAAAGTACCAGGAAGATCAGAAATGGTACCAAATAAAAAGGAAATACCAATTATGATAGATTATGCACATTCACCAGAAAGTTTACAAAATATTTTGTCTGCTGTAAAAAGCTATACAAAAGGAAAAGTTATTTCTGTATTTGGATGTGGTGGAGATAGAGACAAAGGAAAAAGACCAATAATGGGAGAAGTTTCTGGGAAAATAGCAGATTTTACATTTATAACAACAGATAACCCAAGAACAGAAAAGCCAGAAGAAATTGTTAAAGAAATTGAAGAAGGAATAAAGAAAACAAAAGGAAAATATAAAGTTGTTGTAGATAGAAAAGAAGCAATAAAAGAAGCAATAGAAATGGCAAGTAAACAAGATATTATAGTATTAGCAGGAAAAGGACATGAGCCATATCAAGAAATAAATGGAAAAACATATCCATTTGATGAGAGAATTATAGTAAAAGATATAATAGGTTAAAAAATAAGAAAGGTTGATAAAAGTGGATTTTCAAACAAAAATATTATTAGCATCATTTGCGGTAACAGTAATATTAGGACTAATTATTGTACCAATATTAAGAAAATTTAAAATAGGTCAAATAGAAAGAACAGATGGACCACAATCACATTTAAAAAAACAAGGAACACCAACAATGGGTGGAATTATAATAATGTTAGGAATAATAATTGTAACAGCAGTTGCATATATTTATTATAAAAGTAAAGATGCAGAACTTGCAAAACATTTAATACCAATATTATGCTTAACAACAGGTTTTGGAATTATAGGATTAATTGATGATTTTAAAAAATTATTTTTAAAAAATACAGAAGGCTTGAAACCAAGCTTAAAAATGCTAGGATTATTAATAATTTCTATTGTATTTGTGTCATATTTAGTATGGGGACTAAAATTAGGAACAGAAACATATATACCTTTTGCTGACATATATGTAACAATTCCAATATGGCTTTATATACCATTTGCAATTTTAGTTATATTAGCAACAACAAATGCAGTAAACTTAACAGATGGAATAGATGGGCTTTCATCAAGTATTAGTACAATTATTATTACATGTTTAACAGTTATTGCTACAATGTTTGGAGCAAAAGAAATTATTGTATTTGGTGCAATTGTAATAGGTGCAACTTTAGGATTTTTAATGTTTAATATTTATCCTGCAAAAGCATTTATGGGAGATACAGGGTCACTATTTTTAGGAGGAGTTGTATCTGGAATAGCACTTTATTTAAAAATGCCAATATTGTTATTATTAATTGCTATAATACCTGTTATAGAAACAGTATCAGTTATGATTCAGGTTATGGTATTTAAGAAAACAGGAAAAAGATTTTTCAAAATGGCACCAATTCATCATCACTTTGAATTATCAGGATGGAGAGAAAATCAAGTTGTTATGATGTTTAGTGTTATAACATTATTTGCATGTATATTAGGACTTAAAATAATTTAAATAAAAATATAAAAAATAAGTTTTTGAAGTAAATTTATAAATTATAAAAAAATATTTTATAATTTATTTTAATGATAAATAATAGTTAGTTTAAAAGTATAAAAATTCAAAAATTAGCGAAAATTTTACTAAATATAATATTAAAGAAATATTTAATTTAAAAGATATTAGTTTAAAAACTAAAGATAATAAAAAGAAAGGATTTGTACTGGAATGGCAAGGAATAGAAAAAAAACCAAAAATGAAGTAAAAGGGTTTTCCAGTTATTTAAATAATTCTGTGGATTTTACACTATTAATAACAGTATTATTACTATTATCAATAGGCTTAGTAATGCTACTATCAGCAAGTGCACCATCTTCTTTACAAGAATATGGAACTAGCTATAGAATATTTTCTAGACAATTATTATTTGCAGTTGCGGGATTAATAGCAATGTGGTTTATTTCCAAATTTGACTATAGAATTTATCAAAGATTTTACATATGGGCATGGATATTGTCTATAATATTGTTAGTTGCAGTATTAGTTTTTGGAACGGAAAGCCATGGAGCTACAAGATGGATTGATTTAAAAATAACCACATTTCAGCCATCAGAATTAGTAAAAATACTTATGATTATATTTTATGCTGGAATATTAGTAAAAAATAGAGATAATTTAGGTAAATATTTTAAAGGATTAGTATTTCATGTGCTATTTCTAATACCTATTATAGGTCTTTTATTAATGGAACCACATTTAAGTACATCAATTGTTATAATTATTGTTTGTTGTGTAATGATGATTATAGCAGGATGTAAGTTTTGGCAATTTTTGGTTACAGGATTGGTTGCAGGAGGTATTGGAGGAATAGGAGCAACGGTTTTATATCTTGTAAATCAAGGATTTCAAGAAAAATTCCAATATGTATTAACAAGAATAACAACATTTATAGATCCATGGAAATATATTAAAGATGAAGGATGGCAAGTAATACAAAGTTTGTATGCAATAGGCTCAGGAGGGCTATTTGGAGCTGGTTTGGGAGAAAGCAAACAAAAATATTTGTATTTACCAGAACCACATAATGATTTTATTTTTTCTGTATTAGCTGAAGAATTTGGATTTGTTGGATGTTTAGTTGTATTTATTTTATTTGCAGTATTTATTTGGAGGGGTGTTTTAATTGCAATGAAAGCTCCAGATATGTTTGGTAGTTTAGTTGCAATAGGTATTACAACTCTTGTTGGAATTCAAGCAATAATAAATGTAGCTGTTGTTACATCATCAATGCCAGCAACAGGAATGCAATTGCCATTCTTTAGTTATGGAGGTACTGCGTTATTCTTATTATTATGTGAGGTTGGAATACTCTTAAGTATATCTAGAGCAAGTGAACACTAAATATTTATTAGAATATTATTATAGTTCATTAAAATAAATAAGATTAAAAAATATATAAACAAGAAAAAGAAGGGAGTGCTACGATGAGAGTTATTGTAGCTGCAGCAGGAACAGGTGGTCATATAAATCCAGGATTAGCAATAGCAAATAAAATAAAACAAGAAGAAAAAGATTCTGAGATTATATTTATAGGAACAAATAGAGGTTTAGAAAATGATTTAGTACCACGTGCAGGATATGAATTAAAAACAATTGAAGCATATGGACTTAGTAAAAAATTATCTATAGACAATATAAAAAAAATGTGTAAAACATTAGGTGCAACTTCAAAAGCCAGAAAAATAATAAAAGACTTTAAACCAGATGTTATTGTTGGAGCTGGAGGATATATATGTGGACCTGTTGTTTGGGCTGCCAAAAAAGAAAAAATACCAGTTGTATTACATGAAAGTAATGCATATCCAGGAAAAGCAGTAAAACATTTAGCAAAAAATGCAAATGTAGTATTAATATCATTTGAAGAAGCAAGAAAAAGAATTCCAAATGCAAAAAAAATAGTATTTACAGGAACACCTGTTAAAATTCAAAAAAGAGATTATACAAAAGAAGAAAAAAGTAAAATATTAAATGAATTAAAAATAGAAGATAAATTACCTATTATATTAGTTTTTGGAGGAAGTCAAGGCGCACAAAAAATAAATGAAGCAATAATCGGAATTTTAACAAAAAAATTGAACAAAAAATATCAAATTATATGGGCAACTGGACCAAAACAATATGATATTGTAAAAGAAGAATTAAAGCAAAAATCAATAGATATAGAAAATGTTCCAAATGCAAAAATTCTTCCATATATATATAATATGGAAGAAATAATGAATATTTCAGATGTAATTGTTGCAAGAAGTGGTGCAATGACAATTACAGAAATATCAAATTTAGGTAAACCATCAATATTAATACCACTTCCAAATGTAAGCCAAGACCATCAATTAAGAAATGCAGAAGTATTGCAAAAAATTGGAGCTGGAAAAATAATTTTAAATGATAAATTAACTTCAGAAAATCTTAATCAAGAAATATCAGAAATTATTTTAAACCCAACCAACATGAAGAAAATGGGAGAAAAAGCTTATACAAAATCAGTAAAAAATGTACAAGAAAAAATTTATAATGAAATAAAAAAAATAGTAAAAGGTGACAAATAATGCTAGAAAATTTTAAATTTATAATTTTAATAATTATAATAGACATAATTATTTTAATAATAAGTGAAATATTATTAAAGAAATATTTAAAAAAGAAAATATTATTTCCAAAAACAAGAATGATAAGAGGTTCAGGAGTGACAAATGATGATTTAGACATAAATAATAGTGTGTTTTTACATATGACAGATGGAATAATCGCTTTTGACAGAACAGGAAATGTAATATTAATAAATCCAGCAGCAAAAAAAATGATGAAAATATCTCAAGAAAATAGTACTTTTGACGAAATATTTGGAAAATTACATATGAATATAAATCTTGAAAAAATTATTTATCTAGAAAATTGGACAAACACAGAAGAAAGATTGCAAATTGATGACAGATTTTTAAATGTTTATTTTGCACCATTTAAAAAAGAAAATGATAAAACAGTAGGTGTAATTGCAGTTTTACAAGATATTACAGAACATGTAAAATTAGATAATATGAGAAAAGAATTTATTGCAGATGTATCTCATGAATTAAAAACACCAATAACGTCTATTATGGGATATGCAGATACATTATTGGAAGAAGAATATGATAAAGAAACTCAAAGTAAATTCTTAAGTGTTATAGCTTCAGAAGCTAGAAGAATGGCTAAATTGGTAACAGATTTACTTACATTATCTAAAAATGATAGTAATAAAAATGTAGTAAAAAAAGAACAATTTGATTTAGGAGAACTTGTAAAGAAGTGTCAAGATAAATTAGCAATAGAAATAAAGAAGAAAAATCATAATGTAAATTGTTTTGTAACTGCAGATGTTCCGCCAGTATATGCTGATAAAGATGATATAGAAAGAGTTGTATTAAATATTCTAACAAATAGTATTAAATATACAAAAGATAACGGAGAAATAAAAATATATGTTGGTTTTGTATATAATGATGCATATATAAAGATTTTTGATAATGGAATAGGTATTCCAGAGGAAGATTTAAATAGAATATTTGAAAGATTTTATCGTGTTGATAAAGCTCGTAGTAGAGAAATGGGAGGTACAGGATTAGGACTTTCTATAGCAAAAGATTTGTTAGATAGGAATGGAGGTAGCATAGATATTAAGAGTCAAGTTGGAAAAGGAACAGAGGTAGTAATTAAAGTTCCAACAAAAACTACTGAAATTTAATTCAACTATATTTAAATAAAAAGTATATATATTAATAATTGCATAAATTTTTCGACTCAATACGGAAATATAAGAATTTCTAAAATAATTTTATGGCACCATTTCACTTAGTCCTCGCTGACGCTCGACGCGAACATTTTCCATAAAATTAATTTAAGAAATTCTAAATTTCCTCCAATCGTATTCAAAATTTATTTATTATTAATATATATACTTTTTATTAAAATATAATTGAATTTTTAAATTAGAATATTGTATCAAAAACACTTTAATATCATATAATATATTAAAATTTTAGGCATAAGCCTTAAGAAAGGAATAATATAAAATGAACTCTGTATACGAAAACTATATGAGAAGTGTTTTAGGATATGAGCCAGTAAATTTTAATTACAGAAATACATATGAACAAGACTATTATGGAGACATAGATTATACAAATTATTCAATAATGCAACAAACAAATCCTCAAACTGCAAATAATGATTTAGAACAGTGTTATCCTGATATATATAAACTAGTTTATCCAATGGTTCAAAAAAGATGTATGCAAAATACAAGAAATGTAACAAGAGAATTAATTGATGAAATGACAAATGAAATTTATTTTGCAATAGAAGATGATAATTTAAATAGAGGAATTGAACAAGAAAAAATAAATAATATGACAAATATAGAAAATCGTTCAACAATAAACCAAAAAACAGATAATAAAAATACAGTAAGTGCACAAAATAATAGAAGTATAGAAAATAGAAAAGAAGAAAATAGACAAAGAGTAAGAAATCAGGGACTAAGTGATTTAATTAGAATCTTAATTTTAAGAGAATTTCTTAATAGACCTGGTTTTAGACCAAGACCACCAATGCCTCCACCTCCAAGACCACCATTTCCACCTGGACAGAATCAGCCAAGGCCACCAATGCCACCTCCACAAAGACCAGGATTTGGAAGAACAATATATAATAGAGACTTATATGAACAAGATTATTAAAAAATGAATATTTTAAATTTACGAAATAAAACTAATACACAAACAATAATATGAGATTTTAATTTTATAAATATATTAAATGTTAAAAGTAGGATTGTTAAAAAAGATTATTCAAAAAAGAATAATCTTTTTTAATTTTGACTAAAATATATAAAAGCATGTTTAATATTTTTTATTAAATATGTAAATATGTTTTAAAATAAAAATTTATACTTTTTACAAAAAAATGTATAAATTTTTGGTTTAGCAACACAATGTAAAACTAAAATTTGTTATTTAAAAACTTTTAGTTTCAATTGAAGATTGGTAAATAAAAATATTTTAAAACATAAAAAAGTTGAAAGGAAAGTGATTAAAATGAAAGTTAAAGATTGTATGTGTGGAGATGTTTATTGTGTAAAACCTGAAACAAATTTAACAGATGTAGCAAAAATAATGGAAAAGAATCATATAGGATGTGTTCCTGTATGTGATAATTCTAATTATTTAGTAGGTTTAATAACAGATAGAGACATTATTTTAAGAGGAGTTGCATGTGGTAAAAATACAAATACAACACTAGCAAGTGAAATTATGACATGTAATGTGTGCACATGTAATGAAAATGATGAAATTCAAAAAGTAGAGAAAAAAATGTCAGAAAATCAAGTAAGAAGAATACCTGTTGTAGATAATAATAAGGTGATTGGAATATTAACATTAGGAGATTTAGCTAGATATAATGAAGAAATAGGAGAAGAAAATTTCTGTGATACAGTTGAAAATATATGCAATTGCAATGGACAAACTAAAAATAATTATTAATAAATTTTAATTAATTAAATATTTATATAATATAAAAATAAGAAAAGAGCTTCGCTAAAACAGATGCACACAAATTTTACTTTGTAAAATTTGGCGCGCGAACAATAACGCGGGCTTTGAAATATTATAAACATTTAAAATGTTATAAACATATAAAATGTCAAAAAAGGCCCGCTATTGTTCTTGTATAGAATTTATATAAATGTAATGAAAGGAAAATAAAAAATGACAGAAGATTTTAATTATATTTGTAGAATATTAAGAAAAACAATAAATATAACATTATTAATATTAGGGTTATTTTTAGGAATTAAATTATCTGTATTTTTTATGCCTTTTTTAATTGCCTTTTTTATTTATTTGATAATAGAACCAATAATTAAGTTCTTTATGAAAAAAATGAGATTTAACAGAAAAATAAGTTCTATTATTATATTTATTTTAATTTTTTCTTTTATAATTGGAATTACAGTATTAGGAATAGTAACATTTGTTTCTGAAGCAACAAATTTATTAGAGATGTTAAATTTGTACATAAATAAAGCATATACACAAATACAAGAAGGAATTAGTAAAATTAATATAGAAAGATTAAGTATTTCTAAAGACATAATAGATTTATTTAAAAATTCGTCACAAGATATATTAATAAAAATATCAAATTGGATAACAAATTTTTTAACAAAATTTTTAAATATTATAACATCATTACCAACTGTTTCGATATATATTGCAATAACAATAATGTCATTATATTTTATGTGCACAGATAAAATTTATATGCTAGATTTTTTAGAACAACATGTTCCTCAAAAATGGGTTCAAAAAATGGGAAAATATTTTAGAGAAATTACATCAAATTTAGGAGGATATTTAAAAGCTGAGATTATATTAATTTTAATTTCTTTTGTAATTTCAATAATTGGTTTATATATTTTTAAATTTGTTGGAATGAATGTAAAATACCCATTACTAATGGCAATAGTTATTGGATTTGTTGATGCTTTACCAATTTTAGGTTCAGGAACAATTATGATTCCATGGTCTGTTATATCTGCTTTGAATGGAGATATTAAATTAGGAATTTCTATTGTTGTTTTGTGGATAACAATGTCAATTATTAGACAATTTTTAGAACCTAAAATTGTTAGTGGAAAAATTGGGATTCACCCAATATTTACTTTAATTGCAATGTATACAGGTTTTAAGTTAATTGGAATTATGGGAATGTTAGTTGGACCAATTGTTTTAATTATTTTAAAAAGTCTTTTTTCAAAAGATATTGATAAAGATATTTATAATAAATTTTTTATATAATTGCAACCCTAAAACTCAAATCGGGTGAGAACGAATTAAAGAAAATCAAAGATTTAATAATAATTAAAACCTCAAATTGAGAAAAAACAAATTAAAGAAAAATCTTTAATTTTCCATATATAAAATAAGTTCTTTTTTGCTAGATAAGTTCATAAATTTTAATAAATAAATTAAATGGAGGACTTATTAATGCGAGTATATAATATTAAGATAAATGGAGGTTTAGCATTAAAAATTATAATTTTTTTATTATCATTATTTATGCTAATTGTTTTTGTATTTAGTGTTTATAGAATCTTTTTTACAAGCGGAAAATTTTTTGTAAAAGATAAAGTTAAGCCAAGTGAAGTTA
The DNA here is from genome assembly GCA_944388045.1 of uncultured Clostridia bacterium. Taxonomy (GTDB): domain Bacteria; phylum Bacillota; class Clostridia; order TANB77; family CAG-508; genus CAG-269. The sequence continues at coordinate 12,543 of CALXHG010000012.1, read as the reverse complement.
CAGAAATAGATTCAGACGATTATACAAATATATTACAGGCAGTCCATGATAATATTGATTCATATATAGGATTAAAAATAAAATTTATAGGATATGTGTATAGAATAATAGATTTTAATGATAATCAATTTGTTTTGGCTAGAGATATGGTAATAAATGATGAGGGAACACAAACTGTTATAGTTGGATTTTTGTGTAATTACCACAAAATAAAAGATATTGAAATAGGAACATGGGTAGAAATTACTGGAGTAATAGAAAAAGGAAAATATCATAATGAAGAAATTCCAATAATACAAGTAGAGGAATTAAAAGAAACTGAAAAACCAGAAGAGCCATTTGTACCAATTCCAGATAATTCTTATATTCCAACAAGTGGGATTTTATAGCCATTAATTATTAGAGTTCAGTGAGAAATTTTGATATATTAATAATAAATAAATTTTGAATACGATTGGAGGAAATTTAGAATTTCTTAAATTAATTTTATGGAAAATGTTCGCGTCGAGCGTAGCGAGGACTAAGTGAAAGGGTGCCATAAAATTATTTTAGAAATTCTTATATTTCCGTATTGAGTCGAAAAATTTATGCAATTATTAATATATCAAAATTTCTCACTGAACTCTAACATTAATTGCAGAAATATGTCAAAAAAACTTGATTTGTGCAAAAAGATAATATATAATGTATACATAGTTCGCACATTACTCAAAAGAATAATTATTCAAGGAGTGATAAAATGAGTTCGAAAAAAGGGTTTTTCTACACAATTACTGCATTGCATCCAGAAGTTACTGGGTCGTGCTTGCTTGTAACTGTGCATTACCCTGATGGCAATACAATGATGTTTATTGTAGATTGCGGGCTTTTTCAAGAAAAGCCTTATACTCAGTTAAACAATCAAGTGTTACCATTCACAAGTTCGAAAATTGAATTTGCATTGATTACACACAATCATGCAGATCATAATGGAAGACTTCCAATATTAATGAAAGAAGGTTTTAAAGGTAAAATTTACACAACAGCAACAACAAAACGACACATGCAATTTTCCCTTTTGGACGATTACAAAATTATGTTGATGAATGCCAAGGAAAAAAAGCAAAATCCTTGGTATAGCGAAACTGATATTCGGAACGCATTGGAATGTACTGAATGTTGTAATTTGGAAGAAACAGTATATGTTAACAAAAATGTAAAAGTTACGTTTTTGGATAATGGACATCTGTTAGGCTCTGCAAGTATTTTTGTCCAGATAAGTTGTTATGGCGAAGAAGATTTAAATATTCTCTTTACTGGAGATTATAAGCCAACATCTATTTGGAAAGAAGTACGCAAAATTCCTGAATGGATAAGAGAACTTCCCAAAACAGTAGTTACAGAATCCACATATGGATATATGGAAAGTAGCGAAGTTGAATGTCATTTTGAGAAAGACATTCCAAAAATTTTGGGAGAAGGTAAGAGTATTACATGCTTTGTATTTGCTCAAGGTAGAGCACAAGAAGTATTGTACTTACTCAAAAAAATGCAAGAAAGAGGAGAAATTAGCACAAAAATTCCGATTTATTTGGATGGAAATTTGGCACAAATTAATACTAAAATGTACCAAAATTCTGAAGAAATAGATGAAGAAAAAAGGAACTTTCTTCCTGAAAACTTTACCTATGTAAACAAAGAAAATCGGCAAAATGTAATTTCTGACTCTAGGCAAAAAATACTTTTGACTACTTCTGGAATGGCAGACCATGGTCCTGCATGTATTTATGTCCCAGAATTTGTTTCAAGAAAGGATATGGTGTTTTACTTTACCGGGTATGTTTCCAAGGACAGTTTTGCAGACAAAATCAAAAATCCGCAAGAAGGGAAAATAAAAATAAAGGGGATAACTTATGAAGTAAATGTAGATGTTTACAGTACGTCCGAGTTTTCTTCGCATGCAAAAGCTGATGAGATTATTTCCATGCTTAGAGAAGCAGGAAATGTTCAATTGATTTTGATTAATCATGGGCAAAAAGAATCTCAGCAAATTTTTGCACAAAAAATTATTGATGCAAGTTTTGTGAAAAAAGTAGAAATACTTAGTGAACATACTGCATTAGTTGGAAAGTTTGGACTAATTAAAATCATGGGCTCGAAACTTTATTGTATTAAGATGCCCAAAGAAGATAATTCAACGACGAAAAATGAAGGTAGAATTCCTGTAAGAAGAAAGGGCTTTAAAAACTATTTAGTTTGTAGGCACAGGTAATTTAAGAAAGAGGTTGATAGAACTCAAACACAAGAGGTCTCCTATGGGGATCTCTTGTGTTTTATATAAACTGTAACAGACCAAAGAAAAAATAATAAAAATTATTGCAATTTATGTTAATATATGTTACAATAAGCACAGATTAATTTAATGTAAAAATTTGATAATTACAAAAAATCTAAATATAACTTGTTTTTTTATAAAAAATATGTTATAATAAAATATAGTATTTTTAAGAGAGGAGATTCTAAGAAATTAGAATAAATAAATTATGAAAGAATTATTTAGAAATATAAAAGATACACTATCACAATTATTTGGATTTAAGGAAGTAAAAGAAGTAAAAGAATGGCAACAATGTCTAGAGGGATTAGAAAAAAATGGATATTTTACAGCAGAGCAGTTAGAAGCTTTTAAAGAAGCAGATTTAACAACTGCTAATTTAGTAAAGAATTTAGAAGATGAAGAATCAAAGACAAAAGGCAAATCAATAAAAGGCAGACAAAATAAATCTGTTAAGCAAGAAACAAATCCACAAAAACTTCAATCTAGAGATAATGAGAGAACAGAACAACCAAGCCAAAAGAAAGGAATAGACTTAGAACACGAATAAAAACTATAAAAAGCTAAAAGCTTTTTATAGTTTTTTCTTAATTATTCCACAAAAAAGTAACAAAAAAATACATAAAAAAATACAATAAAATTTTTTTCAAAAAATATTTACAAAAATATTTTTTTTGTATACAATATAATGAGAGAGAAGATAGACATAAGAAAAATTTTTAACTTAAGAAAGGGGTACAATCAATGAAAATATTGATGCTAACATGGGAGTATCCACCAAGAGTAGTAGGTGGAATAGCAAGAGTAGTATATGACCTATCACACAGATTAATAAAAGATGGTCATGAAGTAACTGTAATAACATACAGAGATGGGGAAGTTCCTTATTTTGAGGACGACAAAGGAGTAAAAGTTTATAGAGTAGACAATTACATGATACAATCAAATAACTTTATAGACTGGGTTTTACAATTAAATTTTAATATGATTGAAAAGGCAAGTCAAATAATAGGAGAACAAGGAAAATTTGATGTAATACATGCACACGATTGGTTAGTTGCAAGTGCAGCAAAAACATTAAAAAATGCTTTTGATATCCCAATAGTAGCAACAATACATGCCACTGAAGCAGGAAGAAATAGTGGAATTAGAGAACCTCAACAAAAATACATAAATGATACAGAATGGATGTTAACATATGAGGCAAATGAAGTAATAGTAAATAGTAATTACATGAAAAATGAAATACAAAGATTATTTGGATTACCATTTGAAAAAATAAATGTAATACCAAATGGAGTAAACTTAAATAAATTTTCTGGAATGGATAGAGACTATTCATTTAGAAGAAGATACGCAATGGATAATGAAAAAATAATTCTATTTATGGGAAGACTAGTATATGAAAAAGGAATTCAAAATCTAATAGCAGCAATGCCAAAAGTACTATCATCATATCATGATGCAAAACTTGTTGTAGCTGGTAAAGGTGGAATGCTTGATGAATTAAGAGCACAAGCAGATTATTTAGGAATTTCAAACAAAGTTTATTTTGCAGGATATATGAATGGAAAAGATGTAGAAAGAATGTATAAAGCAGCAGATATATCTGTATTTCCAAGTTTATATGAGCCATTTGGAATTGTTGCATTAGAAGGAATGTTAGCAGAAAGACCAATAGTAGTATCTGATGCAGGAGGATTAGGAGAAATTGTAGAACATAGAGTTACAGGAATGAAAAGCTATTGTGGAAATCCAAATTCTATTGCAGATTCTATACTAGAATTATTATTTAATCCAGAACTATGTGCTAATATTGTAAAAAAAGCAAAAACAAAAGTTAAAGAAAATTATAACTGGCAAAAGATTGCACAAGACACACATTTTATATATCAAAAATCAATATGTGAAAAAATGGCAGAAAGACAAAAAAGACAACTTGAACAAGAAAGAGCAAGAATTGCAAAAAAAGCAAATTCTTCAGAAAAAGAAGTTGCAACAAATATATTACCATTTAAAAAACGCCAAATATTTGCTTAGAACCAAGTTAAATAAAACATTAATTTTGATTAAATATAAAATAAATTTATATAAAAATATTAAAATAATATATAAAAATAAAATAGTAAGAATTTTCTTGCTATTTTTTTTGTTTTATTATAGAATATAAATGGAAAAATGTTTATAGGTAACAAAAAACCTAAATAAAATACGTAAGGCAAGGATTTATATGGGAAATATAGTATTATTAGATGATTTAACAATTAATAAAATAGCAGCTGGAGAAGTTATAGAAAGACCAGCTTCAGCGGTAAAAGAAATGTTAGAAAATTCTATAGATGCAGGAGCAACCAATATTATTCTAGAAATAAAAAATGGTGGTATATCTTATATTAGAATAACAGATAATGGAAAAGGAATTGCAAATGATGATTTAGACATGGCTTTTGAAAGACATGCAACAAGTAAAATAAGATCAGCTGATGATTTAATAAAGGTTAAATCTATGGGATTTAGAGGAGAAGCTCTAGCAAGTATTTCGGCTATTTCAAAAGTAGAAATGATTTCAAAAACAGCAGAAGAACAAAATGGATATAAAATTGTTGTTGAAGGAGGAAAAATTCTAGAAAAAACAGAAACAGGTGCTCCTATTGGAACAACAATTATTGTAAAAGATTTATTTTTTAATACACCAGTTAGATATAAATTTTTAAGAAAAGATTTTACAGAAGCAGGTTATATAGAAGATGCAGTATCTAGAATAGCATTATCACATCCAGAAGTTGCAATTAAATTAATAAATTCAGGAAGAACAGTTATACAAACAAATGGAAGTGGAGATTTAAAAAATGTAATATATAGTATATATGGAAAAGATGTAGCAAATTCAATTATTGATGTAAATTATATATTAGATGATATTCATATTTATGGAATAATCGGAAAGCCAGAAATAGCACGCTCAAATAGAGCAAATCAGATATTTTTTATTAACAAAAGATATGTTAAAGATAAAACATTAACATCAGCAGTTGAAAAAGCTTATAAAGATATGATACCTTTCGGAAAATTTGCTTTTGTAGTATTAAATATTGATATGAATCCTAGTAAAGTTGATGTAAATGTACACCCTGCAAAATTAGAAGTAAGATTTGAAGATGAAAATACAATATTTAAAGCTGTTTATCATGCAATAAAAGAAAATATAACAAAAGAAGAAGTTAATATTTTTGAAAAGGCAGAAAATATTGAATTAAATAGCAAAGAAACTATAATACCACAAGACAGCAAATCAAATGTTCTATTTAATAATACAGAATCTTTAATATCACAAAATAGTAAAAACAATATTCTATTTGATAATGCAGAACCTGCAATATCACAAGAGAACAAAATTAATACTCTATTTAATAATGTAAAACCTGTAATAACAGAAGATGACAAAAATATAGGAAATAAAGAGAATGTTACAGAAAAACAATTTATAACAGAAAGTGTAAGAATAGAAAATAAATCAAATAATGAATCTAAAATAATTGAAAATGAGACAATATTAAGAAGTCAAGAAGTATTAAAAAAACTACAAGAAATGAAAGAAAAAATGCTAAAAGAAAATGAATTAATATCACAAGAAATAGATGGGAAGCCACTACAAGAAAATCAACTAATATCACAAGAGATAGAAGAAAAAATACTACCAGAAAATCAACCAATACCACAAGAAATAAAAGAAAAGGACCTACTAGAAAATCAACCAATATCACAAGAGATAAAAGAAAAGTCACTACAAGAAAATCAGCCAATATCAAAAGAAATAGAGGAAAAATTACCAATAGAAAAAGAACAAGTGCAATATGAAACAAAAGAAGAATTACAGAAGCAAACTGATGAAAAATCAAATAACATAAGCAAATTCGAAAATATAGATAATAAAGAAAATGTTGGAATAATTGAAGATATCTTTAATAGTAGATTAGATGAAGAAAATACCAATTATAATGGAACAAATTATAGCAAAGATTTTGAAGATATGTATATGAAAATGTTTGGTACTAAGCCAATAAAAGAAGAGACACAAGATTCTGAAATGGCAAAAAAGCAAAACGAATCAGAAGAATTAAATGATATAATAAATAATACTGAAAATGTTTCTATATTTGATGGAAATCCAGAAACACAAAAAATTGATTATAAATTTATTGGAATTGTATTTGATAAATATGTAATATTTGAAATGAAAAATGAAATATATTTTTTAGATATATATTTAGCACAAGAAAGAATATTATATAAATCAATAAAAGATAATATAAGTGATAAAAACACTATTAATTCTCAATTATTATTAATACCAGATGTTATTACATTATCTCGTAAAGAAATGGAAATTGTAAAAGATAATACAGATATATTTAAAAAAATAGGATTTATATATGATGAATTTGGAGAAAATACAATAAAACTTACAGAAGTGCCAGAAATTTGTGCAGACCTAGAAACACAAGATTTATTTTTAGAAATATTAAGTAAGATAAATTCAATAGCTAGAACACAAAAAACAGAGATAGAAGAAAAAATAATACAAATCATTGCAGAAAATGTAATTAAAAATTATGAAGTATTAAAAGATGATGATGAAATAAAAACTTTAATTGATAGAATATTATCATTAAAGAATCCTTTTACAACAGAAAGTGGAGAGTCTATAGCAATGAAAATAACTAAATATGATATAGAAAGAAAATTTGCAAGAAAATAACAAAAAGGTTGTACAACATAAGAAGTAAAAAATAATAAATTTGTAAAAAAATAAAAATAGAAATGAAAGGAAAAAACAATGACAGTATTTATTACATTAATATCAATAATATTATTTATAATATTATTCGCATTAATATTGAACAAATTAGACTTTTTAGAAATTAATAAAAAAATATTAATATGTATAACTACTTTAATTATTTGTTTTGCTTTTACATTTATTATTTATTCAATTTCTTCAAATGGAATAGAATATCAGAATACAGAACAAAAATCAATTACAACAGCAACTTTTGTTTCGATATTTGCACCAATTAATGGAATTATTTTTATACCATATTTGGTAAAACTAAAAATAGACACACAATCTGGGAAATTAGATAAAATACAAGCCAAAAAGAGATTGATAATAATGTTATTTATCTTAATTATTGGGATAATAATAGAAATAAATTATTTAAAAAATGTACAATTAGGAATAATTGAGTATTCAAAATAAATATTTTAAAGAAAAGATGTTAGTAGAAATATAATAATATGATTATTTAAAACATTATAAGTGTTATTAAAAAATCGAAGAAGGGAGAATTCGTAATAAATACGGAAAAATCAAAAATGCAAAAACCAAAAGTAATAGTTATATGTGGTCCAACAGCATCTGGAAAAACAGCACTATCAATAGAATTAGCAAAAAAGATAAATGGAGAGATAGTGTCAAGTGATTCTATGCAAATTTATAAAGATATGAACATAGGAACAGCAAAACCAACAATTGAAGAAATGCAAGGAATAAAACATTATTTAATAGATTTCATTGCTCCAGATAAAAGATATAGTGTTGCAGAATATAAAAAAGATGCAGAAAATGCAATAGAAGAAATATTAAAAAAAGGAAAAAATCCTATTTTGGTTGGTGGAACAGGATTGTATATAGATACACTTATATATGGAATAGAATACCCTACAATTGAATTTGATGAAAAATATAGACAAGAATTAGAAGAAAGAGAAAAAAAAGAAGGGTTAATAAATTTATATGAAGAAGCAAAAAAAATAGATGAAGAAGCAGTTAAAAAAATTAGTATAAATGATAAAAAAAGAATTTTAAGAATTTTGGAAATTTATCATGCTACAGGAAAAAATAAAACAGAACAAGAATTAATATCTAGACAAAAAGGACCTAAATATGATTATAAAGTTTTTGCAATAAATATGGATAGAGAAACACTTTATAATAGAATAAATAAAAGAGTAGATATTATGTTAGAAAATGGATTAGTTGAAGAAGTAAAAAAATTATTAGAAAAATATAAAGAATTTCCAACGTCAATGCAAGGACTAGGATATAAAGAAGTAAAAGAATTTTTAGAAAATAAAATATCAAAAGAAGAAATGATTGATAAAATAAAACAAGAAAGTAGAAGATATGCAAAAAGACAAATAACATGGTTTAAGAAAAACAAACAAACTATATGGATAAATGGACTTGATAAAATTGAAGATAATATAGAATTAATAATAAAATCAAGTAACATTTAATACTCCATGGATAGGAGATGAGACTAACGAAAAAACTTAAGAAAATAGTTGCTATAATAATTAGTATTTTTATAATTATATATATAATTTATGCAATATTTTTACTAGTTTTTAATCCAAGCAATATATATATTTTAACAAAAGGTGAATTATATGCTGAAGATGAAACTGTTGGATATATTATTAGAGATGAACAAGTTATAAGAGATGATGAAAATTCAAGTGGCATATACAAAATTGCATCAGAGGGACAAAAAGTTGCGAAAGATGAATATGTATTTAGATATTATAAAGAGAGCGAAAAAGAATTGACCGAAAAAATAAATGAAGTAGATTATCAAATACAAGAACTATTAGAAAAAGAGAAAATTAAACCATCTGCAGATATAAAAGTAATAGAAAATCAGATTGAAGAAAAACTTAATAATTTGAATTATTTATCAAATTATCAAGAAATTAGAGAAAGTAAAGATAATATAGAAGAACTAATATCAAAAAAAATAAATTATATTGCAGAATTAACAGATAATGTTGAAATAAAAAAATATATACAACAAAGAAAAGAATATGAAAATCAATTAATAAATGGAGCATCATATAAAACTGCTACTATGAGTGGTGTAGTTTCTTATAAAGTAGATGGATTAGAAGACAAATTAAAAGTAAATAATTTTTCTGAATTAACAGATACTTTTTTAGAAAGTTTAGATTTAAAAACAGGACAAATTATTTCAAGTAGTAATGAATATGGAAAAGTAATAGATAATTTTAAATGTTATATTGCAGTAGTAATTAATTCTGAATTAGCAAAACAGGCTAAAGTTGGTGATAAAGTTACATTAAGAATATCAACAACAGAAGATGATGATGCAGAAATAGTACAAATTAATGAAGGTAGTGGAAATAGAACAATAATATTTGAATTAAATAATATGTCTCAAAATTTAATAAATTATAGAAAAATTGCAATAGACATAATTTGGTGGGAAAAAAATGGATATAAAGTTCCTAATAAGGCAATATTTACAAAAAATTTTAATGGACAAGATTTGAATTATATTATTAGAAATAAAAATGGTGTCCAAACAGAAATTTTAGTAAAAGTTGAAAAACAAAATGATAAATTTTCAATTATATCATCATATGATTCTAGCGAACTACAAGAATTAGGAATTGATGAAGATTATATTAAAAATTACAAAAAAATATCTAATTATGATGAAATTGTGTTAAACACAGAAGAAAGTAATTAAACATGAAAATATTACGAAAATGTTACAAACATATTAAGTTTTTGTAACAGCAACAAAAACTATTGACAAAGACCAAAAAAAGTTAGATACTATTAATAGATTTTTAAAGTTATATCCATATTCATGTTGATTTAACTTAAACAAAACAAAAGTGTAAAATATTAGGAGGTTAAGAAAATGGCAGGAGCTATAATGGACAAAATTTGGGGAGTAATTGGAATGAATAATAATCAATCAGAGGCAGAGGAACCAGAAAATGATGACTATGAAGTAGACACATATGACAATTACGAAGAAGAAGAAGAAGATAGAAAATTTTTTGGAAGAAAAGGAAAAGTTGTACCTATATCACAAGCACAACAAGTAAAAATGGTTATTTCACAACCAACTACATTTGAACAATCAGAAGAAATATGTAGTTTATTAAAAGAAAAAAAATCAGTTATAGTAAATTTAGAATATGTTAGTAAAGAAGTTGCAAGAAGAATTGTTGACTTTATAAGTGGTGGTGTTTATGCATTAGATGGTCATATACAAAAAATATCTAATTCAATATTTTTAATAGCACCAACAAATTACGAAATTACAAATGAAATGGCAAGAGAGGAGATAAAAAATAAATTATCTGTATCTTGGCTAAAAAATAATAACATAAATTAATTTTTGCAGAATGGAGGATTCTAATATGATTACACCATTAGATATTGAAAATAAAAGATTTAGCAAACAAATGGTAAATGGATATAATGTGGAAGATGTAGATGACTTCTTAGATGAGTTAGTTGAAGATTATGGTAAAAATTATAAAGAGTTAGCTGAATCTAAAAATGTAATTGAAAAATTGACAAAAGACTTAGAACAATATAGAAATATAGAATCAACATTAAATAATACATTACTAATGGCTCAAAAAACAGCTGACGAAGTAAAAGAAGTCGCAAAACAACAAGCAGAACAAATATTGAGTGATGCAAAATTACAAGCAGAAGAGATTTTAAAACAAGCAAAAGGAAATTCAGAAGACAAATTAAGAGAAATTGAACAACAAATTGTAATGAAAGAAAGAAGAATGGAAGAAGTAAAAAAACAATTTGATGTTTACAAAGCAAAAATGGAATCACTATTAATATCACAAGAAGAACTAATAAAAGAAATAAACAAAGATGATGAATAATTTTTTTGAATAGGGGAAATTAAGATGAAACAAAAGAAATTTGAAAAGGGTGTAACACTAATTGCTTTAGTTGTTACTATAATTGTTATATTAATAATTGCAGGTATTTCTCTATCTGCATTAACAGGACAAGATAGTGGACTTAAAGTAGGAGAAGAAACAAAAACAGAAGTAAATGTTGATGAGGAAAAAAATGCATTAAGATTAGCTGTTCAAGAAACAATGAATTCTGACAGTAAAGGTGAAATAAATGAAGAACCATTTAGAGAACATTTAGATCAACATATAAAACCAGAAAATTATGATAATTTTGAATATAGAGAAAACAGTAAATCATATATATTACAAATGGTACCAACACAAAATTGGTATACAATTACAAAAGATGGAGATGTTTTAGATGGAATTGTAAATTTACCAATGATTGTATTAGACAGTGAAAATTTTGATTTGGAATGGGAAGAAGTTAAACAACTAACTGCTGTTATGAGAAGTGATGATGGTGATGAACCAATAACTGATGCAATATGGAGAAGTAGTGATTTATCAATAGCAACAGTAGATGATAATGGTTTAGTTACAGCACAAAGAAAGAGTGGTACTGTAGTAATTACAGTTGAAAAAGATGGATTAATTGCTGAATGTGTTGTAGTTGTAAAAAACACAGTAAAAGTTTTAGAATTAGATAAAACAGAATATACAATAGATTTAAGTGGAGAAAAAACACTACAAGTAGTTGGAAAATATTATCCAGAAGATGCTGATACAGGAATAAATTTAACATATACAATTGCAGATACAAGTGTTGCAACAGTTGATGAAAATGGATTAATAACAGGGTTGAAAAATGGAGAGACAGAATTAACTCTTTCAAATGAATTAGGGTTATCAACAATAGCTACTGTTAAAGTTGTTACATCACCAACTGGAATAACATTAGATAGAGAATCTGTAACAACAACAGGTTCATTCCAATTAACAGCAACTATTACACCAGATACTGCAAATGTTAATACAGATATAACATGGTCAAGTTCAAATAGTAATATTGCATCTGTAGATAGTTCTGGATATGTAAGAAGAGTTTCAAGTGGTTATGCAGTAATAACTGCAACTACAGGAAATGGAAAAACTGCACAATGCCAAGTAACAATGAAATCAACAAGTCATAGCAGTGGTGGCGGAGGCTCAAGCTCTGGAGGAGGAAGTCACGGTGGTGGCTCAAGCTCTAGTGGATCAGGGAGCAGTTCAAGTTCTTCAAGTAGTGGGGGATTTTTTGCGGAGGGTCTATTAGCAGCTGCTGCAGGTGCAGTTACTGGGGGGGCTGTATTTGGACCTGTTGGAGCAGTTATTGGCGGAGCATTAGGACTTTTTGGAGCATTATTTGGTTAGTTTTATAAAAGAATAAGTTAATAGTTTTGATATAAAGGTTGAATGTCAATAGTTGGGGCGGAAAACTTTAAAAAGTTTTCTGCTTCAGCTTTTTTTAGTATATTAAAAAA
>CALXHG010000011.1 GCA_944388045.1 uncultured Clostridia bacterium | reverse complement strand
TTATTTTTTAATATACAAAAAAAAGCTGAAGCAGAAAACTTTTTAAAGTTTTCCGCCCCAACTATTGACATTCAACCTATTAATCAAATTCTTTTTTGGTATAAAAAATAACTTTTTTTAATAATTAACACATTATTAATAATTATGCCATAGCATTTAATTTTTTTGATAAACTAGATTTTTTTCTAGAAGCTGTATTTTTTACTATAACTCCTTTTGAACAAGCTTGATCAATTTTCTTTGTAGCTTCTGACATTAATGTTTTTGCTTCTTCTTTGTTTCCAGCTACAACAGCTTCTTCAAATTTCTTTACAGCTGATTTATATGCACTTTTAATCATATTATTTGTTAATGTTTTTTTCTCAATAATTTTAACTCTCTTTTTTGCTGATTTGATATTTGGCATTTTAAATGCACCTCCTCTTAGTAATATAAACTATAACGCATAACATTATAACATACAAAAAAACTTTTTGCAATAGCAAAATAGCAAATTTTGTAATAAAAAAAGTTACAAAACTGTTAAATATTTAAAATTCTTACTGAATTGTAACTTTTTTAAACTATTACAAATAGAAAAATGTTGCACTTTAACCAATAATGTGATATATTGTTATGGAACAAAAAGCTATATTTCAATGAGAAATTTTAATATATTAACAATTATAAAAATTTCTTATAAAATTGTAGCAACTTAGCACAATAATCATCAATATAAAAAGAAAGGTGAGTGAAAATATGGTAGCAATAGGAAGTGATCATGGAGGATATAAATTAAAAGAAGAAATAAAAAAATATTTAGAAGAAAAAGAAATAGAATATGAAGATTGCGGAACATTTTCAGAAGAAAGTGTAGATTACCCAGAAATAGCAAAAGCAGTAGCAACAGAAATACAAAACAAACAATGTGATAAAGGAATACTAATATGTCGTTCAGGAATAGGAATGAGCATAGTAGCAAACAAATTTAAAGGAATAAGATGTGCAAAATGTGATAATGAAGAAGAAGCAAAATTTTCAAGAATGCATAATGACAGCAATGTATTAGCATTAGGAGCAGATTACATAGAAATAAATGAAGCCATAAGAATTGTAAGAACATGGCTTGCAACACAATTTGAGGGTGGAAGACATGCAGAAAGAATTAAAATAATAACTGAAATTGAAAATGAAAATATGAAATAATGGGGGGTTGCACATAAATGTGGGGAAATATAGCAATTGCATTTTTATTAGCATTTATAGTATCATTTATAGCAACACCATATACTATAAAAATAGCCAATAAAATAGGTGCAGTAGATATACCAAAAGACAAAAGAAGAATGCATACAAAAAAAATGCCCAAATATGGTGGACCAGCTGTTATCTTAGGATTTTTAGTTTCAATGTTATATTTAATTGCAGTAATGACAATTGAAGGAAGTTTAGACTTATTTTCAACACAAGAGTATGGTAAAAAATTATTTGGAATATTGCTAGGAATAGGAGTAATATTTATAACAGGAACATTAGATGATATAAAAACACTAAAACCATGGCAAGAGTTAATAGGGCAAACAATAGCAGCAATTATAGTAGTATTATTTGGAACACAAATAGAACATTTAGACATACCATTTTTATATAGAATAGGTTTTAATGAGACTTTTTCAATAATTATAACGGTCTTATGGATAGTAGGAGTAACAAATGCAATTAATTTAATTGACGGACTAGATGGACTATCGTCAGGTATTTCACTAATTTCATGTATTTCATTATTAATAATATTTGTATTAAATGATTCACCAATAATAGCAACAGTAATAGTAACAGCTATGGCAGGAGCAATAGTTGGATTTTTACCATTTAATTTTTCGCCTGCAAAAACATTTATAGGAGATGTTGGGTCAAATTTTTTAGGATTTATGCTAGCAATAGTATCAATTTTAGGTGTTGCCAAAACATATACAGCTGCTGTAATTGTATTACCTGTAATAGTTTTAGGATTACCAATATTTGATGTAATATTTGCAATTATAAGAAGAATAATAAAAGGAAAATCTATAAAAGCAGTATTTAAACCAGATAAAGGTCATTTGCATCATAAACTAGTAGAAAGAGGATTTACACCAAAACAAGCAGTATTAATATTATATGGTTTAAGTGCCTCACTTGGTATGTTTGCAATTATACTTTTTGATAGTGGAATATGGAAAGCATTATCATTTTTGCTATTAATAATAGCAACATTGTCTGTAGGGTATAAAAATTTTGTAAAAGAACAAGAAAGTAGACCAAAACTTGAAGAAAAAAGTACAGATGAAAAATAGTATTATTAAAATTTATAAAGAATTAAAACACAATGTAAAAATGAGTAAACAGGTTTATAGGAATCCTTTTAAAAACCTAAATTTATACAAGGAAAATAAAAAATGAAAGACCAGATAATAAAATTTTTAGCACATAAAGGAAAAATTTCTGTAGTTTGCTCTTCATCAACAAATTTAGTAGAAGAGGCAAGAAAATTACACGATTTAAGTCCACTTGCAACAGCTGCAATGGGAAGAGTTTTAACAATAACAGCATTAATTGGATCAGAAATGAAAAATAAAACAGATAAATTAACAATACAAATAAAAGGAAATGGACCAATAGGAAAAATAGTTGCAGTATCTGATAATATACCAAATGTAAAAGCATGTATAACAAATCCACATGTAGATTTACCATTAAATGAATTTCAAAAACTAGATGTTGGAGGAGCAGTTGGAAACCAGGGTTTTATTAATGTTATTAAAGATATAGGATTAAAAGAGCCATATATAGGAATAAGTCCATTAACATCTGGAGAAATAGCAGATGATTTTGCAAATTATTTCCAAACTTCAGAGCAAAAGCAAACAGCAGTTGCATTAGGTGTTTTAGTTGATAAAAATGGAGTTCGTTCAAGTGGAGGCTATATTATTACACCAATGCCAGATGCAACAGAACAAGAAATTTCTATAGTAGAAAAATCAATATTTGAAGCAGGAGCTATGTCAAAAATGTTAGACCAAAATTTAACATTAAAAGAAATAGCACAAAAAATTACAGGGGATAAAAATGTACAAGTTATAGATGCATCAATTGAACCTAAATATAAATGCGAATGTAGTAAAGAAAAATTTGCAGATAGTTTAGTAACATTAGGAAAACAACAACTTAAAGAATTAATAGAAGAAGATGAAAAAGCAGAAATTCAATGTCAATTCTGTAACAAAAAATATGAATTCAATAAACAAGAATTAGAAGAAATATTAAAAAGAACAGAAAAAAATTAGAAATATTATAAATAATTATAAAATATAAGAATTTATAAAAATTATATACAAGAAAGGATGTAATATAAATGGAAAAAATATTAGTATTTGGACATAAAAACCCAGACACAGATTCAATTTGTTCAAGCATAGCTATGGCAAATTTACAAACAAAATTATTAGGAGAAGAAGTAGTACCATGCAGATTAGGAGAAATAAATGAAGAAACAAAATATGCATTAAATTATTTTAATGTAGAAGCTCCAAAATTAATAGAAAAAGTAGAAGAAGCACAAAAAGTAATATTAGTAGACCACAATGAATTTACACAATCAGTAGATGGAATAGAAAATGCAAAAATACTAGCAGTTGTAGACCACCATAGAATTAATAATTTTCAAACATCAGAACCATTATTTTATTATGCACAACCTGTAGGATGCACATCAACAGTATTATTTGAATTATTTAACACAAATAATATAAAAATAGAACAAAATATAGCAGGATTAATGCTAAGTGCAATAATTTCTGATACATTATTATTAAAATCTCCAACAACAACAGATAAAGATAAAAAAGCTGTTGAAGAATTAGCAAAAATTGCAAATATTGATTTAAGCACATATGGTTTAGATATGTTAAAAGCAGGAACAAATTTAGATAAATATACAGAACAAGAATTAATTAATTTAGATGCAAAATCAATGGAAAAAGACAATTTTAAATATATAATTGCACAAGTTAATACAGTAAGTATTCCAGATGTATTAAAAAGAAAAGAAAAAATAGAAGAAGAAATTAATAAAGTTATAAAAGAAAAAGGATTAAGTTTATTTGTATTTGTAATAACAGATATTGTAAATAGTAATTCAACAGCAATTGTTTTAGGTGAAAGAACAGATATAATATCAAAAACATATGAAATAAAAGACAATTTAGCAGAAATGCCAGGAGTTGTATCAAGAAAAAAACAAGTTTTACCATTAGTTGAGAAAAATATCTAATAAAGATAGACAATTTTTTGTAGAACTAGCAAAGAAAAATTATGTAAACATTAAAAAATAATGAATAATGTCAAAATTTAAGATTTAAAATTTGACGATTGCCCAAAATAGTGATATAATAGACAAGGACATGTATAGAAAAAACTAGCATTTCCAAAAATATTGAAAGGAGATATGTCGTTTTTTGCGATGTAAAAATGTATGGAAAATAAATGTAGATTTTCAGTAATAATTAGTGCATATAATGTTGAACCATATATCGAAAGAGCAATTAATAGTGTATTAAATCAAAATTTCAAAGACTATGAATTAATTGTTGTAGAAGATAAATCAACAGATAATACATTAGAAAAAATTATGAAATATGATGGAAAAATTAGAATCATAAAAAATCCAGAAAATAAAGGGTTGGGAGCTGTAAGAAATGTTGGAATAGAAAACGCAGTAGGAGAATACATTGTACATTTAGACGGTGATGACACATTATATAATGATACAACATTAACAGACATAGACAAAGTTATTGGAAATAAGAAACCAGATATTATATTTTTCGGGTTCCAAGAAATAAACGGAAACAATAGGCTAAGAGTTGCAACAAAAGAAAACTCAACAAAAGAAGCACGTTTAATGTGTGATGCAACTTTCTCAATACCAAGTAAATGCTGGAGAAGAGAATTTCTACTAGAAAAAAACATAAAATTTAAAGAAGATGTATATTATGAAGACATGATATATTCAATGAAAGCAATTACATTAGCAGGAGAAACAACATATGGAGATTTTCCAATCTTCAATTACTACAAAAATAGAGGAGGAAGCATAATGACAACTCCATCTATTCGTAGATGTACAGATATGTATAAAATGTTAGCATATTTAATGGAAATATATGATGAAGCACCAGAAAATTTAAAACCATATGTACTAAGTTTTATAATAAATGAAACAGAAAGTATTCCATTTAAATTAAAGGGAATATTAAATGCAATAAAAAATAAAGAAAATTCACCTATTTTTCCTAAACGTGAATATAAATATAGAGATATCAATGATATCAAAGGAAATTGTTAAAAAAATATTTTCATTACTATTTTAATTTGCAGAATTAAGCAAAAAAGGAGTAAAAATTAGTTCGAAAGAATTGACTTTTATTACTATGTGTGCCTTTGAGAGAAGCGAGAAAGGAATGAAATTTTTTATGAAAAAAATTGCTTTAGTAGCAGATGTAAAAGACTGGGCTTTTGATATTGCAGCGCAAATAATAAAAAGAGCATTATCAGATAAATATCAAATTGATATCTATTATACAAAATCAGAAGAATTTAAAAAAGATTTATTTAAAATATTAGAAACATTAAAAGATTATGATTTAATACATTTCTTTTGGAGATATATATTATTAGATTTTGAAGAAAATGAAGAATTTAAACAAAAAGTAATTAATAAATATGGAAATTACGAAGAATATACCAAAAGAATGGTAAGCAAAATATCAACAGGAATATATGATCATTTATATGAAGATGATATAAAATTCAATCAAACATTTACAAAATATTGTAAAAAATATGTTGTAAGTTCTCAAAAATTGTTTGACATATATAGTAATATAAAGGGAATAAAAAAGCCTACTGCAATAATTGGAGATACCTTTGAAAAAGAAAAATTTTATCCATTAAATATGGAAAGATTTAATTTTAAAAATGACGAACCATTGATAATTGGATGGGTAGGAAATTCAAAATGGAATGAAAAACAAAAAGATGAGAATGGAAATTTTATAGATTTTAAAGGATTTCACACAGTATTAAAACCAGTAGTTGAAGAATTGCAAAAAGATGGATATAATATAAAGCTTCAAACTGCAGATAAAGCAGTTAAACAAATATCAAATGATGATATGTGTGAATACTTTTCAAATATACATATATATACATGTGTTTCAAATAAAGAAGGAACTCCAAAACCATTATTAGAAGCAATGGGATGTGGAGTACCAGTTATTACAACAGATGTAGGTGTTGTAAATGAAGCTTTAGGATTAGAAGGAAAACAATTCATATTAGGAAAAAGAATAATCGGAATTAATGACAGTCAAATAAAAGAAAAGCTAAAAGAAAAAATTATATATTTATATAATAATAAGGATTTACTAAAAATATTATCAAATGAAAATTATGAAAATTCAAAAAAATTTGAAATTGGAGAAATAAAACAAAAATTTGATACATATTTTGAAAACTTTATAAATAATTAAATCTTTGTAAGAAAAGATAATATTGTATAAAAGCTACAATCGCCAGCCCCTTGAGATTTTTTCCTTGTAGTCAAAAACTCAAATCGGGCTAGAACAACTAATTATTTATAAAATTTAAAAATATTATAAAAATTTCTCAAAAAAGAAAGGAATGGTTTTTTACATGACAGATGTATACCTGATTAGGCATGCTCAATGTACAGGAAATATTGAAAATAGACTAACAGGAAGATGCGATTATGATTTAACTGAAGAAGGAAAAATGCAAGTACAATTACTAACAAATTACTTAAAAAATATAAAATTTGACAAAATTTACTCTAGTCCATTAAAAAGGACAATAAAAACAATTGCACCTATTGCAAAAATCGAAAATGTAAATATACAACTAAGCCAAGAACTAGAAGAAATGGATTTTGGAATTTATGATGGTTTTACTTGGAATGAAGTTGACAAATTAGATAGTAAAATTATGCATAATTCGAAAAAAGAAATTATGGGAATTCCAAAACAAGAAACAACAAAACAAGTTCAAAAAAGAATGAAAAAAATTATGAAAAAAATAGTAAAAGAAAACCCAAATAAAACGATACTTGTTTGTTCACACGGAATTGCAATAGAAGCTTTTCTAAGAGGAATAGCAAAAGTTCCATTTAATGTAGAGAGTAAAAAATTTAGTCAAGGAAATACAAGTGTAAATATTATTTCTTATGATGAAAAAAAGAAAAAATTTTATATTAAAGCTATATGCGAAACAAAGCATTTACAACAACTACAATCAAAGAAAACGGTAATAAAAAAGAAAACAGCCTAAAAAACAAAAAACACCAAAATATTGGTGTTTTTATTTTAATACAATAGGAAAGCTATGCTTTCCTATTGTATTAAAATCTACAATCACTAGCCATTTGAGATTTTTCTGTAATAAAAAACTTAAATCAAGTTTTTGCTTGACATAAAATATATTAAGTGATATAATATAATTCATTAAAACCTAAAGGAGGGTTTTGCAAATGAAACGGTTATTCAAAACCATGTCCGTACTCATTATGGGGTGTTTGCTTGCAGTAAATGTCTATGCAACAAACCCTACCAATGAGGTAGCCACAATCACAGAAGAAGCCAGTCAAGGAACAACTGTAGAAGACAAAATCTGTGGCAAAATCAATGCCACAAACGTCATTATGCGTAAAGGTACAACCAGAGAAACAGAAAAAATCTGCAGTCTATCCAAAGGAGCAACGGTAGAGATTGTGCCGGGCTCAGAAGTAGAAAATACTGACGAGTTTGGCAATCGAATCAAAATTATCTACCAAGAAAAGGAGGGCTATATTGCCAAAAAATACGTAACACCAATAGAGAATATCCAAGCAGAATGGTATTTGCTTAGTACAGCAACTACTCAAGCAGATGCAAACCAAAATAGGGACACAAACATTAGTATAGCATCAAACTATATTAATGGCACAATCCTTAAACCTGGAGAAAAATTTTCTTTTTGGGATACTGTAGGCAAATGCACCTATGATAAAGGGTACAAAGATGCTACAGTTTACAATGCAGGAAAAGTTTCAACAGGCATTGGTGGAGGAGTATGCCAAGTTTCCACAACTGTGAATATTTCTGCAAAAAAAGCAGGAATAAAGACTAATGCTCGGCAACATTCTTTGCCTGTAAGTTATGCAAGAAGAGAAGATGAAGCAACAGTTAGTTATGGAAATGTGGACTTTTCTTTTTCAAATACCACAGGAAAAACGATAAAGATTGTCATGTACTCAGGAGATGGTGCTTGCACCTGTGAAATCTGGGCTACAGACAGTGTAGAGGAATAATCAACTAATTCAGTCAGGGGGAGCGAATTACTCCCTCTGACTTATTAATAGTGATGATGATATAGAAGTTAAGTCGAAAAATTTATGCAATTATTAATATATCAAAATTTCCCAATGAACATAACAAAAAAGAACAAAAATATTGACAATTAATATAATAAAGTGTATACTAGAATTCGTAAAATAAAATAAGAATAAAAAGAAAGGGGGATATTAGCTACAAAAGCTAACATCTACTAAAAAATGAGAATAAAAAAGCTATCAATAATTGTACTAATGATAACACTCATTCTAATACTAACAAACAAAAGTAAAGCAGTAGAAAATATAGAAGAAGGAAAACAATACAATATAAACCAAGAAATAAAAATAAGAATATTACCACTTATTTATTCTGCAGAAAAAGAAAAAACAATTAATGGAAATATAACAGTAACAGAAGTTTTAAATGACTGGTGTAAAATAGAAACAGCAGAAAGCAGTGGATGGGTAAGAATAAGCAAATTAAAAGAAATAACAACAGGAAACAATACAGAAACACCGGTAGAAGTAGACAATACAGAAGCTACAAACCCAGAAGACAATAGTGGAGATGAACAAGAACCAGAAAATAATAATAAAGATTCAGAAAATGAAGATAATGATGAAGAAGAAACATTTAATCCAGAAGAAGTAACAGAACTTAATAAAACTGGATATGTAAGTTCAGATGGTTTAAACATAAGAACAGAACCAAACACATCGAGTGAAATAATACACAGTTTAAGCTTTAATGCAAAAGTAACAATAACAGGAGAAATTGAGAATTGGTATCAAATAGATTATCAAGACCAAGTTGGATATGTTTCAAAAAAATATATATCAGACACAAGACTTCCAGAAACAACATCAAGAGGTGGAGTAGATAGAACAGCAAAGACAAATACAAGTCAAGCAACAGAGAAAAAAGAAGAAGTTTCTAGTACACAAAACAATGTAGAAGAACAAAAACAAACTTCAAATTCTAATGTTACAGGAGCACAAGTTGTAGAATATGCAAAACAATATCTTGGCTATAAATATAAAGCTGGAGGAGCAACTCCTAGCACAGGATTTGACTGTTCAGGATTTACATCATATGTATTTAAGCATTTTGGAATATCATTAAATAGATCATCTAGTGGTCAAATAAAAAATGGAATAGCAGTAGAAAAAAACAATTTGCAACAAGGAGATATATTAGTATATAAGAATGAAAGCAAAACAGCAATAGGTCATGTAGGAATATATATAGGTAATGGTAATTTTATACACTCAGCAAATAAAAAAGAGGGAGTAAAAATTACATCTACATCATCAAGTTATTATTCACAAAGATATGTTGGAGCAAGGAGAGTAATTTAGTTGAACAGACCAATTTTTATTATAACAATTGGATATATAATAGGTATATTATGGGGGCTATACTTTAAAATAAGTATAGCCTTTTTATATCTAATTTTTTTCATATTATATTTTTTATCTAAAAATTTTAGAAACACTTTTTGTAGATATCTAAAACTCATTATAAAATTCAAAATAATAATACTATTAGTAGTATCATCAATAATATCATGTACTATCACAGAAAAAATGAATAATAATTTTGAATCTTTATATAAAAATGTAAAAGAAATAAATTTACAAGTACAAATAATAGGAAACAAAACAGAAAAAGAATACTATAATAGATACAAAGCTAAAGTATTAACAGAAAAATATAAGGATACATATTTATATGTAAATACAAAAGAAGAATTACAATATGGAGAAATACTAAATATAGAAGGAGAATATAGCAAACCATCAGAAGCAAGAAACTATAAAGGATTTAATTATAAAGAATATTTAAAAGGAAATAAAATTTATGGAACAATAAAAGTTAGTAAAATAGAAAAAGTAACAATAAAAAAAGATATATTTTATTGGTTAAATGAATTATCATTAAAAATTAAAGGAAATATAGAAAAAACATATAATCCAACAGTAGCACCACTAATATTAGGAGTAATGTTGGGAGATATAAGTTTAATTGATGAAGAAACAATTCAAGATTTTTCTCAAAGTAGCATAATACATGTATTATCAGTATCAGGTTTACATGTAACATATATTATTTATTTAATAGAAATTTCCACTCAAAACATATTTGGACAAAAGAAAAGTAGAATTATTGAAATTGTAATGTTATTAATCTATTTAGCAATTACAGGATTTACATTGTGTGTTGAAAGAGCTTGCATAATGGGAATATTAATGTGTTCATCATTTTTGTTTTATAGGAAAAGTGACACATTAAATAATATCTCAATTTCTGCTTTAATATTATTAATTCAAAACCCATTTAATTTATTAAGTACAAGTTTTATATTTACATATTTAGGAACGATAGGAGTAGTATATTTTAGACCATTTATGCAAGATATAATTACAAATATAAAAATAAAATCTCCCCAAATACAAGAAAAATATACGAACTTTTGTAAAAATCATAAATCTTTTATAGAATCGATTTCAGTTACAATTGGAGCACAATTAATTACATTACCAGTTATTATAATAAAATATAATTTCTTTAGTTTCAATTTTATAATAACTAACTTTTTAATAGAAATATTTACAGGACCAATAGTAATAGTTGGATTTATTCAAATAATAATAACTTTTATTTCTTTTCAAGCTGGTATTGCAATTGCAAAAATTGTGCAAATACCATTAATAGGGCTTTCTTTAACATCCAAAATTGGAACCAAATTTACTTTTATGAATTTCAAAATAGTAACACCAGAAACATATCAAGTAATTATATATTACATAATAATATTTTTTACTTATAGATTATATAAAATAAAAATAAATAAAAACAAAAGCTTTTTAGAACAAAAGATATTTTCAAATTATTTAATAATAAAATCAAAAATTTTATATTATCGTAAAAAAATTTTAATTTTTATCATTATCTTGTTTTTTTATTTTAAGATAATAAATATTATTCCACATGATTTAGAAATTTATTTTTTAGATGTAGGACAAGGAGATAGTACATTAGTAATAACTCCACAAAATACAACAATTTTAATAGATGGAGGAGGGCAAGAAACATTTGATGTAGGAAAAAATACTTTAGTTCCATATTTATTAGACAGAAAAATAAAACAAATAGATTATTGTATAATTAGTCATTTTGACCAAGACCATGTACGGAGGAATTTTATCTGTTTTAGAAGAACTAAAAGTAAAAACTGTTTTAATTTCAAAGCAATTTCAACAATCAGAAAATTATAGTAAATTTAAAGAAATAACAAACCGCAAAAAAAGCCTTGTTGTAGAAGTAAAAAAAGGAGATATTATAAAAATAGAAGAAAACTTGCAAATAAGAATTTTATTTCCAACAGAGGATATTATAACAGAAAACGTTTTAAATAATAATGCAATGGTTGCAAGACTAGAATACAATGAATTTAAAATGCTATTTACAGGAGATATTGAAAAAAAGGCAGAGGAAAAAATTTTAAAGATATATGAAAATACAAAATATCTAGAAGCAGATATATTAAAAGTTGCCCACCATCGGAGCTAAAAATTCATCATGTATGGAATTTTTAGAAAAAGTAAATCCTAAAATATCATTAATAGGAGTTGGAATAAATAACACATTTGGACATCCAAATCCACAAACATTAGAAAGATTACAAAAAATATCTACCAAGATTTATAGAACAGATAAAAATGGGGAAATAATAATAAATGTTAATAAAAAAGGACAAATATACAAAATAAATTTAAAATTCACATAAATAAAAAATTCTAAAAATATTAATATGTGAATTGCTTAAAATTTTGTAAAAGAATCAAATAAATAATAATTCGTTAATTGTTTTAAATTTTATAAAGTAATTAGATAAATAATAATAAATATACTTATTTAAAAATGTATAAAAAATTACAAATAATGGAATAATAGAAATAAAAATAATTATTACATAATTTTTTAGAGAATATTTAGTGAAAGGAAAATAAAAATATGAAAAAAGTATATTTAATAGCAATAATATTAATCAGTATATTTATAATAACAATTTTATTTACGATAAAACAAGTAAATAAACAAAAAAACACAAATGAACCACAACAAATAGAGAGTACAAAAATATCCGAAATAATCGAAGATGATTGTACTGATGAATATATTAAAGAGCAGGAGCTAAAACCAGTTATAGCAGAAGAAAAAAGAATCGCAGTAAATGCACAATTAATATTAAAAAAATATTTTACTCAATGTGATCATACTATAAATGAATATACAGAAATACCAGAAGAATGTGTTAATATGACAAAAGAAGAATTACAAAAACAATATCCGGAATGGGAAGTAATAGGGTTTGAACCTAATAAAATAATTTTATACAAAGAATTTAATGATGTATGTGGAGAACACTTTAAATTAAAAATTGAGGATGGAAAAATAAACATTTATTTAATAAATAAAGATGGAACAGAAACTTTATATGAAAAAACAAATATATCAAGCGAATATTTAACAGAAACAGATTTAATAAATATAAACAATGGAACATTAGAAGTATATGGAAAGGAAGAGCTAAATAAAACGATAGAAGATTTTGAATAATCATAAAAAGTAAAATATATTTTTTTCTTAGTTTAAAAGGTAGCATAGTTTTAAAAGTGTTTTTTCAAACTAAAATTTTAAACTAAAAAGTGATAAATTAAAAACTAGCATGTTTCAAATCGATTGAAATATGCTAGTTTTATAGGTTTTAATTAAATTTGGTAGCGAAGGGTGGATTCGAACCGCCGACCTGTCGGGTATGAACCGAATGCTCTAGCCAACTGAGCTACTTCGCCATAAACAATAAATATTATAATTAGTTTTTCTATAAATGTCAATAGTTATTCAAATTTTTTCATAAAATATGAAAATGTTTAAGAAAAAACTTGGAGGCGAGTATCGGAATCGAACCGATGAATCAGAGTTTTGCAGACTCGTGCCTTACCGCTTGGCTAACTCGCCAAAAATATAATAACTATGTATAGTTATTATAACTCAAAAACTGGAGCAGGTAACGAGAATCGGACTCGTGACTAAACCTTGGCAAGGTCTCGTTTTACCACTAAACTATACCTGCAATATTAAAGTAAAAATTATATTCTCAGTATATTAATATGCAATGAACAAAACTATTAATTATAACTAAGCTTCTTTATAATAACAAATTTTTTTTTATTTGTCAATACCTGTTAAAATATTTTTAAATAACTTTAAAAATATTAATCGCAAAAGAATATTGATTCCAAAT
Source organism: uncultured Clostridia bacterium (assembly GCA_944388045.1). Classification (GTDB taxonomy): domain Bacteria; phylum Bacillota; class Clostridia; order TANB77; family CAG-508; genus CAG-269. The sequence goes on along the minus strand of CALXHG010000011.1, from coordinate 42,397 downwards.
AATAAATATATTTTTTTAATAACTCAATAAAAAAATCTGTTGAATTTTTTTTATCAATAAAATTTGAATTATAAATATTCAAAGTAAGAATATTTTGATTATCAATATAAACATTTAAATATCCTAGAATATGATTTTCTTCTAATGGAGCATTAAATTTATAATCACAATATATATATATGTTCAAATTTTGAATTTGATTACTAGTAAGAGGTAAAAAATCATATTTTAAATTTTCTAAACAAAGTTCTACATTATTAGAAATTCCTTTAGATATTTCGAAACTATTATAATTACATAATTTCCAGTTTTCAAATTCTGAAGTGATTTTTTCTTTTAAATTAAATAAAGAAAAATTATTAAAAACATATTCAATTAATTTTATACTATCTTGAGTTCTGTCTTTTTTTGTATCAGCACCTAATACAATACAAATAATATCAAAACCATTTCTATTAATAGCAGTAACTAAACAACGGTTAGCTCCATTTGTAAAACCAGTTTTTACACCATAAACACCATTTAAATATCGTAAAAGTTCATTTGTATTTGTTAAAGTTTTTGAGGAATTATTTATTGCAATTGTCTTAGATTTGGTGCCAACAATTGTTCTAAAAGTTTCATTTTTTAATGCATAATTTGTTATAATAGCGAGCTCATAAGCAGTCGTATAATGTTCATCATTATCTAAACCATGAGGAGTAACAAAATGAGTAGAAGTAAGACCTAAATCAGAAGCTTTTTTATTCATTAATTCTGCAAATCCTTCAACACTTCCACCAACATGTTCAGCAAGTGCAATTGCAGCATCATTACCAGAACAAAGCATTAAACCATAGAGTAAATTCATTACAGAAACTTTGTCATTAGTATGTAAGCCAAGTCTTGAACCTCCAGTTCCAGCAGATTTAGAAGAAACGGTTACAATAGTATTTAAAGATTCTAAAGTTGAACTTTCTAAAACAACAATACAAGTCATAATTTTCGTAGTAGAAGCCATTTTCCTTTGTTCATTTTCATTTTTACCAAATAAAACCATTCCTGAAGATCTGTCATAAACCATTGCAGCTCTTGAATTAATATTTGGAGCATTAGGTTCATCTTTTTCATTAATATCAGAAGAAGTTTCTACAAAAAGAGAAGAATTTCCATATTCTTCATAATCTATATCATCTGCAAATAATTGATTAGATAAAATAAACAATATAGTAAAAAAAATAGTTAATGTTTTAAACTTTTTCACAATACAATCCATTCCTTAAAATATATTAATTAAACTTAAATCTGATTAAAGAATTAATTTTTTTTAAGATATTAATTAAATTTTAAAATTTATTAAATTATCTCTTTAAAGATATGAAAAAAAAACTAAAATATAACAACAAAATTATAACTAAAAATTTTATTTTCAGCTTTATTGACATTAAAATTTTGATGTGATATCATAAATTTTGACAAGAATATATAAATACACTGGACAAAATAAAAAGATAAACAAAGGAGTAAATAGATATGAAAAATCTTGAAACAGTTGAGGCTGTCCACACAGGTATTGTTATAAAAATAAATAAAAATTTTAAAAAGATAATAAATATAGAGCTATTTAGCAATGTGTTATTTTTGCATGTACAAAAAGACTGTAAAAAATACATATTGTTAAATAGTTTTTTGTGTTAAAAATTAAAAACAACATTTTTCAATAAAAAAATTTTAGTTAAAAATATAGTGTTTACAAAATAAAAAATAAATTTAGTTGACACTACCATTAAAAATTAGGAGGATGTAAAAATGAATAAAACAAAAAATGAAAGAGGAGTTACATTAATAAATTTAATTATTATAATATTATTAGTATTAATTTTAGTGGTTTTACTTTATTTAGCTTATACAAATATGAATAAAGAAAAATCTGAAAATAATAATTTAGCAAACAATACAAATCAAGAAGAAAATTTAGACAGCAATCAAAATCAACAAAATAATTTAAAAGAAGATAATAAATTAGATAACAATTCAAATAATTTAGATGAAAATCCATCAGAATTAGATGAAAATGATAATTCATCAGATTTAGATGAAAACAATAGTTCAAGTGAAAGCACAAGTTCTCCAAGTTCAAACAATCAATACAAAATTGGAGATACAGTAGATATACAAAGAAATAAAATGTTAATAAGAATTGATTCAGTAGAACCATATACATCAGATACAGGACATGAAATGAAAAAAGCAAAAGTAACATTTAAAAATTATAATGACCAAGATTTAGAAAATTTAAGCCCATTATATTACATGATTAAAGCAGTAAGTAATATGGGAATAGGAGATGTTAATGAGGAAATTGAATATCCGTTAAAATTTAGATTGGGAAATTATGAAGATAATATATTAGATAAAAAAGCACCTGCCGGAGAAACAATAACAGGATATATATACTGGCAATCATCAACAGCTACTGTACTAAAAATTTCTCCTATAACAGGCATTATAGATGCTGATAATGATGAATACTCATATGGAGACCCTTATTATATAGATATAACAGAATAAAGTAAAAAGAAATAGGTTTATAGGTTAATCCTTTATAAAAAACCTAAATATTATTATATAAGGAAGAACTAAAATGTCAAAATATAAAATGTTAGGAGCACTTGGAAGTATACTAATAATTATAGGAACCTTTTTTACATTTGCAAAAGTTGAAGTGTTTGGAATGTCTGCAAGTGCATCATTAATACAAGGATTTAAAGGAATAATAATTTTAATTATTGGAATTATTAATTTAATTATATTTATGTATGATGAAATTAAGAATAAAATTCCATTTGTAGAAAAACTTGCAATATTAAAAAATAATAAGTTAATAATGATAATTTCTGCAATTGTTTTTGCAATTGTTTTAATTACAGCAATTAGTACAAACTCTGGAGAAAGTGCAGAATACACAACATTATCTTTAGGTTTTTATGCAACATTTATAGGATCAATATTATGCATAATTTCTGCGAAAAAAGTAGAAATATAACTAAAAATGGAGGGACAAATGAAAATGAGAAAATCTATAATGTTAAAAATCATATTTATAATAACAATTGTTATGCTAACAATCATACCAAATTTTGTATATGCGGAAAATGGTGAAACAAGTAATGTAACACTTGATGGAGTTTATATTACATCAAATGAGGGAACATATAAAACAGGAGATACAATATCTTTTGAAGTTAGATTTTCTGAAGATATTGAAATACCTTTAATATTAAGATTAAATATTAAAATTGGAGAGAATTCTAAAAATGTAGATCAATTAGAAGGAGAAAGCAAAGGAAGAACAATAAAATATTCATATACAATACAAGAGAATGACTCAGGAAAAATAAGCTTTGGAAGTCTTAATTCAGGAAATGAAATATCTGTAAAAAATTCACAGGGAGAAAATATTAAAATAGAAAATAATGTAAAGGATTTTAAAGAATCTATAAACATTAATATTAATGAACCTGATTGGACAGAAGTAAAAGATGTAAATTATACAATAGATAAGTCAACATTTGACATTAATATATCAGAAATTCAAGGTATAAAAAACCATATATATCATTTCTTTTTTACAGTTGGAGATGAAAAAATAAATATAGAAAAAGATGAAAATGGACAAATAACAAATTCTTATTATAGTTCAAGTGACTCAATTAATGGGTTATTCGATTTTAATAATATTCTGGAAAAAAATGGAGACATATATTTATCTATAGTAGAAGAACAAGAAGATTTAAGTAAATCAGAAAAATCATATATAAATAAAACAATACTTGAAAATAAAAGAATAGAAAGAATTGAGCAAAATGGTTTAACTAAGCGAATATATGCAACTGTTTTTGATTTAACAGATAATAAAAAAGATAATTTAATTTTTGTTAATGAACCACATAGTAAAGAAAGAAAATTAAATGTATATGTTGGAAAAGTTACTGATGTTTCTATTTTAAATGCAATTAAAAACAAAGAATCAGATGGTATGAGTAAGTTATTAAATTATGCAAAAAATAATAGTAATGAATCAAATAAATATACTTTAACAAGACAAAACGAATATACTGGTACTTATTTATCAAGTGAATTAATTAATAATGCATCTTTTGATATTGGAGAATATTATTATATGTATTATGTATTAGATAATGAAAATGGAAAATATACTAGTGTAGAAGATATAGGCTTATTTTATGCTAATGCAAATAGCAAGACAAGTTATCTATCTAGTCAAGAAGATTCTAGATTTAAATGGGAAGAATTTGATGTAGAAGATAATAACACCAATCAAGAAGAGAATAACAATCAAAATAATACTCAACAAGATATACAAAAACCAAATAATGAAAATAATAATGATGATACTGTAGCAAAGGAACCAATACCACATACAGGATTAGGAATAGGATTATTGATTTTTATTTCAGCTATATTTATAATAGTAATTGTAATGTATAAAAAAGCAAATTATTACAAAGACATATAATTATTTGAATAGATAAGAAAAATGCTTTAAAATAAATATAATTTTTATTTTTGATTATTTGTGACTTGGAAAGGAATTTGAAATAAAAATGGAAAAATTAAAGGAAAATAATATATTAAAAGCTGTAGTAATATCAATAATTTATTGGATAATATATCAAATTGTTGGAAAAGCAATTAATATTGAAAATGAATATTTTCATGATGTAATTGTTTATGCTATAATGTTACTATTTTTATATGTTGTTTTAAAAATAGTAAAAAAGGATTCAATATTAAAAGAAAAGGGAAAAGGAATTAAATATGGAATTCAAATTGGAAAATTCATGTTTATTTTATCTTTAATAGTCCTTATTTCGAGCTTAATTAGTGGATTTGGAAATGAAGAAGCAAATTTTTCCTTATCACGTAGTTTTTGGTTTATATTAAGTTTTATAGGAACTGGATTAACTGAAGAAATATTGTGTAGAGGAATTAATCAAAATATAATTTGTGATCAGTTAGGAAGAAATAATAGAAAATCAGTTATAAAAGGAATATTGATTTCATCTGCTATTTTTGGTGGATTACATTTATTTAATATATTTGGAGGAGTTTCAATAAAAGGTTCTATTATTCAAGCTATTTATTCAACATTTATAGGATTTTACTGGGGTGCTATTTATGCAAGAACTAAAAATATATGGTCAGTATGTTTTTTACATGCATTATTAGATTGTTCTAGTTTAATAGATATAGGAATGTTTGACTTAGGCACAGAAACAGAAACTATGTCAAGTGGAAGTATAGCAACAATGGCATTTTCATTAATATATCTTTTCTTGGGATTGTATATTCTAAGAAATAAAAAATCAGACGAATTTCTAGAAAATTAGTTATATATGGGTCGGTCCTTTTTGATATTAGGGTCGGTCCCTTTTTGTGTTGGGGTCGGTCCCTTTTTATTTGAGATTTGAGACTTGAACATTTGATATATACTATATTACATGTTTTAGTATGTTTTTTTGACAAAAATATTACAATATATTACAATACATATTGTAATTGTATGAAATTCAGATAGAATAATATGGAGGAATAAAATGTCTAAGTTAATAGTATTAAGAGGAAACTCAGAAAGTGGAAAAACTAGTGTTGCAGAAATTAGACTAAATGGAATTGTTGAATTTATTATAAAAGATTAACAAATTGATAAAATATACACATAAAATTCACAAATTAATGGTATAATTTTACTGAATAAAAAATAATATCTAAATTACGAAAAACAAACTATATAATAAGCTATCAAAATAAAAAAAGGCACATAAAAAAGCTCAAGAAAGGGATGATTTTATATGTCATATATAGAATTTAAAAATATAGTAAAAGAATACAAAATGGGAGAAGTTACAATAAAAGCATTAGATAATACAAATTTTGAAATAGAAAAAGGAGAACTAGTTGTAATAGTAGGACCATCAGGAGCAGGAAAAACAACAGCATTAAACATATTAGGAGGAATGGACACTGTAACAAGTGGTCAAGTATTTGTAGATGGGAAAGAAATTTCGAAATTGAATAACAAACAATTAACATCATATAGAAGAAATGATATAGGATTTGTATTCCAATTTTATAACTTAGTACAAAATCTAACTGCAAAAGAAAATGTTGAACTTGCAACACAGCTATGTTCTGATGCATTAGATGTAAATGAAATTTTAGATAAAGTAGGATTGGGAAGTAGAAAAGATAATTTTCCAGCACAACTATCTGGAGGAGAGCAACAAAGAGTTGCAATAGCAAGAGCAATAGCTAAAAATCCTAAATTATTATTATGTGATGAACCAACAGGAGCACTAGACTATAAAACAGGAAAAAGCATTTTAAAATTATTACAAGATATGTCCAGAAAAGAAAAAATGACAGTAGTTATAATAACACATAATGGTGCAATAGCACCAATGGCAGATAAAGTAATACATTTTAAAAATGGAACCGCAGAAAAAATAGAAGAAAACCACAATATTGTATCAATAGATAATATTGAATGGTAAAAAATGATATAAATAAAAAATGACATAAATAAAAAATGATATAATAAAAAAGATATAATAAAAAAGATATAATAAAAAAGATATAATAAAAATGAATAAAATATTTATTAAAGGAATTTTAATAAATTTAATTATAGATTAAATAGTTTTTATGACTAATACAAAACAAAAAATAAATAAAGCAAGATAATTAAATTAGAGAAAATCTAAAACTTAAGAAAGGAATGGTGAAAAATGAAAAAGTCATTGTTAAAAAATAATATAAAAACAATAACAAAAACAAGAAGACGATTTCTATCCATACTAGTAATGGCATTCTTAGGTGTAGGATTTTTTTCAGGTTTAGTTGCATCAAGTCCAGATATGTTAGACAGTTTAGACAAATATGTAGACAGTAGTAATTTGTATGATATTAATATTATCTCAACATTAGGACTAACAGATGAAGATATAACCGCAATTCAAGAAATTGATGGAGTAGAACAAGCATATGGAATACAAACAAAAGATTCATTTGTAATGTTTAATGAAAAAGAAAGTATATGTAAAGTAATTGAATATAATGAAAACATAAATACACCAGTATTAATATCAGGAAGAATGCCAGAAAACTCTAATGAATGTTTATTAGATGATGGATATGTATTAAATGGAGAAGCAGAACAATATATAGGAAAAACAATAGTTTTAGAAAATGAAGATTTAGACGAAGATGATAATCCAATATTCACAAAAAAAGAATTCACAATAGTAGGAATTGTGGAATCACCACTATATATTTCAAATGAAAGAGGAACAACAACAGTAGGAAATGGAACAGTTTCTTTTTACATATATTGTAAAGATGATGTAATTAATTTAGATTATTATACAGAAATAGGAGTAAAAGTTGCAGGAGCAAAAGAAGAAGTTACAAATAGTAATGGATATTTAGAATTAGTTAATCCAGTATATAAAAAAATAGAAGAAATAAAACAAACAAGAGAACAAGCTAGATATGATTCACTAGTAAATGAAGCAAATCAAAAAATAGATGATGCACAAAAAGAATTTGATGAAAAAAAAGCAGAAGCAGATAGTGAGCTACAAGATGCAGAAAACAAAATTAATGATGCCAAAAATGAAATAAATGAACAAGAAAAAACATTAAATAATTCAGAGGCAGAATTAAACAAACAAGAAAAAAATTTAAACAATCAATTTAAAAATGCAGCAAATCAGATAAAAGAAGCGGAACAACAAATTAATGATAAATCAACAGAATTAGAAAATGGTAAAAAAGAATTAGAAAGCAAAAGAACTCAAGCAAATGAAGCAATTGTACAAATAGATTCTGGAATAACAACAGCTCAAAATACTTTAACACAATTAGAAAGTCAAAAACAACAATTAGTTCAAGCAGGAATGGATACAACACAAATTGATGCTGGAATAGCACAAGCACAAGGCACAATAGAACAATTAAAAAATCAAAAAACAGAAGCACAAAACCAATTAAAAAGTGCAGAAGACCAAATTACTTCAGGAGAAAAAGAACTAGAAAATGCAAAAACACAAATTCAAAAACAAAAATCAGAATTAGAAAAAAACAAAAAAACAGCATATAAAAAAATATCTGATGGTAGAGCAGAAATAGAAGATGGAAAACAACAAATACAAGAAGCAAAGCAAGAGATAGAAAAAAATGAACAAGAATTTCAAGAAAAAAAGGCAGAAGCAGAACAAGAACTTAATGATGCACAAGCAAAAATAGATGAAGCAAGACAAGATGTTACAAAAATAGAAAAAGCAAAATGGTATATTCAAGATAGATTTGATAATACTGGATATTCAAACATTTTTGATGCAATACAAACAATATCAAATATATCAAAAATGTTCCCAGTAATATTTTACTTAGTAGCAGTATTAATTAGTTTAACATCAATGACAAGAATGATAGATGAAGAAAGAACAGAAATTGGTACATTAAAAGCATTAGGATATACAAATATACAAATAATTTCAAAATACATATTATATGCATTTCTTGCATGTGTAATAGGTGGAATATTAGGAATGACAGTATGTTTCTACTTATTGCCTACAATTGTATGGAAATTATATTCAATGATATATACAATTCCAGAATTTTATATTACATACAGATTAGACATTGGTCTTGCAGGAATAGTAATTGCATTTATATGTATTGGAGGTGCAACAATTTTATCTGCATATAAAGAATTAAGAGAAACACCAGCAGTTTTAATGAGACCAAAAGCACCAAAAAATGGAAAAAGAATACTTATGGAAAAAATAACATTTATATGGAAAAAATTAAATTTCTCACAAAAAGTAACAGTTAGAAATATCTTCCGTTATAAAAAAAGAGCAATAATAACAATTATAGGTATTGCAGGATGTACAGGACTAATGCTTGCAGGATTTGGAATTAGAGATTCAGTATCAGATATACCAGATTTTCAATTTAAAGATATCTTTAAATATGAAACATCTATAACATTATCAAGTACAGATGGATTAGAAGAAATTAAAAAATACTTAACAGAAAATACAGATATAGAAAATTTCCATGAGGTATGTGCTTCAACAGCAAAAATATCTAATGATGAATTAAGTTATGATTTAAATATTTTTGTTCCAAATAGTACAGAAAATTTCGAAGAAGTAATTAATTTAGTTGATAGTAAAACAGGAGAAAAACTTAAATTAAGTAATAATGGAGTAATTGTAACAGATAAATTAGCAGATAAGTTTGAAATAAATATAGGTGATGAAATTACTATAATAGATAGTGATGATGTAGAATATATTTTAAAAGTAGAAGGAATTACTCAAAACTATGTATCACATTATATTTATATGTCAAAAGAATATTATGAAGCAAATATGAATAATTCATATAAAACCAATATGATTTTATTAAATACGAAAGATATTACTCAAGAACAACAAAACACAATTTCAGAGGCATTATTAAATTATGATGGTGTTGCATCAGTTTCTATAATATCTACATTAATAAAATCTGTAAGTGATATGTTAAATACTATGAATTATGTTGTAGTTGTACTAATTGTTACATCAGCAATGTTAGCATTTGTTGTATTGTATAATTTAGCAAATATAAATATTGGCGAAAGACAAAGAGAAATTGCAACATTAAAAGTTTTAGGTTTTTATGATAAAGAAGTTGATAATTATATAAATAAAGAAAATATTGTATTTACTGTATTTGGAGTTATACTTGGACTAGGATTTGGTGTACTTTTAACAACAGGAATAATAGCAAGTATAGAAATAGATTCATTAAGATTTGCACAAAAAATACTTCTTTCAAGTTATATAATTTCTGCAGTAACAACAATTATATTTTCATTAATAGTAAACTTTATTATTCACTTCGTTTTGAGAAAAATAGATATGATAGAAAGTTTAAAAAGTGTTGAATAGTGTCAGTGTTGTCAGTGGGGACGTTGATTTTTGTCAGTGGGGACGTTGATTTTGACAACTTTTTATAAGTTGTCAAAATCAACGTCCCCACTGACAAAAATCAACGTCCCCACTGACAAAAATCAACGTCCCCACTGACAAAAATCAACGTCCCCACTGACAAAAATCAACGTCCCCACTGACAACACTGACACTATAATGATTTGGATTTAGTACAAAAAAAATAGTTCTTTTTAAATTTAATTAATAAATTTAAAAAAATAGTATGAAAATATGTGAAAACATGATATAATAGGACTCAATAATGTAAAAATCAAGGAGGAAATGCAATGCAAGTTAGTAGAGAAGAAATATTACATATAGCAAATTTAGCTCAATTAGAATTAAAAGAAGAAGAAATAGACAAATATATTACAAATTTGCAAGAAATTTTAAATTTTGCAAATATAGTAAATAATGCACCAATAGATGGTTTAGATATTACAATTGGAGCAAATGAAGCCAAAAATATATTTAGAAAAGATGAAGTAAAAACATTTGATAATATAGAGGGATTATTACAAAATGCACCAGCACAAGACAAGCATATGTTTAAAATTCCAAAAGTACTAGAATAAGATATAAAATTTGAGATGTGAAAAACAAATGAAGTAAAAATAAATAATATATTAATTTTAAATTTTTTACAGATAAAAAAATTTAATAATGGTTTAAAAACTAATTTGTAATATAAGAGGCAATTAAATAATGATTTAATAACTAATAATTTGTAATATAAAAAAAGGAGGAAGCAAATGGATATTACAGAATTAACAGTACATGAATTACAAGAAAAGATAAAGAACAAAGAATTAACAATAATGCAAATAAATGAAGCATATGTTAATAGAATAAAAGAAAAAGAACCAGAAGTACAAGCATTTATAACAGAGCTTACAGAACAAGGAATAGAACAAGCAAAGCAAATTCAAAACAGAATAGATAATGGAGAAAAAGTAGGAGATTTAGCAGGAATACCAATAGGAATAAAAGACATTATCTGTACAAAAGGTGTAAAAACAACATGTGCATCAAAAATGTTAGAAAAGTTTATTGCACCATATGATGCAACAGTAATGGAAAAAATAAATGCAGAAGAAATGATTGATTTAGGAAAACTAAATATGGATGAATTTGCAATGGGAGGTTCTACAGAATATTCATATTTTAAGAAAACAAGAAATCCATGGGATTTAAGTAGAGTTCCAGGAGGTTCATCAGGAGGGTCTGCGGCAGCAGTATCTGCAAACATGGTACCATGGGCACTAGGAACAGATACTGGAGGAAGTATACGTCAACCAGCTGCATTATGTGGAGTTGTAGGATTAAAACCAACATATGGATTAGTTTCAAGATATGGAGTAGTAGCATTTGCTTCTTCACTTGACCAAGTAGGAGTATTTACAAAAGATGTACAAGATTGTGCAATACTATTAAATGTTATAGCTGGATATGATGAAAAAGACACAACATCAGTAGATGTAGGACAAAAAGATTATACAAAATCATTACAAAAAGATATAAAAGGCTTAAAAATAGGAGTTCCAAAAGAATTTTATGGAGAAGGAATAAATTCTGAAGTAAAAGCATCACTAGAAACAGCAATTGCAAAATATAAAGAAATGGGAGCAGAAGTAGAAGAATTCTCATTAGACATAGCAAAATATGCATTAGCAACATATTATATAATTGCCTGTGCAGAAGCAAGTTCAAATTTAGGAAGATATGATGGAATAAGATATACATATAGAGCGCCAGAAGCAAAAACATTAAAAGAAATTTATAAAAAATCAAGAAGCGAAGCATTTGGAGCAGAAGTAAAAAGAAGAATTATACTTGGAACATATGTATTATCATCAGGATATTATGATGCATATTATAAAAAGGCACAACAAGTTAGAACATTAGTAATGAATGAATTTAATAAAGCATTTGAAAAATATGATGTAATTGTAACTCCAACATCTCCAACAACGGCATTTAAATTAGGCTCAAAATCAAATAATCCAATGGAAATGTATTTAGCAGATATTTGTACAGTTTCTGTAAATATTGCAGGATTACCAGGAATTTCAGTACCATGTGGAGTTGATAGTGAAGGTATGCCAATAGGAATGCAAATAATAGGAAATAAATTCTGTGAAGAAACAATTATAAAAACAGCATATGCTTATGAACAAGAAACTAAATTTAGAGAAAAATACAAACCAACCTTTAAGAAATAAATAAAGGAGCATAAAGATGAAAAAAGTATCAAAATTTAGTAAGATTTTAATTAGTATTTTACTAATATTGTGTATAATTGCAATTGGTTTTAAAGTGAAAAATATAAACCAACGAAAATCTAATTCAAATAATATAGGTAATAATACCTTTTCGACTTCAGAGGTAAATAGAGCAGATACTTCATCAACTTCTGAAATAGATAGTCCTAAAGATACAACAGAAATTATAGAAGAAGATAATAATATTCAAACTAGTTTTACAAATAATAATCAAACAGAAGAAAGTAGTGTAAATAATTTTTCTAATGAAGTATTTGCAAAATATTATGAGCAAGCAGAAGAAATAATGAAAGATATGACAATAGAAGAAAAAGTTGGTCAAATGTTTCTAGTAAGATATCCAGATAATGGAGTAATAGAACAAATAAAAGAAGAAGCTCCAGGAGGATATATATTATTTGGAAAAGATTTTGATAATGAAACAAAAGAAAGTATATTAAAAGAACTAACAGAAAATCAACAAGCAAGTAAAATAGGACTTATATTTGGAGTAGATGAAGAAGGAGGAACAGTTGTAAGAGTAAGTTCTCACAAAGCATTTAGAAGTTCAAAATTCCGATCACCACAAGAATTATGGAAACAAGGACAATTACCAAAAATATTAGAAGATTCAAAAGAAAAATCAGAACTACTAAAAAGTATAGGATTAAACATGAATTTAGCACCAGTTGTAGATGTTCCAACAAAAACAACTTCATTTATATATAAGAGGTCATATGGAAGAGGAGCAGAAAAAACAGCTACATATGTATCAAGATTAATACAAACAATGAATGAAGATAATATGATTTCTGTTATGAAACATTTCCCTGGTTATGGTGATAATGTAGATACACATACTGGAATTGCAATTGATGAAAGACCATATTCAACATTTGAAACTTCTGATTTTCTACCATTTGAAAGTGGAATAAAAGCAGAAGGACCATGTATTTTAGTAAGTCATAATATAGTAAAATCAATGGATGAAAGTTATCCTGCATCACTATCAGAAAATGTGCATAAAATTCTAAGAGAAGAACTAAAATTTTCTGGCGTAGTAATAACAGATGATTTAGCAATGGATGCTGTTAAAACATATGCTGAAAATGGAGATGTGGCAGTACAGGCAGCACTTGCAGGAAATGATATGTTAATTACATCAGATTTTATAGAACAAAAGCAAGAAATTTTAAAAGCTATAGAAGAAAATAAAATAAGTGAAAACATTATAAATAAAGCAGTTAGAAGAATACTTTCAATGAAAATTGATTATGGAATAATAGATAATATTTAAAAATTTAACACAAAAAACAAGGAGGTTAACATACTAATGGCAAGAGAAGATTATGAAGTAGTAATGGGACTAGAAGTTCACGCAGAACTTTCAACAAAAACAAAAATATTTTGTAGTTGTCCTACAAAATTTGGAGCAAAGCCAAATACACAAGTATGTCCAATATGTATGGCAATGCCAGGAACATTACCAACATTAAATGAAAAAGTTGTAGAATATGCAGTAAAGGCAGGTCTTGCAACAAATTGTGAAATATCAAGAAATAGTAAAAATGATAGAAAAAATTATTTTTATCCAGATTTACCAAAAGCATATCAAATTTCACAATATGACAAACCATTATGTGAGCATGGATATATAGAAATAGAAACAAGTAAAGGAAAAAAGAAAATAGGAATAACACGTATTCATATTGAAGAAGATGCAGGAAAATTAGACCATGATGATTTAAGTGGAGGAGCTCTTGTAGATTTAAACAGAGCAGGAGTACCACTAATAGAAATAGTATCTGAGCCAGATTTCCGTTCAGTAGAAGAAGTAGATAGCTACTTAAAAAAATTAAAATCAATACTTGAATATATAGAAGTATCAGACTGTAAAATGCAAGAAGGTTCATATAGAGCAGATGTTAATACTTCAATAAGACCAATTGGTTCTCAAAAACTAGGAACACGTACAGAAATGAAAAACATGAACTCATTTAGAAGTATCACAAGAGCACTAGAATATGAAATAGGAAGACAAGTAGACATATTAGACAATGGAGGAACAGTTGAACAAGAAACATTAAGATGGGATGAGGTATCTGGAAAAACATTTTCTATGAGAGATAAAGAAGATGCACAAGATTATAGATATTTCCCAGAACCAGATTTAGTTGCAATAAAATTATCTGAAGAATATATAGAAAATATTAGAAAAACATTACCAGAAATGCCAGAGAGTAGAAAACAAAGATATTTAAATGATTATAAGTTATCAGAAAAAGATGCTGGAATTATAACATCATCTAAATATCTATCAGATTTATTTGAAAAAGCAGGAGAGATATGTGGTAATTATAAAGCAGTAAATAATTGGATTATTTCAGATATTTCTAGAATATTAAATGAAACGGAAATGGATCCAATAGAAATTCCATTTGATGCAAAGCAGTTAGCAAAATTAGTAACTTTAATAGATAAAGGAACAATAAGTTCAAGTATAGGTAAAAAAGTTTTAGAAGAATTATTTGAAAATCCAAGAGACCCAGAAGATATTATTAAAGAAAAAGGCTGGATACAAATTTCTGATGAAAGTGCAATAAAAGAAATTGTACAAAAAATTATTGAAGCAAATCCTCAATCTGTTACAGACTACAAGGGTGGAAAAGATAGAGCTTTAGGATTTTTAGTTGGACAAGCTATGAAAGAAACTAAAGGTAAGGCAAATCCACAACTTCTAAACAAACTATTTATAGAAGAACTAAACAAATAAAAAATTATATTTATTTGTATTGTAAAAAATAATTTTTTTGTTGGAAAATTTAAATATAAATTTGCTTTAGAACAATAGCGGACTTTTTTGGACATTTTATATAATTATAACATTTTAAAGTCCGCGTTATTGTTCGTGCGCCAAATTTTACTTTGTAAAATTTGTGTGCATCCGTTTGAGCGAAGCTCTTTTATTGAATAGGAAAAAGCAATTTTTCCTATTCAATAAAAAAGACCAGGTGCACATAACGTGCACCTGGTCTAAACATGTTTAGAACTTGAAGATTGGCATAATGTTCATACCAACAAATTCTGTGAAATCCAGCTTCTTTCTGATAAAATCGAGCTTGACTTTGTCATCAAACTTGACATTTACCCAGTCAATAAAAGCATAAGATTTATCTGCAAAAAAAAGCAGATTTTTGTCAACATCCTGCCTGACGATTTCCTCCTTGAAAACGACGTTCTGTTTTTGCTTATTAGACAAATTACCTTTCAGCAGGTATTTACCAACTTCATTACGAGTGAGAGATACTTCGGTCATAATAGGCAATTCATTTCTAACAGCGTTTATAAAATCAGAGTAATAAGGATTAATTTTGCCTAAGTGGAGAATTTCTCCATTTAAAGTCGTAATACTGTCCTCAGAATAGGTATCGATACCATTTCCAGAGGTAAACAATTCTCCAGTATTACTGATAATACCGGAAACACGAACTAACTTAGACTTAAAATCCTCTTCTTTTGCCATAGAGCAGATTCTTGTTTTATAAAGTTTCTGCTCTTTGTCAAAATAGATTTCGGTCCGAAGAAATGTCCAATTTTCGATTTTAATCATACAAATCTCCTTTTCTTTAACATATTGTTTGGCGTATAATTGCAGATTAGCAATCTTTAGAGATTATATAATGTTTTTGTAGAATTGTCAAGAATTATGTAAAATTATTTAGATTGAAAGGTAGATATAAAAAATAATTTAAAGTTTTCCAACTCATTACATTCAAAAAGAATTTATAAGGCTTTCTCATGAGCCTCTTTCACTCCGACCCTCTCGTAAACTCGAGTACCGTGAACATCCCTCATTCGAAAGCCTAATAAATTCTAATTTTCATTTCAATCGATTGTCAAACATTTAAATTATTTTTTATATCTACCTTTCAATCTAAATATTTTTATTTCAAATTTCTTAAAGCTTCTATTCTATCTTCTGTGCTAGGGTGAGTAGACCATATACTAGAAGTACTTTTTTTACTTCTAAAAGGATTAGCAATATACATATTTTCTGTAGCCTTATTTGCAACTTTAAGCTGATTAGGGTCTGCAGAAATTTTTTCAAGAGCAGAAATCAAACCTTCTGGATTTCTAGTAAATTCAATAGCTGTTGCATCTGCTAAAAATTCTCTTTTTCTAGAAAAAGCAAGTTTCATTAACTGTCCAAAAATAGGTGCTAAAATCAAAAAGATAAAACCAATTAACATTAAAATTGCATTTCCTTTACTATTATCATCATCTCTATCTTTAAAACCACCCCAAAAAGTAATTCTAGTAAACCAATCTGAAAGCATAACAACAAATCCGACCATTACAGAAACAACTGCTGAAAATAGAATATCATAATTTTTTATATGTGCCATTTCGTGTGCAATAACACCCTCTAATTCATAATATTCTAATTTATCTAATAATCCAGTTGTAACACAAATTACTGCATTTTGTGGATTTCTACCTGTTGCAAAAGCATTTGGTTGAGCATCTTCAACAACATATAATCTTGGTTTTGTAGGTAAACCTGAAGAAACTACAAGAGCATCTAAAATATTTACTAATTTTAAATCCTCTTCTTTAGTTGCAGGTCTTGCTTTATTTAAACTTAAAACTATTTTATCACTATAATAATAAGAGCCCCAAGTTGATATAATTGCAAAAATTAAAGCAATTATAATAGACATTTCTCCTAAATTTAAAGCCATACAAATGTAATAAACAATTACTGATATAAAAGCCAAAAATAGAAAAACTATAAATGCAGACTTTATTTTATTTTTTTTTATATCTTCAAACATAATAACTTCCTTTCATATAAAAATATATTTAATTTATTGCAAATTAATAATTTAGAACAATAACGCGGACTTTAAAATGTTATAAAAATATAAAATGTCTAAAAAGTCTGCTATTGTTCTCGCCCGATTTGAGTTTTCGACTGTAAAGAGAAAATCTCAAAGGGCTAGCGATTGTAGCTTATAATACAATAGGAAAGTATAACTTTCCTGTTGTATTATAAAGAAGAGATAGAACCTAATTCTATCCCTTTATTAATAATTAAATTATTTGTTAAAATCAACTTTAACATTTTTTCTTGCTTCATCACTTTCTGCTGCAAATAATTCTTTTTGTTTAAAATTAAACATTCCAGCAATAATATTTGAAGGGAAAACTTCTAATTTTGTGTTATACATTGTAACACTATCATTATAAAATTGTCTAGAAAAAGAAATTTTATTTTCTGTATTACGTAGTTCTTCAGATAAATCAGCAAAATTTTGATTTGCTTTTAAATCTGGATAATTTTCTGAAACAGCCATAATTGTTTTTAATGCACTAGTAAGTTCTCCATCTAAATTAGCTTTTTCTCCAATTGATGAAGAATTTGCCCAAGATGTTCTTAATTGTGCAATTTTTTCAAATGTTTCAGATTCATGAGTCATATAACCTTTAACTGTTTCAACAAAATTAGGTATTAAATCAAATCTTCTTTGTAGTTGTACATCAATTTGGCTCCATGCATTTTCAACTTTTTGTCTTGCTGTAACTAATCCATTGTACATACCAATTACCCAAACAACAATTAGTATAACTACAACTAAAACAATCCAACCCATATTAAATACCATTCCTTTCTCAATTAGTTCCAAGGTATATATAGTTGAGATGATATCTTTTCAACTCAAATACCTTATCATATTTTATATAATATCATAAAACATTTTAAATTACAATTATTTTCATTAAATTTTCACAGAAATGGTTACTATATAATTTTTGAACAAGAAAATTTCTAAAAAAAATAAAAATTTTAAGAATTTTTTTTGTACAAGCAGAATATAATATATTAAATACCAAGTAATGGCAAGGGATGTAGATGATGGAAACACAAAAACAAAAAATTTGACAAAAAAATAAAATATGTGTATAATAAATTTGTCGCAAAAAGGAGGATATAAAATTTTTATGAAGAAAAAAGATAGAGCTTCTATCTCAATAATTAAAATTATTGGTGTAAGTCTTATAATAATTTTTATATTAGGAGTAACGGCAAAGGCAACAGACTTAAATTTTAGAAGTGTAGAAATTACACTATCTAATGGATATAAAATGACAGTAGTAACAACAAAAACAAATGTATATGAAATTTTAGAAGATAATAATATTATAATAGAAGAAGACGAAAGAGTAACTCCTGGAATAGAGGAAGATATTAATGAAAGCAATAAAATTGTAATTACAGATAAATCTGTACAAGAAGTACAAATTGCAAAAATTTCAGAAAGTGGAATAGAAACAACATTAGATGAGATATTAAAAGGTTACTCACCAATAATAGAAAAGATAGTCGTAGAACAACAAATAATACCATATGAAACAATTACAAAAGATGCAGCGCAAGGTGCAACAGATACAAAAAATAAAGTTATCCAACAAGGAGAAGATGGATTAAAAGAAGTAACATATAAAATTAAATACCAAAATAATGAAGAAATAGAAAGAACAGTTATCTCAGAAAATATAATAAAAGAACCAGTAGACAGAATAGTACAAGTACAAAAAAACATAGTAACAACAAACAGAGGTAGTGTAGAAAGAAAAGCAACAACAGGAACTAAAGTTGGAGAAACAAAAATATTTAAAGTTACAGCATATTGTTCTTGTGCTAAATGTTGTGGAAAAACAAATGGAATAACAGCATCAGGAACAAAAGCAACAGCAGGTAGAACAATTGCAACATCTTCACAATTTTCGTTTGGAACAAAACTAGATATTGGTGGATATACTTATGTAGTAGAAGACAGAGGAGGAGCAATAAAAGGAAATAGGATAGATATATATATGAATTCACATGCAGAAGCAATAGCATGGGGAGTAAAATATTTACCAGTAACAGTTGTGGAATAAAAGGGGAAATTTAAAAAATTTCTCTCTTTTTTTTGTAAAAATAGTGAAATTTTATTAGAAACATGTTATAATAAAATAGCCAAGAAATATGAAAATGCTAGGAGGAAAAATGGGACAAGAAAACATTAGAAATTTTTGTATTATAGCACATATAGATCATGGTAAATCAACACTTGCAGATAGACTTATAGAAAAAACCGGGGTTTTATCTAAAAGAGAAATGGAAGAACAAGTGCTAGATAACATGGATATAGAACGCGAAAGAGGAATAACAATAAAATCTCAAGCAGTAAGAATGAAGTATGAAGCAAAAGATGGAAAACAATATACATTTAACTTAATAGATACACCAGGACATGTAGACTTCAATTACGAAGTATCAAGAAGTTTAGCTGCATGTGATGGTGCAATACTTGTAGTAGATGCAAGCCAAGGAGTTGAAGCACAAACACTAGCAAATGTATATTTAGCAATAGATAATAATTTAGAGATTTTACCAGTTATAAATAAAATAGATTTACCAAATGCAAGACCAGAAGAAGTAAAAAAAGAAATAGAAGATATTATAGGAATTCCAGCAATGGATGCCCCATGTATATCAGCAAAATCAGGACTAAATATTGAAGAAGTATTAGAAAGAATAGTAACAGATTTACCAGCACCAAAAGGTGATGAAAATGCAAAAACAAAATGTTTAATATTTGACTCATATTATGATAACTATAAAGGAGCAGTTGCTTATATTAGAGTTATGGATGGAAAAGTTAAAGTAGGAGATGAAATAACTTTAATGGCTGTTGGAAAATCATATACAGTAACAGAAGTTGGATATTTTGCTCCTGGGCAATATATGCCAACACAAGAAATAAAAGCTGGAGAAGTTGGATATATTTCTGCAAGTATAAAAAGTTTAACAGATATACATGTAGGAGACACAATAACACTAAAAAATAATCCAGCAGAAGAAGCACTTCCTGGTTACAAAAAAGTAACACCAATGGTATATTGTGGACTATATCCAGTAGATGGAAGTGAATATGAAAATTTAAAAATAGCATTAGAAAAATTAAAATTAAATGATTCTGCATTAGAATATGAGCCAGAAACATCTGCTGCATTAGGATTTGGATTTAGATGTGGATTTTTAGGATTATTACATTTAGAAATTATAGAAGAAAGACTAGATAGAGAATTTGATTTAGGACTAATTACAACAGCACCATCAGTAATATATAAAGTACATAAAACAACAGGAGAAATTTTAGACATATATAATCCTACAGATTTACCACCACAAACAGAAATATCATATATGGAAGAACCAATAGTAACTGCAGATATATTTACACCAAAAGAATATGTTGGAAATATAATGGAAATATGTCAAAATAGAAGAGGCACATTTATAGATATGAAATATCTAGACGAAAATAGAGTAACACTAATTTATGACATGCCTTTAAATGAAATAATATATGACTTTTTTGACAGTTTAAAATCAAGAACAAAAGGCTATGCATCATTTGATTATGATTTTAAAGAATATAGAAAATCAAATTTAGTAAAATTAGATATACATGTTAATGGAGAGCCTGTAGATGCACTATCTTTTATAGTATGCAAAGAAAATGCATATGAAAGAGGCAAAAAGATGGTAGAAAAATTAAAAGAAGTAATACCAAGACATTTATTTGCAATACCTTTACAAGCAGTAGTTGGAGGAACAATAATTGCAAGAGAAACAATTTCTGCAATGAGAAAAGATGTATTAGCAAAATGTTATGGTGGAGATATAACTAGAAAGAAAAAACTATTAGAAAAGCAAAAACGTGGTAAAAAGAGAATGAGACAAATTGGAAGCGTAGAAATGCCACAAGAAGCATTTTTATCAGTTTTAAAATTAGATGATGATAAATAAGGTTTATAGGTGGAACCTTTATAAAAACCTAAATATATTATATAAGGAATGAAAAACAATAAATGAAAGAAAACACAAAAAATCAACCAAGAAAATTCCCAAAAGATAATAACAAAAAAAAATATAAAGAAAGCAAAAATATAAACAAAAATAGATTTAATAATATAAATAATCCAGAAATAAATGAAGAAAAAAAATTTGATGATCAAATAGAAGGAAGAAATTCTGTTTTAGAATTATTAGAAAGTGGAAAAGATATTAATAAAATTTTTGTAACAAAAGGCGAAAAGCATGGTTCTATAAACAAAATTTTAGCGATTGCAAAAGAAAGAAAAATAATAATAGTAGAAAAAGATAAAAAACAAATGGACGAAATGGCACAAGAAGAAAATTATCAAGGAGTAATTGCAATAGTTCCACCATATGAATATGTAGAAATAGAAGATATATTAGAATATGCAAAACAAAAACAAGAAGACCCATTTATATTAATTTTAGATGGAATTGAAGATCCAGGGAACTTAGGTTCAATTATAAGAACAGCGGAAACTGCAGGAGTACATGGAATTATAATACCAAAACGAAGAGCAGCATCTGTTAATAGTACAGTAAATAAAGTTTCTGCAGGTGCAGTAGAATATATGAATATTGCAAGAGTAACAAATATATCTGATGCAATAGAAAAATTAAAACAAAATGGATTATGGATATGTGGAACATCAATAGATGCAAATAAATACTATTATAATCAAGACTTAACAGGACCATTAGCAATAGTTATAGGAAATGAAGGAAAAGGAATTGGAGAAAAAGTTAAGAATAATTGTGATTTTCTTGTTAAAATACCAATGAAAGGAAAAATAGGTTCTTTGAATGCAGGAGTTTCAACAGGAATTATAGTATATGAGGCTGTAAAACAAAGAATTAGAAAGGATTAGTATATGAGAAGTGTAAGTAAAAAAGTAGCAATAATTGTGATTTTAATTGTGTTAATAATAGGAATATGTGGAGGAGTTTTTGCATATTTATTTTTAGCAACAGACATATTTAAAGATGAACAAGAATTATTTTTTAATTACTTATCACAAAATTTTGAAAAAACAAAAAATACAATCAATTTAAAAACTATAGAAAATTATAAAAATATAAAAAATGGTGCAACATATGAAGAAAATAGTACTATAAGTGTAAAATATTCAGAAGGTGGAGAAATTTCAAATCCATATAATAATTTAAGTATAAATTTAAAAAATCAAAAAGATAATGATTATAATTATAAAGATTTTAAAGTATTATTTGAAGAACAAAATGCAATAGAAATTGAAGGAATACAAATAGCTGGAACTTATGGAATTAGATTTACAAATTTATTAAAACAATTTGTAACATTACTAAATGGCGAAAAAATAGATGGTTTAGATGTTGAAGATGAAACCTTGGAAAAAATGAAAGCAATAATTTCAGATGATAGTAGTTATTTTCAAAATATGATGATTTCAAAACAAGAATTACAAGAATTAGAAAATAAATATTTAACTGTAATTACACAAATTTTAAGCCAAGGAACTTTTTCAAAACAATCTAAAGTACAAACAACAGTTGGAACAAAAAATATAGAAACAAAAGCTTATAGTGTTGAGTTATCAGCATATCAATTTCAAAATTTACTAATAGAATTATTAAATAATTTAAAAACAGATAATGTTATATTAGGAAAAATTGAAGCTATATCTGGTAGTTCTCAAAATTTTGTAGACACTTTAGATAATAAAATAAGAGAAATTGAAGATAAAGATTTTAAACCAGTAAAAATAACATTATATGTTAATAAAGGAAATATACTAAAAACGGAATTAAAATCAGAAGATTTTTCTATAAACATTGAATTTGGAGCAAATAATGAAAATTTGAATGTTGAATATACTAATTCAAACAATGAAAATAAAATATTTACAATATCAAAAGAATCATCTGAATATCAAGAAAATTTTGACATAATTTATAGTGTTAACACAAATGAAGATGAATATGAGTATAATATTTCATTAGAAAGCAATTTTGAAAGAACAGATGTAATATTCGCATATAAAAAAGATATTTTAGAAATTAATGTTTCTTTAGAAAATGATATAACAACAAATATAGGTGAGAAAGTCGAATTAACAGCAGAAAATAGTGTTAATTTAAATGAAACAGTAGAACCAAATTTAAGTGTAACATTAAATGCATTAAAAGTACAAGTACCAGAAAAATTAAAATCTAGATATGATTTATTAATACAGAAATTACAAGCAGAAAGTTTTCTAAATAAATTAAAAGAAAAATATAATCTTATTTTTGGAGACAAAATTGAAGAGGAACCACAAGAACCAATAGAACAAGACCCAAATACTACTGGTGAAGAAGAGCCAACAACTGAAGCAGATGATTTAACAACTGCAGAAGTAAATAAATTTAATGCAATGTTTGAATTCTATTCTGGTACAGGAATATCTGGTAAAAATGTAAGACAATTAATAGAAATTGCTAAAGAACATTTAGAAAGTGTTAATATAGTACCAATTGAAGGTGAAAATGATAAAGAAGAAATAACATTAAATATAAAATTAAATAATCCTAATCCAGAATTAGCAGATAGTATTATAGAGAAGATAGAAGAAAATAGAAAATATGTTGTTAATATGACATTTAATGAAAAAAACGGAATACTTCAATCAATAACTATAAAGGAAGTAGCTAATTAAAAAAAGAAAGGAAGTGTCAAATGAATCAAATATTAGTAACAGAAAAAGTTTATGTAACTCCTGAGCTAAAAAGAAAAAAGAAGATATATAAAGCATTATTTATGATATCATTATTTTGCTTAATTTGTTTAACAACAGTATGTATTTATGCTGCATATGATAGAAATAAAGAATCTGAAATCTCAAATGATATATTACAAAATATGTTTGCAGATAAAACTGTTATTAGCCAAGAGGAAAATGAGCTTGTTGTTAGAATAACACAAGATTTCACAGAAAATGCAGAAGAAAATCAACCAGAAGAGGAAACAGAAACAGTTGAAGAAAATAATAATGTTCAACAATCTTCAACATATACAGCACCAGATGGAACACAATATAATTATATAGGCAGAATAGTTATTCCTAAAATAAATGTTGACTATGCTATATTTGACCATTGGACATATGATTTATTAAAAAAATCAATTTGTAAATTTCATGGAGGAAATCCAAATGAAGATGGCAATTTATGTTTAATAGGACATAACTGGAGAAATAAAAGATTTTTCAGTAAAGTTCCAACATTAGAAAATGGAGATATTATCCAAATAACAGATTTGAGTGGAAGAACAGTAGAATATGAAGTATATGATAAACATCAGGTTGATTATAAAGATGTTTCTGATACAACACAAGAGGTAGAGGGAAGAGAAGTTACATTAATAACATGTACAGATGATAGTAAAGCTAGAATTGTAGTAAGATGTAGAGAAAAGAAATAAATAATAAAGAACCCTATATTCTAAAAATAGAATAATAGGGTTTTCTTTATATTATAAAGAAGAAAGTGTATCAAAAAAATTTCAGAACCATAAAATATAAAAAAGGAGGAGTTATGGCAAAAATATTAGTATATAATCAAGATACAAATAGAATGGAAACATATTATAGAGGAGAAAATGAATCAATGCCATATAATACAAATGGCACATTAAAAGTTAGAGAATTTAGAGGCTCTAGTAAAAGTAATATTTTATGGACAGACAAAAGAACAATGCAAGCATGGAATAGTCAAAGATATATATATGGAGCTCCAATATATGTTGGTTTTGCATTCAAAAGACCATATGAAGGTGGACATGGAACACAAAGTCAACATTATGCTAATCAGTTGTACCACTGTTGTGAAATTGTTGAAAATAAAGGAATGTAAGGACTTTTTGACTTAAATAAAATCTATAAATTTTATAACATGTTTTTGAAAAAATTCAAGTAATAAAAATAAAAGGAATTAGCCATGTACAATACAGAGTTAATTTCCAAGTTGCCTAGTACCTAATCAAAAACGTCCAATTAGGTTCAGTACATATGGTTAGTTGTCCACATTTTGAACCAATATTTTAATATAAAAAAGAGTTCACTTCACACTTAATAAAGTGAACTTTTTATTTGTTTGACAAATTCTATATTAAACATTCCTCTTTTTCATTATTTATTTTTATTTTTGTTATTTTAATAATTATTCATTTTTTATCCTTAATTTCTTCATAAAATTCAGTATTACTTCTTTTTACCTTATTTAGTCTAGCATAGTTATATTCTATTTGAACTTCTTCATCATTTATTTGCATATTGTTTCATTCTTTTATATAATCATTACTACTTAATCTCATTAAAAATTTTTTTCGCTTTTTTCTAGCCAATTAAAAAATTCTATTGATGGATATCCTCTATCTAAAATTAATAATTCTTTGTTATTACTTATTATTTCTTTTACTTATATTATGTTTCTTTATATTGCATTTTTTTAAATATCTTTTTTATAAAAAACTACAAAGTACCGATATGTCAATAAAAATTTAGATTTTAATAAATGCAATACAATAACTATTGTATTGCGTTTGGGTATTTGCAAAATGAATAAAAAATGGTAAAATATATCTATAGAAAAATACAAATTAATAAAAGGGAGATATTTTAAATGAAATATATAGTACTTATACTTGGTATTATTATAGTAATATGTATATATTGTTTAAAAATAAGAGGAAAAAAGATTAATCTAAAAAAAGAAAATCAAAAAAATTTAAATAATAACAATTTATCAAGTGATGAAATAGTAATAAAGGTTGAAGAATTACCAGTAGAAAAATTAGAAGATTGTAAAACTATGTTTGAAATAAAGGACAATAATATATTATGTCATATTAATAATTTAATTCCTGGATTAATACAAGTTGGAACTACAACTAATAATGCCATTCAAGCAAATACAAATGTCGTATATCAAGCAATTATACCTTCCGGAACATCATTAACTAATTCAAAAAGTATGAAAAATGCAGTTAGAGGATTTTATCATGGAAAAAATGGAATAGAAGGTCAAGCAAATTTTATTCCTGTTAATCAAACAGAAAAAGCTATTTCAAATACAATGGCAAGTGGTATTGGTTTAACAGCTATGATTGTTGGACAATATTATATGAGCCAAATAAATTCAAAACTAACAAAAATTAATGAAGAAATATCAAAGATTAATAGTTTTCAAAATAACGAGTATAAAAGCAAAATATTAGCTTTAGTTATCCAAATAAAAAGAATATCTTCATTTCAAACTGAGATTATGGAAAATGAACAACTAAGAAAATTAGATATAGATAAGTTAAATCAATTGGAACAAAATTGCATTGAATTACTAGGACAAGCCAACTTAACAATAAATGAAAACATCAAAGATGATAATTTGGACTATAAGGAATATAGTGAGCAAATATCAAAAATACAAAATTGGTATATTTATCAAAAGACACTTTTAGAAATGTTATATAAGATTACAGATTTAAAGAATATATTATACATTGGAAAAATATCAAAAGAACAATTAAACATTATTCCAATGACATACACAAAGCAAGTAATGGAAGTTCATATTATGCTTACGCAATGGCATGAAAAAATAATAAAAAGATTGGGTATTGATACAGAAACTTCACGTAGAAAAAGAATGGGATTTGATGGTATCGTTCATTGGATACCAGGACTATTTAAAGATGATTTTAATTTTTGTGCTATATCAAATAAAACAAAAAAATTAATAGAAGAACAAACATCCAATTATAATAATATGATAAAAGATAAAGAGAATATCTTTAATAATGATGTAAAAATAATATCAAAAGATGGAAAAATATATTATTTACCAGAATAAGAACAAAAGGATATTTATAAATTATAATAGAAAAAGGAAAAAATACACATGGAATATTGGAAAGACGGAGAATTATCAGAAGAAATAAGTAAAGAAATAGAAAATTGTAAAGATTTAGAACAGCTATTTGAGTGTTGGATACAGGCACAACAAAATATAAAAACGGAAAAAAATGGTTTAAAAAATACGGGATATTTTGTTAAAGATGGATATATAGATAAAACAGAATATGAGAAAAGTTGTAATGATAAAAGAATTTTATTTATATTGAAAGAAGCTCATATATTAGAAAAAAACAATTATGAAAATAAAGAACGAATTCATAGTGATGAACAAATAAGATTTTATAATAATTTTTTTAAACAATATATTAATGATAACAAAGAACAGAATTATAAAATTCAAAATAATATGATAGTACCAGTAGCATATGCTAATAAAGAAAAACGTTATAAATATTTTGATAATAAACCAAAACAAAAAGAAAAAATTGCTCGAATGGCAAAATACATATTAGATAATAAAGTGACATCAAATTATAATGAATTATGTGAAGCATTAAAACAAGTAGCTTTTATGAATATCAATAAGATGGGTGGAATTGATAGAACAGATATTAAAAATTTAAGATTGTATTATAAAGAATATAAAAAATTTATATTAAAAGAAATTGAACTACTAAACCCAAATGTAATTGTGGTAATGTGTGGATTAAATGAAATTATAGAAGATTTAGAACAAAAGTATGTATGTAAAGAAAATTTAATAATTATAAAGATGTTACATACAGCAGTAAGAGGAAAACACCTTAATTTAAAAGATGAAAAAGAAAAAAAGTATTATAAAAAATATTTGAATGAATATTTAAATGAAACTAATGGACCATTTGTAAAATGTTGTAAAACAACATTAGAATATTTGATAAAGTTTATTATAGCATATGAAGAATCTTCAAAACATTAAAAGTTTTTTTAATTTTTGAAAAAACACGTTACTTTTTATGAAATAACATGTATACTTCTATACATAGATAATAATGAAATTAAAAATATAAATTAGGAACGTAATTAAAACGACCTGTCTCAGTAGCTGTAAACTCAGTTGGAAAATCTACTAGAGAAACAATCTAAAATAACATATAAATATACATTTCGTGTATTGGATGTTATTTTAGATGTTTCTCTTTTTTGTTATCAAATTTATAGTGAATGAGGTGGTAGAATGAAATTGACGAGAGAACAAGCAAGAATGTTAGATGAACAAAATAGAAGACAGTTTATTAGACGAAAAATAAACTTTATGGTGCCCTAAAAAAACATTATGGGGTACATGGAAGAGTTGATGGAATTAAATTACCCCAATATTGTTAATGTCAATAAAAAAATGTACCAAATTTTGAATTTAGTTATGTACAATTTTGTACATTCTTATTATATCATTAACAAATATCACATACAAATAGATTTTATATCAGTTTTAGAACTTTAGTCAATAATTTATTTTAAAATTTGTAAATATTATTTATGAGAAAATAAGACATAAGTAAATACAAAAAACATAATATTTAAAGAGGTGATGTGATGAAAGTTCAAAAAATAAAAATATTAAATCAAGATGTAGTGCAAATATATATTAATGAAAAAGAAGAAAACAATGATGATATAAAACACAAAATAGAAAATTTAAAGAAAGAAAATAAAAATGTTGTTATATTTGTTTCAGGAAAAGAAGATGTAGCATCTACTTTGCAATATATTATAAACAAAAAAGCAATGCAAATAGTATAGAAGGAAATATATATTTCCTTCTTGTTTCAAAATGGGGGTAATAGTTGTGAAGTTAAAAATAGCAATATATGCAAGATTAAGTAAAGATGATGGCTCAAGATATTCTAGTATAGAATCACAAATACAACTAGCAAAAGAATATATAAAAGAATATATTAAAAAACTGGGATTAGTAGATAATGAATATGAAATCAATATATATATAGATGATAATGTATCAGGTTTTATTGATTTAGAAGATAGGCCAGAGTTCAATAAGATGTTAGAAGATATAAGAAAAGGGAAAATAAATATTGTAGTTGCAAAAGACTTATCTAGAATTGGAAGAAAAAATTACTTGACTCAAATGATATTAGATGAGTGGAAAAAGCACAAAATAAATTTAATTTTACTACAAGAAATGGGAAGAGTATTTAATTTATTAGAAGATGATGATGAACTAATAGGATTATCAGGATGGTGGAATGAGAGATATATTAAGGATTTATCAAGAAAAGTAAAGTCAGGTATGGGAACAAGATTAAAGAATGGTGTATTAATACAAGGATTTAAATATGGTTATATAAAAAAGCCTGGTGGTAAGCTTATTGTAAATGAGGAAGTAAGAGAAGCAATAGAAACAATATTTAATCTATATGAAAGTGGATTAGGTATGAAACGAATTTGTAACATATTAAGTACAGAATATCATTTTTTAACACCATCAGAAATGATTGAAAAAACTATAAATGAAAGAGAAGCGGAAAAAGATGAAGAATTAAGGAAACCATATAAAAGAAAAGTAAAAAGACTGTGGGATATGTATATGATTTCAAGAATTTTACAAGATGATTTATATATAGGAACATTAAGAACACACAAAAAAGAATTGCTAGAGATAAAAGGAAAAGCAGTAAAAGTACCATTAGAAGAACAAAATGTATTTTTAAATCATCATGAACCAATAATTAGTGAAGAACAATTTTACAAAGTACAAGAAATAATAGAAAAAAGACATAAGCAAACAGCTACATATAAAAGAGGAAAAAATGAATATATATTTGGTGGATTTATAAGATGTGGAGAATGTGGGTATGGTGGAACAGGAATAGTCAGAACAAGAAGTAAAAGATCAGTATATATTCCTAAAAAAAGTTATGAATGTAGCATGTATAGAAAATATGGAGTAAGTAGATGTTGTTCTCACAATATTAAGGAAGAGTACATATTAAGCAATTTTAAAATACTACTGGAAAATCTAAAAAAAGAATATATTGGAATTTTAAAAGATATGTCACTAAATACAATTAAGCAAAAATCAAAAAATAATGTGGAAAAATTAGAAAGAGAATTAGAAAAATTAAAAATGGAATATAAGATGATAGCTGAAGAAAAAATAAAACAATTAGCAAGTAATATTGATGGAAAAGAAATAATAGAAGAAACATTTAAAACAATAGAAAAGGAAAAATTATCAAAAATACAAGGAATTAAGGTAACATTAGATAGAATAAATATTGAAGATGCAGAAAGAAAAAAACAAAATGTAAAAAATGCTATAGATTATTTTGATGAGATAATAAATGCAGAAAGGCCAAGCAAGGAGTTATTGAATAATGTTTTAGAAGAAATAAAAATTTATAATGATAAGACAGTAAAATTTGAATTGAAAATGAAAATAGATAAACTAATATAAAATTTAGGTACTTTTAATAAAAGAAGACTTGAGTTTTTTTATTATTTTAAGTTACTTTATACAAAAGTATAGAGTAATTTTTCTTTTTGTGATAATATAAAATAAATTTTAATTTAAAAAAATATTTATATACTTTATATGACCAGAATTATAGACTTTTTTTAAAAATAATATAAAATAAAAAGGAAAGGACTATTTTAAATGGAAAAAATATATTTATCAAAATCTAAATATTGTAGAGCTATACAATGTAATAAAATGTTATGGCTTGATAAAAACAAGCCTGAAGAAAGAGATGAACTAGATAAACAGGCTGTTTTAGATAAAGGAACAAAAGTAGGAGAATTAGCAAAACAATTAATAAAAGATATGCCAAAAGAAGAACAAGAAAAGACAAGATATGGATTATTAAAATACTGCGAATTAGATACTTATGCAATGGTTAAAGTGTGGGAAAAATTAAAAGATATATAGAATTATGACAAAAAAGAAAAATATAAAGGTTTAGTTGATTTTTAATAAAAGAATAAATTGAAACTTGGATAAACATATTAATGTTAAAGAAAATGAGCAAATGAACTATTAACTAAGAAAAAGATAATAATGTATAAACGTGGAAAATAAATAAACGAATAGAATTAACTGTTTAAGTTAGAAATAAAAATGAGTTTGAGAAGGGAGAAAAAATGGAGAACAAAGTGAACAATGTATGGAGATTTAATTTAAACACAAAAAAAATGGAAGTAAGTCAAGCGGAATGCTTTGATTTTTGTCGTCAAAAAGGAATTATAGGAATACGGATGGGGATTTGATGGAGATTTTTATGATGAGGAAGATTTAAATAAATATAAAAATGACTTAAAAAATGAACGGTAAATCTCTAAAAGGCTTTTCTACTGCCATGAATGTAATAGAACATATGGAAAAGAATGATTTGATTTGGACTAGAAGAAATAATACATATTATCTTTGTAGAGTAACAAGCAATGAAAAATATCATTGTCCAAAGAACAAAAAGAAATTATTAGAGTACCTAAAAAATAGAAAAGTAAATATAACATATGAAGAAGCTGAGATAAATGATATATGGCATTTCGTCGAATGCGAATTTTATGAAATTGGCACAGAAGAAGCGGTATTAGGGACAATAGTAAATAATATGAAAGTAGGTGGGACAACTCAAGGTTTTAAAAAAAATAGAGAGATTGTATTAGAATTCTCTAAAAGTGTCTTTAACGAAAAATTCAAAAAAAATTATTATAAAATCAATATACCAGAAGATAAATGGAGTTATTTTTGGAGTGGGATGCTGGCAGAGGAATTAGAAGAACTTGTCGGGTTATATTTACAAATAAAAAAAGAATATGGAATATATACCTCAACATGTAAAGATGATACAAAACAATACGAATTTGTATTGTTTGAAAAAGATACAGGAAAAAAAGTATATTTACAAGTAAAAGAACATGATATAAATTTAGAAAAATATAATGATATAACTAAAAATAATTTATTATATATTTTTTCTAACAATGATACTGAGTATGAAAATAAAACTAATGTAATTAGAATTACAAAAATGGAATTGCAAACATTTATAGAAGAAAATAAAAAAATTTTGCCGGATAAAATAATAAGATGGTTAAAATAATTATAGAGAAACGAAAGGAAAATAATATTTTGGATAAGATAGATAAAGAAAAATTTATAAGAGATATTAAAAAGGATTTAGGAATTAAAGAAAAACAATATTATAATAATAGTAATGGAGAACAATTTGATGGATTTGATAATATTGATGATTTAGGAGAAATATTTGAGGAATTTTTTAAAATTTCTAGAACAGAAAATGTAATGGACAATCCTAATAATATATATGTTACATGTAAGATAAAAAAAGATGAAGCAATTAAAGGATGCAAAAAAGATATAAAGATAAAAAGAAAACTAAAAGATGAAACAATAAAAAAAGAAAATATACATATTCAAATTCCAAATAATATAAAAAATGAACAACAAATTATTCTTAGAGGAGAAGGAAATAGAAATAATAGCATTATTGGAAATCTAGTCGTAAAAATTATTGTAAAATAGGAGGGGAAAATGGATAGAGCAAAAATAGAAAAAAAAATAGAAGAAGCAATTATAAATGTATTAAATAAGTTAAAAGAAAAAGAAGATTCATATATTTATAATGAAATAAGTTTACAAAATGAATTGGGTATTGAGTTACGAAAAAAATTTGAAGGTACTGAACAAACAAAAGTATTTTTTGAAAAAAATGTGAAATCATTATATAAAAAAGAATGCAAAGAAAATGAAATGGTAAAAAAAGAAATGGATCTTTTTATATGTGATGGAAGTAAAGTTGATGAGGGTAAAAAGGAAGCATATGCGATAGAATTGAAATTCGTAAAAAGAGAAAATAATAGAGTACCAGAAAACTTATATGATTTTGTAAAAGATATGAGATTTATGGAACAAATTAAAGAAAATGCTAAAGAGTATAGAACTAAAATTATTACTACATATGTACTTACAATAGTGGATGATGCAATTTATGTAGAATCGAAAAATAAAAATACTATAGGAATTTATCAGTATTTTAGAAATAATAAAGATGATAATAATGAAAAATCTCTTATTAATATAAGTAAAGAAACAATAATTGTAAAACCTACTAAAAATTCAAAAAACAGTGATGAACATGAAGAAATGCTAAATATAATAAAAGATGAACAAAGTGAAGAAAGTAAACAACAATCTTTAAAGAAAATTATTGAAAATGCGAATGAATTAAAAGCGGGCGTTATTTACATAAAATTGAATAATGATTGGAATTTAGAGTGGCAAAAAATAAAAGATACAAATTATTATGCTTATTGTGGTAAAGTAACAGGAAATAAAGATAAAGGATATAAAGTTAATAAAGTAAATTTAACTACAAGTAGAAAATATTAATTGTCAAAATTGTGTAAATGAATTAGAAGAATTATTTTGTAGTAAATGTGGAAAAAAATACGAAATATTGTAACTATAAATAATGATGGAACAATAGAGGCTTCAATGATTGATTCTTAGATAAGAAAAAATATAGTAGGAGATATGAAATAATGGAAAATAGAAGTAAAGCTATTATATTAGATATGGACAAAACATTAGAACATGGTATATTTCAAGGTATATATGATCTGGGAGATAAATATACAATGATATTAAGACCTAATTTAGATTTACTAATATATAAGTTAAAAGAAGTGAAAAAGCAAGGTATTGATATTATTTTATGCACAACAGCACGTGGAGAATGGGTACAACGATTTTTTAAATTAAAGCCTGAATTTAAAAACTTATTTGATAAAATATATACTCGAAATAATGAAAACGAATGGAGAGATTTTAGTAAAGAAAAATATCAATTAGAATATGAAGCTAAAAACGAAAATATTAATTTAGAATATTCAAAACCGATAACAACTTTTGGATATGATCAAATTTTATTTATAGATAATAGTAAAATCGAAGAACTAAGACTAAAAATATTATTTGAAATAACAAAAGGTAAATTAGAAAAAGATGTAACATTTTTTAGTGCATTTGGATTTTATGGTGGTAGTAGTAACTGGAAGGAAATATTGAAGTATAGAAAACTTGCAGACACAAATAAAGAACTTTATAAAAAGCTATATGAATATATAGAAATTGAAAAGAATGAGCCATGTTGCAATATGATGTGTTCTGCAATAGAAAAATTTGTAAATAAAAATTTTAAAGTAGGTTTAACATTAGTAGACAAAGACTATTTAAAAGAATATGAAATATTTAATAAAGAAAGATCAATATTAAAAGAGAATCTAAAAGAATTTAATTGTAATTTAGAAGAAGAAATAATTGATGACATAGATAGTAAATTAAAACAACTTTTAAGCAAGGATAAAAATTATCCTTATGAAGAAATACTAAATTTATGAAATTAATTAAAAATAAAAAATTTAAAAATATTGATATACAAAAAAATAAAATTTATTATATACTTACAAATGGAAAAAGGTTCTTAAAAATATAAAAAACAAAAATAAGAGGAGAGAATAATGGAATTATATGAAAAAAACGGAAATGTATTATATATTTTAAATATATTAAAAAAATATAGTGATGAAGAACATATGTTAAGTGTAGCTGAAATAAAGAGAAAAATAAAAGAAATTTATAATGTAGAAATAGATGAAAGGACAATAAGAAGAAATATTAACTTGTTAAAATACAAATTGGATTATGATATTAGTACAAGAGAAGAAAATAAAAAAGGTTATTACATAAATAGAGATCCTGATACAGACTTTGAGCCAGGAGAAATAAGGGCAATTATAGATACATTTAGTTATGCAAATTATATAGTGCCTTCTGTAGCAAAAGAAATTATAACTAAATGCAAAAATATGCAGAATGTATATGAAAATGAAAAGTTGAAAAATTATAAAATATATTCTAATGACACTAAAACAGATAATATGGAAGTAATAAAAAATATAGAAGATATTTCAGAAGCTATAAATGTTTCAAAAAAGATTAAGTTTGAATATTGGAAATATGGTATGGATAGAAAACTAGAAAAAGTTATAGTTAGTAATCCAAAGGTTTCTCCTTATGCAATAGTATATGATAAACAACAATTTTATTTAATTGCAATAAAAGAAGGACAAGCTGGATTTTATCATTATAGAATAGATAGAATAAAAAATCTTAAGATATTAGAAGAAAAAATTACAATTAAAAAAACAGAAAAAGAAATTAGAAGTTTTGCTGAATCAAGTGTAGAAGTTTTTGGAGGAGACAAGAAAGAGATAGAATGTATATGTTCTAATTTCTTGTTAGATACAATATTTGATCAATTTGGTAGAAACATAACAATTATAAAAAATGATAATCATACTTTTATATTAAAGGTTGATGCAAATCCTATGGGATTTAAAATGTGGGCAATGAGAAATATTGATTGTGTAGAAGTATTAAAACCAGAAAGTTTAAGAACTGAAATGAAAGAAATTATAAAAAAGGCTGAAAAAAAATATTCAAAGTAAAGGAAAATTAAGATGGGAAATTTAGTTATAGTAAGTGGGGATATAATAAAAAATGCGGAAAAAGTGGAAGCAATTGTTAATTCGACAAATAAATATATGGATTATGGAAGCGGAGTTTGTGGAGCGATTTATAAAGCAGCAGGAGTAGATCTATTAGAAACATATTGTCATAGTAAATGGCTAACAGAAATGCAAGTTAATGAAATAAGAATTACAGCAGGATTTAGATTATTAAAAGAAATAATACACATATATTGTCCAAGGTATTACGAAGAAAAAGAACCAATAGAAAAATTAAAAGAGTCTTATATTAAATTATTTAATAGAATAAAAGAAGAACAATATAAGAGTGTAATAATACCATCGTTGGGGACAGGTGTTCATGGATATCAACATGAAGATGTTGCAAAAATGGTAATAAATTTGTTAGAAGATTTTACTAAAAATAACGACATAGATATTATTTTTGATTTAATAGATGACAAGACAAAAGAAATATATTTGAAGTATTTAACAAAAAACTAGAAATTAATATACGAAATAAAGAATTATAATTTGGAGGAATGTTATAATGGAGAACAAGAAAAAAATAAAAAAAGATGAATTTATTTTAGAAAAATCTTATATGAACAAAAAGAATGAAGAATTTATATTATTTAATAAAATGTTTACAGGATCATTCAATGAAAATAATATAGGTCATGAGATAATTAACTGTTTTAAAACAGATAATGGAGAAGAATATATTTATATACTTCCTTATGGTGGTATAAGTAAAAAATTAAATAATAAAGTAAAATATATTATTAATATAGGACCATTAACAAATGATAGATTTGAAATTTTATCATTAATAGAAGAATCTGAACAACTGTATTTTGGTGGTAATAATGGTAATATAGATTCACATAATGAACAAATAGAATATATTAAAAATAACAATATTAAATATGGTGGAAAGTTATTGAACGAAATAATGAAGGATAATTTTGAAGATAATAGAGCATTATACTATACATTTAAAGCCAAAAGAATAATAAAACCAAAAAGGAGATTGTTTATTATTCAAGAAGATATAAAAAACTTGTTTATAGATAAACAAAATAATATACATATTAATATAAATGTGCAAAGGTCTAAAGGTAAAATTTCTAATATAATTAATGCTAATATATATGATGAATTAGTAAAAAATGTTATACAAAATAAAAATCTATGGAAAAATCAAGATGAAACACAGAAAATAAACTTAAATAAATTTTCTGAAGATGTGGCAAATTTGAATTTTTTAAAAGTAATAAGTAAAGAAGATGAAGAAACTATATTTACTAATATGTTTTTTTATTTTTTAAAGGAAAATCCACTATTAGCAAATAAATTTATAAAATCAGTTATAGGATTAAACGAAAAAGTTATAAAAATAGAAAAAGAAAAGACTCAATTAGATTATAAACAAAATGAAAAAACAAATGAAGATAAAAATATTAGCGAAATTAGAAGAAAACATGTTGATTTATGGATTGAAACAAATAATAGTATTATAGTTATTGAAAATAAAATTAAGTCTGGTATAAATGGATTATCTACTGACAAAAAAATTTCACAACTAGATAATTATTATAACTATGCTGAATGGTACAAAGAAAAATATGATAAAAACAAAGCAATATATTGTTATATCTTTGTACCGAACTATAATAGAGAATTAGTAGAAAGAGTCAAAATAAAATATAAATATGGATTAAATTATAGAATTATAACTTATAAAAAACTATATGAATTTTTTAGCAGTAAAGAAGAAAAAGATATTTGTAAAAACGATAAATATTATATTGATTTTACAAATGCCTTATATAAACATACTTTTGCAAAAGATGAGGAATTAGAAAGAAGATTTGTATTAAAAATAAAGGATAGCAATAAGTAGAAAAAATACTTTAAAGAAAGGAATTAAAAAAATTAAAATGTAACGATTTTAATGAGGATTATTAGAATGTGTAATGATAAGTATTGCTTGGATTTTATAAATGCTTTATCATATTGTAGATAAAGAGATGGAGCTAAAATTTATAAATGCTATTAGTAAGGTTAGAAATAAATAAAGGAAAAGTTGTATATGGAAAAGGATATTAAAGAAAGAGTTGTATTGTACAATGTAAACGAAGAAGAAAGAAATTTGATAAAAAATATTTTTTTAGAATTAAACATTGATGTTAATTTAATAAAAGCAGAAAATGAAGAAGAGGTTATTGCATCAAATTTAGTTTCATTTATAAAATTGCCAAAGGACAAGGAAAAAAGAGAGGATTTAGAGGATATATATATATCAGCTTTAAAGGGGTGGATGTTATTTTATATAATAGATAACAATTTTTATAAAAATATAGAACAAATAAAAAAGCAAATAAAAGAATGTCATGATGATTATATAAAAACAAAAAGAAAAGATAATCTTAATAAAGTAAGAGATGGAATAATTGGATTTGCAATAGGAGATGCTTTAGGAGTTTCAGCAAAATTTAAAACTCGTGAAGAACTAAAAAAAACACCTATAACTGATATGATAGGAAATGGCACATGGTCACAGAATACTTCAATGACCTTAGCTACTATGTATTCAATTATAAAAAAGGAAAAAATTGATACAAATGTCAATATAAACAATTCAAAAAAATATGAACAATTAGGAGAAATGAATAATGAAAATGTTTTGCTAATGAAAATGCTACCTATAGCATATTATATATATTTTGAAAAACTTAATGATTGTCTTAAAGAAAATTATTGTGAAATCATATATAATTATATTAAAGATATATTACCAATTACAAATGCTAATGAAATAAACATATTAGGTTGTTATATATTTGTAATGTTTGCAATAGAGATAATACAGGGAAAATTAAAAGATTTATCATATGAATATATTAAAAATTTAGACTATTCATTTTTTAGTAGAGAATCAATAAAAAAATATGATAGAATTTTAAAAGGTAATATTAAAGAAGAATTAGAAGAAAACATAAGAACAACAGGTTACATAGTAGATACACTAGAAGCTGTATTCTGGTGCTTTTTAAATAGCAAAAATTACAATGAAACTGTATTAAAATCAGTTAACTTAGGTGGTGATACTGATACTATTGCTGCAATTACAGGTGGTTTACTGGGTATACATTATGGAATTGAAAGCATAAACGAGAATTGGAGAAACACTTTAATAAAATATGATTATATAGAAAAACTCTGTGATCAATTCGATAATGAATTATATAAAATATTTGATAATATATTAAAAAAGTTATAAAAATATAGTCTAATATATGAAAAAAACAGAAAATTGAAAAAAATTAAACAACTATGTGAATTCAAACAGATAATTGGGAGTGATGATATGATTTATCTTTTAAAAGTTTCAGCAAATAGTAACAAATATGGAGAGTTAATAGAACGAAACAGTTTTTATTCAGAAGTTTATTCTTCTTTAGATAAAGCAGTTAAAGAAGGAAAAGCGTGGATGAAAGAAAGACTAAAATTTCTTAATTTAAAAACAGAAAATGATTTAAGCTTTGGTGAGAATGCCGAAAACGAAGAACTTGAATATTCTTTTACAGTAACAGAGTTAGATTTGGATTATATTGAAAAATTTAATAATTTAGAGGATGAAGAAAAAGATAAATACATAGAACCAACTCACAAAATTTATAATTATAATATAAATGGAAATTTATTAAATATAGAGTTAGAATATAGATACGCAAATGGAGAGAATTTGAGAATTAAATATTATGAACCAAAAAGAAAAAATAATCAAAATACAACAAATACTAAAGAATATACATTTGAAAATTTTATAGTTAATGATAATAATTCATTTGCATATAATGCTGCACTTGCTATATGTGAAAATTATGGAGATACTTATAATCCTTTTTTTATCTATGGACCTAATGGAACTGGCAAGACACATCTAATAAATGCAATAAAAAATAAAATATTATTAAATAATTCTAAGATAAGGATTACGCATCTATCTTCTGAAGAATTTATCAGACAATTAGTTATTGCATTAAAGAAAGATGAAAAAGAAAAATTTAGAGAAAAATTTAACAATATAGATATTTTGATAATTGAAGATATACAATTTTTATTTGGAAAAACTAGAATAGAAGAAGAACTTGCTTTTATAATGAAGTCTTTATGTAATAAAAAGATTCAAATTATATTATCTTGTGATATAGAACCATCAAAAATATATTTTGAAAATCAAGATATAAAAAATATACTATTTAGCGGATTGTTTGTTTCAATAAACGACATTATGTGACCATATATATTTTATAACTCATTATGTTAATGTATAATAAATGCATTGATAATGAGTTTTTTTTGTTGGGAGGAGAAAAACTATGTTAAGTAATT
The DNA here is from genome assembly GCA_944388045.1 of uncultured Clostridia bacterium. GTDB lineage: Bacteria > Bacillota > Clostridia > TANB77 > CAG-508 > CAG-269. The sequence goes on along the minus strand of CALXHG010000011.1, from coordinate 2,319 downwards.
ATAAGTTAGATGCAGAAGATGAAAAAATCCTAAATGAATTAGATAACTTGTGTGGGGTAGTTCAAAATAAAGAAGTATTAAGAGATATAATACTTTATATCAAGTTAAAACAAAATAATGAATTGGATTTTGGAAACTACAATATAATCGTAAGGAATAAATCTTCTTATAATTTATTAAATGATTTATTAAAAGTATGTTCTAAAATTTTTGTGAAGTACAATATTGTCAAAAACGATAGGATTTGTTATCTTGATAAAATCATCAATAGTAGAAGAGAATGTGCACTTGACAAAATTACTGGAATAGATGATTCAATAATAGTTATTAATGATAGAAAATTAAGAATTAATTATAATGATGAGTTAGATAATTTAAATAGAATTATAAATCAGTTTAAAGATAAAATTTTTATTTTTGAAGATACAAATTATTGCGAGGGTGAGACAGATGGAGAACTTGGAAAACTAGCTTCTTTTAGAATGACAATAGATAAGATTTCTTTAGATGATAAAATAATGTATTGTAGAAATTCTTTCGATGAACACAATATAAAATATAAAAAACAAGATATTAAAGATTATGCAGATGTTCCTTTTTGGATTTTAAAAAATATGATAATAAAATTATTAATAGAATGCAAAACTAAAAATCTAAATTTTGTTGATAAACAAATGCTAAAAAAGAACAAAGAATTTTATTCAAAAAATACAAAAATTAAAAGAAATGAAAGAAATAATAAAAAGCAGGAAGAGAAAAATTCTAAAAAAGAGTTAAATGAATTAGTTGGTCTTAATGAAATAAAAAAACAAATGGAAAAGATTCTTAACTATGTAAAATTAAATAAAGAAAGAGGCCGAATGCCTTCATTACATATGTGCTTTACTGGTAATCCAGGTACAGGAAAAACAAGTATAGCAAGAGTTATTGGAAAAATATTTGAAGAGGAAAATATATTAAGTGGAAGTGGCGATTTTGTTGAAATTCATGGTAGAGATTTAGTTGATAAATTTGTAGGATGGACAGCTCAAAAAGTACATGACACAGTTGAAAAGGCAATTGGTGGAGTATTATTTATTGATGAAGCATATAGCTTAGTTGCTGATAGAAGAGGTGGATTTGAAGATGAAGCAATAGCAACACTTATAAAAGAAATGGAAGACCATAGAAATGAAGTTTGTATCATTTTAGCTGGTTATACTGATGAGATGAAAAATTTAATCCAACTTAATCCAGGATTTGCAAGTAGAATACAATTTACAATTAATTTTCCTGATTATAATGAAAGCGAATTATTAGAGATATTTGATGGATTATGCAAAAAAGAAAGATATAAATTATCTAATAATTGTAAAGAAACGTTAATTAATAATTTTAAAAAAGCTAAAAATGAAAATAATTTTGGAAACGGAAGATATGTAAGAAACTTATTTGAAAAAGTTAAATTTGAACAAGCAGATAGAGTTATACAAACTAATAGTAAAGCAATAAATACAATAACAAAAAAAGATATTGAAAATGCAATTAATACTATTTCATACAATGAAATTGAAAGACGAAAAATTGGATTTGGCAGTTAAAAAATATAATTAATATTTGTATCAACTGTATAGCACAATCACAACATTATGCTCGGAACAGCATTTGATGTTGGTCAAACATTGACTAATGAACAAAGAACAGTTCTAAGAAACATTGCTAGAAGTTCCGGATTATGGACATATGTTGAACCAGTGTCATTATCACCAACTTGGGTACATTTTGATAGAAGATTTGGAAATCCAGCATGTTCTACAGGAGGATATCCTTTAATAAAACAAGGTTCAAGAGGAAATTATGTATGTATAGCTCAAGACGATTTAAATACATTAGGCTATCCAACAGGAGGATTAGATGGGGTATTTGGAGGGCAAACATTTACAGCAGTTAAAAGATATCAATCATCTAGAGGATTAGTTTCAGATGGAATTATAGGTTGTAACACATGGAGATCTTTACAGGAAAATGTAGTAGGTAGTGGTGCAACAAGTACAACTATTAATTAACGACACATAATAAAAGTGTCGTTTTTCTAATTTTAATAAATTTATGAAAAAATTTCTAAAAAAGTATTGACATTTATTTTAAAACATAGTATACTTATCATTGTCGAAAGACATGGTCGCTTAGCTCAGCTGGGAGAGCATCTGCCTTACAAGCAGAGGGTCATAGGTTCGAGCCCTATAGCGACCACCATATTTATGGCCTGGTAGTTCAGTTGGTTAGAACGCTAGCCTGTCACGCTAGAGGTCGACGGTTCGAGCCCGTTCCAGGTCGCCA
>CALXHG010000010.1 GCA_944388045.1 uncultured Clostridia bacterium | reverse complement strand
GGTCCCTTTTTGTGCTGGGGTCGGTCCCTTTTTTGTCTGGGGTCGGTCCCTTTTTGTGCTGGGGTCGGTCCCTTTTTTGTCTGGGGTCGGTCCCTTTTTGTGCTGGGGTCGGTCCCTTTTTGTGCTGGGGTCGGTCCCTTTTTTGTCTGGGGTCGGTCCCTTTTTGTGCTGGGGTCAGTCCCTTTTATTGATATATTGGTATGATTTAGGACCGACCCCAATAGCAAAAGGGACCGACCCCAACAACAAAAAGGACCGACCCCAATAGCACGATAGCCAAAAGAATCGGTTCCAGTTTAGTAAATTATTTTTCTGCAATCATTGGTCCTATATTAGTTACAGTACCTGCACCTAGAGTAAGTACAATATCATTTTGTTTAACATTATTTTTCAAATAAGAAGCACAATCTTCTAAAAGAGGAATATAAATAGCTTCTTTTCCCAATTTATTAATTTCATCTACTAAATCTTTAGAAGAAATATTATAGGTATTTGTTTCTCTAGCAGCATAAATATCTGTAATAATAATATGGTCAAATTCAAGCAAAGAATGAGCAAAATCGTTTAATAAATTAAATGTTCTACTATAAGTATGTGGTTGAAAAACAACCCAAGATTCATTATATTTTTTATTTTCTAATGCTTTTGCAGTTGCAAAAACTTCTGTTGGATGATGACCATAATCATCAAAAATTTTTGCTCCATTAACATTTCCTTTATATTCAAATCTTCTGTCAGCACCTTTAAATTTTGAAATTGCATTTATAATATCTGTTTTAGAAATTTCGTAAGTGTCACATAAAGCAATACAAGCAAGCACATTTAAAACATTATGCTTTCCTAAAATTGAAAGTTTTATATGACCATAAAATTCATTATATTTATAGACATCAAATTCAGGAAAACCATCTTCATCAAATTGAATATTTTTAGCTTGAAAATCGACATCTTCATTTTCTATTCCATATTTTATAGTAGATGCTTTTGTATATACCGGTAAATCTAAACAATTTAAATCATCTGCATTTATAATTAAATGTCCATCATCTGGTAGTAATTTTACATATTTTATAAATGCTTTTTTTATATTCTCAAAATTTTTATAATAATCTAAATGGTCATTATCAATATTTAATATTATTTCAGACTTTGGAGAAAATTTTAAAAAGCTTTCTACATATTCACATGCTTCTATTATAAAATTTTCGCTATTTCCAACTCTATAATTTCCATTTAATTCTTCAAGTATTGCTCCAACTTGAATACTAGGATCTTTTTTGGCTTCTAAAAAACATAATGATACTAGAGAAGTAGTTGTAGTTTTTCCATGAGTTCCAGAGATTGCAATTGTATTTTTATAACATCTTGTAAGTTCGCCTAAAAAATCAGATCTTTCTATAGTTGGAATTCCAAGTTCTTTAGCATGAACAAGTTCTACATTATTTTGAGGTATAGCAGCAGTATAAACAACACAATCAGAACCTACAACATTTTGAGCATTATGCCCAATAAAAACTTTAATTCCGGCTTTTCTTAATGTGTGTAAAATTTCAGAATCAACATTATTACTTCCTGTTACTGAAAATCCTAGATTTGCAAGAATTTCTGCAATTCCACTCATACTAATTCCGCCAATTCCAATCATATGTATATTTTTATATTTTGTTAAATTACTAATATTTGGCATTATAAAATTCATTCCTTTCCAAGGTAAATATAGTTTTGAAAGTAATTTCTTTAAGTTTAAAATTTCCTTGTAATTAATTAAAAACTTTTTGCATAATATATTATTGTTTCATTATATACTTATATAATGTAAATTTCAAGTTTTTTGATACAATTAATAAAAAAAATCAAAAAATTTTTTTGAAAAAAAAGAGGGAAAAAATAAAAAAATGGAGAATAATAAATTAGTACATAAGATATAAAACTTATAAGTACAAAAAATAATACAGTGGAGGTGCACACAATGCAAATAACAGACGTACGTTTAAGAAAAGTAAATTCAGAGAACAGAATGAAAGCTGTTGCTTCTGTAACATTCGATAATGAATTTGTTATCCATGATATCAAAGTTATCGAAAGTCAAAATGGATTATTTATTGCTATGCCAAGCAGAAAAACTCCAAACGGAGAATTTAAAGACATAGCACATCCAATCAACGCTGATACAAGGGAGAAAATCCAAAAAGCTATTTTAGAAGCTTATGAAGCTCCTGAAACAGAAGAGTCAGCACAATAATATATAAAAATATTATTAAAAAGAGCCCTAAATCTAGGGCTTTTTTTAAACTAAATTCTTTTTTATAGAATCAACAATAATTCCACATATTATAAACTGTGTACCAATATAAAAACTAGATTTTATTAAAGCAATTCCAAGATGATAAAAAAAATTAATGCCTAAAAAAATATATAATATCAATATAGAAACTGCAATAAATGTAATAATTGATGAAAAAATTAAACCATATCCCATAATTTTGTATGTAAGTTTATCTAAATTTTTTAACTCTAAAAAAATTTTTTTCATAAAAAATTTCATTCCTTTCTTGATTCGCTCTAAAGGAATACATAGGTATGAAAGGTTTGTTATTTCTTTCAATCTAAACTTTATTCCTTTATTGCTTAATTTAAAATGTATAGATATGAAAATATGTATTCCAAACTAATTAATCCCTTCTTAAGATATAATATCATTTAAAATAAGCGAAATCAAAGGAAATAAATAACAAAATATACTATAAAAAACAAATAAAATATTGAAAATTAGAGAAAAAAATGATATAATAGAATTTGTTAGAAAACAATTTTGTCTTTTAGAGGAGGACTATCTTATGAGTGTAGTATTGGTAACTTTATTTATTATTGTTGTCAGTTGCTGGGCTTTTTGTCGGTTATTTTGGGCAATCTCTAAACCACTTTTTATTTTCTTATATCACAATGTAATCAATGCATTTATGGAAAGAGGGATGAGTGAAGAAGCTGCAAAGGCGGCTGTATCTGGAATAGCTATACTGATTATTATAGTACTAATAATTCAGTAATTAAGGTGGAAATCCTTAGAATAGTCTTGTGAAGTTTTGCAAGACTATTTTTTGTGCAAGACAAATATTATAAATACATATAAAAAAGGAACTTATTAAATGACAAATAATATAAAAAACAATTGACTTATTATTTTTATTGTGATATAAATAATAAGAACAAAAAACAAGGCCCGTTGGTCAAGCGGTTAAGACGCCACCCTCTCAAGGTGGAATCATGAGTTCGATTCTCGTACGGGTCACCATAGTTAATACAATAAAAATATATAAAATAACTAATTCTATTAATAAATTAAAAAATATTAAAAGGGAGTAGTTTTAAATTGTTAATCAACAGTCGCGATTCAAAAAGAATCTGGTTAGCAAGCTTTAAAAAAGTTAACGAGACTTTTAAAGAAAGAATATAAAATTATATTTTTTCTTTAATAGTCTCTTTTATTGAATAGAAAACAATATGAAACTTTAAGTTACTTAGGCTCAAAGTGAAAATAAAATTTTTAAAATTGAAAAGTCAAAGAACATTCTTATTTGTTTTATATAAGTTCTAAAATAATAAAAATAAGCATAAATTAAATATGTAAAGTTAATAAAATTAAAATTATATTATAAAAAAGAGGTAAAAGGTTGAAAATTAAAGACAATTCCAAATTTAATTTTTTTCCAACCAGAATTGTGCCTCTAGGAAGGAATGAAATTAAATATGGAAAAAAAGTGGTTTAACAAAACAGTACAAGAAGTAGAAAAAGAATTAGGGACAAGTGCTGACAAAGGTTTAAATCAAAACCAAGTAGAAGAAAGTGCCAAAAAGTATGGATTAAATGAATTACAAGAAAAGAAAAAAGATTCATTATTAAAAAAATTCATAGCGCAATTCAAAGATTTTTCAATAATAGTTCTTATCATTGCAGCAATTGTATCAGGAATAGTTGGAGTAGTTAAAGGAGAAGGAATAACAGACACCATAATTATATTAATTGTTGTATTTTTAAATGCAATAATAGGAATTATACAAGAAAGTAAAGCAGAAAAATCACTAGAAGCACTTAAAAAATTAAGTAGCCATGCAGCTAAAGTAATTAGAAATGGAAAAGAGCAAGTAATTCCTGCAAGAGAATTAGTACCAGGAGATTTAGTTGTAATAGAAACAGGGGATTATGTAGCAGCAGACTTAAGAATAATTGAAGCAATAAATTTAAAATCACAAGAATCTTCTTTAACAGGAGAATCTGTACCAGTAGAAAAAACAACAGAAAAAATTGATGGACAAGAAATAGGATTAGGCGATAGAAAAAACATGCTATTTTCATCAAGTTTAATAACATATGGTAGAGGAAAAGCAATAGTAGTAGATACAGGAATGAATACTGAAGTTGGAAAAATTGCAGGAATGCTAGACCAAGCAGAAAAACAAGAAACACCTCTTCAAAAAAGATTAAACAGTTTAGGAAAAACATTGGGAATAGCTTGTCTTGCAATATGTGCAGCAATATTTGCAATAGGTTTAATACAAGGAAAACCAATTATAGACATGTTTATGACAGCAGTTTCACTTGCAGTAGCAGTAATACCAGAAGGATTAGTAGCTGTATCAACAATAGTTTTAGCAATAGGTGTTCAAAAAATGGTAAAGAAAAATGCTATTGTAAAAAAATTACCAGCAGTAGAAACACTTGGAAGCAGTACAGTTATATGTTCAGATAAAACAGGAACATTAACACAAAACAAAATGACTGTTGAAAGAGTATTTTGTGATGATGAATTACAAGATATAAAAAATATAAATAAAACAGAAGACTTTAAAAAATTAGTATATAATTGTATGTTATGTAATGACTCTAGAGTATTAGAAAATGGAGAAATAGGAGGAGACCCTACAGAAACAGCATTAGTTGATATGGCATTTAAACAAAAATATACTCAAGAAATATTTAAAGAAAATCCTAGAGTAGAAGAAGTTCCATTTGATTCTGAAAGAAAATTAATGACAACAGTAAACAAAAACAATGGAAAATATATTGTTTATACAAAAGGTGGAGTTGATGAATTATTAAAATGTTGTAATTCATTCTTATATAAAGGACAAGTAAGAACAAATTTAGAAACTTATGTTGGTTGGGTAAGAGAAAATAATGAAAAAATGGCAAGAGAAGCACTAAGAGTATTAGCATTTGCTTATAAAGAACTTGACCATATGCCATCAAAAGAAGAAATGAAAACAATAGAAAGTAACTTAACATTTGTTGGAATGGTAGGAATGATTGATCCTCCAAGAGAAGAAGCAAAAAAAGCAGTAGAAAAGTGTAAAAAAGCAGGAATAAAAACTGTAATGATTACAGGAGACCATAAAGTAACAGCAATAGCGATTGCAAAAAAACTAGGAATATTAAAAGACGAAAGTGAAGCTTTAACAGGAATAGAATTAGACAAAATATCTGATGAACAATTAACAAAAGATATAAGAAAATATTCTGTATATGCAAGAGTATCACCAGAACATAAAGTTAGAATAGTAAAAGCATGGCAAGCAAATGGAGAAGTTGTAGCAATGACTGGAGATGGAGTAAATGATAGTCCAGCATTAAAAACATCAGATATTGGATGTGCAATGGGAAAAGTAGGAACAGAAGTTGCAAAAGAAGCGGCAGATGTTATATTAACAGATGATAATTTTGCAACAATAGTATCAGCTGTAGAAGAAGGAAGACGTATTTATGATAATATATTAAAAGTAATACAATTCCTAATTTCATGTAATGTAGGTGAAGTTGTTGTATTATTACTTGCAACATTATTTGCACCACAAATTGGACAATGGTTTGGAATAACAGATGTAACAATGATACAAGTATTATTACCAATCCACATTTTATGGATAAATCTTGTAACAGATTCATTCCCTGCATTAGCATTAGCATTTGACCCTGCAAATAAAGATATAATGGACAGAAAGCCAATAAAAAAAGGAGAAGGAATTTTTACAAAAGGAAGAACATTTAGAATAATATATCAAGGTATTATGATTGGATTATTAACACTTTCAGCATTTTTAATTGGACTTGCTTCAACAACAGAACCAATAGATGGATTAACATTAGAACAAACAAAAATAGAAGTTGGAGAAACAATGGCATTTGTAGTATTAGCATTCTCAGAATTAGTACATGTATTTAATGTAAGAGATAATAAAAATTCAATATTTAAAACAGGAATATTAGGAAATAAAGTATTACTTTTGGCAATTGGAGCATCAGCTTTACTAATGGCAGTAATTTTAGTAATTCCAGGACTAAGAGAAGTATTTAGTATTCCAATATTACCTATGGGAAATGTCTTAGAAATAATAGGCTTAGTACTTGCACCAGTTGTTATTGTAGAAATTTTAAAATTATTTAAAATTAATACTACAAAAGATGAATAAAGTTTTATGAACTTTAAGATAAGCCCCAAATTTGCTTATTTGTTTTTCTATTGACTTAATTGAAAATTTATAATATATTAGTAAAAAAGTAAGGGAGGTATTTTGATGATTATCGAAATTCCAAAAGGCTATACTTACATTAAAGAAGGGAATATTATTGCATTTGAAGAAAACGGAATATTAAAAATGCAAAGACGGCATGGCAAATTTGATGAAATTATGTATGATATAACATATCAGCAGAAAGGAAGAGATAAATGTTACTATTGTGGACGCAAAAGAAATGAAAATCAGCCATTAAAAATAACATTAGATCATATTTATCCAAGATCTTTAGGTGGTCCAACCATACCACAAAATTTAATTCCAGCATGTAGAAAATGTAATTCTTTAAAAGAAAACATGACACCAGAACAATTTAGAGCTTATAGACGAATTAAAGGAGAACAGCAAAAAGAGCTATTCCGGAGGGATTATTTTAGAACTAAATATTTTCAAGAAAAGTGGGTACATATCTTACCAGAAGAATGGATAAGTCAAACAACAATTTCTGATTTACTAGTTTCAATAGATTTGCATGATACTAGTACAATAAAATATAAACGGACAAGAGAATATTATACAAGGTGTCAACAATTTCCAAGTCCAATTATAATTGATTGTCACGGTTTTGTGTTAGACGGTTTTACAATAGTTTTATATGCCAAAAACAACAGAATTAAGGAAATTCCGACAATTGTTCTAGAAAATGTAGAAGTAATATTTTAATAGCAAAGGCATTATAAATAAATGCCAAAAAAAGAAATTAAGATTTCTATTCATATAATAAAAAATCTTAATTTCTTTTTTATTGAATAGGAAAATCATTTTTTCCTATTCAACAAAAGAGTTTCCATTTAGACAATTATTTTCTGATTTCTTAATACAACTTTGAGGAGGTTCTTGAAAAGAAAGATACCAACTTAAACCATTATCATTTTGTTTTATTTCCTCTAATCTTTCTTCAAGAAGAGGATAAGTACTTGGAGGAGAAACAATAACAGGTTGATTAGGAAACCAATTAGCAGGAGTAGAACAATTAGAACATTCTGACATTTGTAATGCTTCAACTGTACGTAAAATTTCTGGAATAAACCTGCCAATGTTTAAAGGATATGTTAAGATAACTCTAACAATGCCTTTATCATCTATAATAAAAACACTTCTAACAGTTTTTGTTGTACTAATATCATTAGAAATCATACCATATTGCCTAGCAATAGAACCATTTATATCAGCAACTATAGGAAAAGGCAAGACAATTCCAGTCATTTGATAAATATTTTTCATCCACTCTAAATGTGAAGGATTACTATCTACACTTAAACCTAATAAATCTGTATTTAATTCCTTAAAAAAAGGGTAGGCTTTGGCAAAAGCAATCATTTCAGTAGTACAAACTGGGGTAAAATCACCTGGGTGGGAAAAAAATACTAACCATTTACCAAAATAATCTTTCAAATTTATTTTGCCATATGTAGTTTCAGCACAAAATTCTGGTGCTTTTTGACCAATTTTTATGTTTCCATTCATTAATAATTCATAATCCATATAAAAATTCATTCCTTTCTAAAATACACATAATAATGAAAGAATTTCTTTCAAATTAAATTTTTTTGTTATATGATATGAATAAAACAACCAAAAGTTACAGACAATTTTTAGAAAATACTTGAAATTATGTTGCTTTATGGGTATAATAATAATACAAGAAAACTTTTTGTAAAAAGTGGAGGTGAAGAGAATGAAATATAGATGCATGGCATGTGGATATATATATGATGATAATGCTGAAGATGTAAAATTTGAAGATTTACCAGAAGATTGGGTTTGCCCATTATGTGGAGTAGGAAAAGATATGTTTGAAAAGGTAGAAGAATAAGTACTAATAGGAGGCAGTTATGAATAGAGTAAAAACTTTTGCGAAATATGCAATTTTGATAATATTATTTTGGATATTTTCGGATTTCTTTATAAATATGGCAATAATGACAACATATAAAAATATAGATTTGGCTGGTAATATACCAAGTGGTATTACTGTTTCACAAATGCAAGCAACATCAGTAAATGGAAGAGCTAAAATATTGGTTAATGCTTCTGGATTAAGTGGTAAGTATATAAAGTTAGATTTATATTCAGATATAGATAATCACTTAGGAACACAATATATAGAAATTGGAAATGTGGTACCGGGAGAAACTAAAGAAATAGATACTTATTTTAAAATATCACAAGTAAAAAAATATGGAATAAGTATACAAGATACAGCAGGAGAATCAACAGAAGGTTTTATGGATACAGCAATGTCTGCTATAACAATATTCATATCTGCAATTAATTTATTATTTGTATTATAAAAAGAACTTGTTATAATATTATCAAAAATTTTAAATATATATTTTTGATAAAAATAGAGAACTTTTAAAACAAGTTCTTTTTTCTTGCATTTATATATAAAACGTGATAAAATAAGCACATATATTTAAATAAAAGGAGACAGGAAATCATGGGATTTTTTGATAAATTAAAACAAGGTTTAACAAAAACAAAAGAATCAATAAATGACAAAATTAATAATGTATTTAGTAATTTTAGAAAAGTAGATGAAGAATTATTAGAAGAATTAGAAGAAGCTCTTGTAATGTCAGATATTGGAATTGAAACATCTGTTAAAATTATTGATAATTTAAGAGAAAGAGTAAAAAAGGAAAAAATAGAAGATAGTGAACAAGTTAAAGAAGCATTAAGAGAAGAAATAGAAAAAATTTTAGAAGAGCCTGATAATAGTTTAAAATTAGAAACAAAACCATCTGTAATTTTAGTAATAGGAGTAAATGGTGTTGGAAAAACTACATCTATAGGAAAAATGGCTGCTAGATTAGCTAGAGATGGCAAAAAAGTTGTTGTGGCAGCAGCAGATACTTTTAGAGCAGCAGCAGTAGAACAATTAGAAGTTTGGACCAAAAGAGCAGGAGCAGAAATAGTAAAAAGACAAGAAGGTTCAGATCCAGCTTCTGTTGTATATGAAGCAATAGATGTTACTAGAAAAGAAAATGCAGATGTTCTTATAATTGATACAGCAGGTAGATTACATAATAAAAAATATTTGATGGACGAATTAAATAAAATTCAAAAAGTTGTTAATAAAGAAATGTCAGAAGCATCAAAAGAAGTATTATTGGTAATTGACGCTACAACAGGGCAAAATGCTATTTCTCAGGTAAAAGCATTTAAGGAGCAAGCTGATATAACAGGAATAGTATTAACTAAATTAGATGGAACAGCAAAAGGTGGAGTTGTTGTTGGAATTGTACAAGAAAATAATATACCAGTAAAATTTATTGGTGTTGGAGAACAGATTGATGATATGGAAATATTTAATGCAAAAGATTTTTCAAAAGCAATTATTTAAAAATTTATACTAAAGAAAAAGTTATATAAATTTATTGTATTTTAAAAAAAGGAATGAAATTTTTTATGAAAAAAAGTAAAATTTTTAACAGGGTAAAAAATATATCAGTAATTGTTTTTATTTTATTATATATACTTATAACTTATATATCTTTAAGAGGAGAATATTTAGAATGTGCTGAACTTGGGCAACAATATATTCAAAATTTTTGGACAAATTTACAATATAAATATTCAATTATGGGAATAAGTTTTGTATTAATAGCTATAGTTATGATATTTACTAATATATCAATAAAGAAAGGACTAAAGCCTTTTTTTGAAAGCGAAAAAAAGGCAATACCTAAATTACCTAATAAATCAATAATTTTTATAGTATCTGTTATAGGAAGTATAATTGTTTCAGATAAATTAGTTGAACAAGTTTTACTTTTTGCAAGTAATGTATCATTCCAAAAAATAGATATAATTTTTGGATTAGATATATCATATTATATGTTTATAAAACCATTAATTGAAACAATAATTAATTATATATTAAAATTTGTTATTTTATTAAGTGGTTATATGGCAGGTTATTACATAATTGTATTTAACTTATTTTTTGATGGAATCGATAGAAAAATGTTAAAAAAGAGTAAATTAATAAAAAATTTATTAAGAAATGTAATAGATTGTGCAATATTAATTGGTATAAAAACTATATTTAGCACACAAAATATTTTAACAGATACTTTCTTAACAATTGGAGAAGATGTAAAACTTACAGGAGCAGGTTTTATTGAGTCAACAGTAAAATTATGGGGATATATTATATTTGCTATTGTAATAGTAATGGCAGTAATATTATCTGTAATATTTTTTAATAAAGAGAAAAATAAAAAAATCATGTACACATTACTAACAATTCCAGGATATTTAGTGGTTTTATTTTTTGTAATGTTAATTACAGACGCTATTTTTATACAACCAAGTGAATTTGATAAAGAAAAAAAATATATTGAAGAAAATATAAATTCAACAAAATTAGCATATGGAATTAATGCTGTAGAAACTAATATAGATTATTCAAATACAATAACAGAAAGTGAAATAAATGAAAATAAAAATGTAATAAATAATATTCCAATAATAAGTCAAAACATGGTAAAACAAACCTTAGAAGATTCACAAACAGAAGCAGGATATTATACATATAGAAATCTTTCAACTTCAATAATAGATAATCAAGGAGAAAAGCAAATAGCATATGTAGCACCAAGAGAAATTGCTGAACAATCAATTTCGTATAATAATAAAACATATGAATTTACACATGGGATTGGTCAAATTCTAGTTTCTGCTACAGAAACAGCAGAAGATGGAAATATACAATATATTCAAAAAGATATTAATGGAGAACAAAGAATATATTATGGACTAGAAACAAATTCTATTGTTGTAACAAATACAAAAAACAAATCAGAATATGATTATACAGATAATAATGGAAATGAACATACATATAGTTATGATGGAAACTCAGGAATTCAAGTTGGTTTTTTTGATAGATTAATTTTAGCATTAAAAAACGGAGATATTAAATTAGCTTTTTCTACATCTGTAACAGATGAAAGTAAAATATTAACAAACAGAAATATTATAGAAAGAGCAAAAACAGCACTTCCATATTTATTATATGATGAAAATCCATATACAGTAACACATAATGGACAACTTTATTGGGTAATAGATGGTTATACAATATCTAATCAATATCCATATTCATCTTATATTTCAATTGAAAATAATAATATAAAACAAGATATTAATTATATAAGAAATTCTGTAAAAGTAATAATAAATGCTTATAATGGAGAAATGAAATTTTATATTACAGATGAAAATGACCCAATAATTTCTGCATATAAGAAAATTTATCCAGAAATGTTTGAAACAGAAGAAATTTCTAAAGAAATTCAAGAACAATTAAAATATCCAAAATTATTATATATAGTACAAGCAGAGATGTTAAATGTATATCATAATGTAAAAGAAGATGTGTTGTATAGAAGTAGTGATATATGGCAATTAGCAAAATATGGAAGTACATCAAAAAATACTACTACATCAATTTTAGAACCATATTTTACAATGTTAAAAACTCCAGAAGGAAAGGAAGAATTTGGACTTGTTCAAATGTATACACAAAGCAATAAATCAAATATTATTGCATATTTAGTTGGAACATGTGAAGGAACAAATAATGAATTAAAAATATATAAATTTTCACCAGATAATAATATTTTAGGACCAATACAATTAGATAATTTAATTGAACAAGATTCTACAATTTCAGCTGAATTAGAACAATTAAATATAACTGGTATAAAAATATCAAAAGAGATGAAAATTATTCCGATAAACAATACTTTATTATATGTAGAGACAATATATCAAACAAGAACAAATGATGCAAATAAACCAATGACATTAGAAAAAGTAATTGTTGCCTCAGGAAACAAGGTTGCAATAGGTGACAATTTAAATAATGCAATAAATAATTTGCTTTCACAATCAGCAGTAAATTTGGAAATAGATAATACTGATGATATATATGGAATTATAGATGCTATAATTAAAGCAAATCATAACCTTACAGATTCAAATAATAGAAACGATTGGGAAATGATGGGGTCTGATATTAATGCTTTACAAGAATTAATTGATGAATTAGAAAAAATGATGGAAGATGTAAAAACTCAAGAAACAGTAACACAATCAACAGAAAATTAAATTCTAAAATTTTAATATAATGATTACATAAACTTTTTAGTATTAGATTTTTTCTAATTTTAAAAATGCTTGAAAAAAATATTAAATTATAGTAAAATAGAGTACGTGAAAGAAAAGAGGAGATTATGTATTTAATAGTAGGTTTAGGTAATCCAGAAGAAGAATATAGTAAAACAAGACATAATATGGGATTTAATGCAATCAATAAAATTGCAGAAAAATATAATATAAAAGTTAAACAAAGAAAATTTCAAGCATTATATGGTTCAGGAATAATAGAAAATGAAAAAGTTATATTGTTAAAACCACAAACATATATGAATTTAAGTGGAAACAGTGTAAAAGAAGCAATAGACTTTTATAAAATAGATATAAATCATTTAATAGTAATTTATGATGATATGGATATAGAACCTGGTAAAATAAAAATTAGAAAAAAAGGTAGTGCTGGTGGTCATAACGGAATGAAAAGCATTATTCAGCAATTAGGAACAGAAAATTTTAGTAGAATAAGAATTGGTATAGGTAGACCAATACATAAAGGTGATGAGATAAATTATGTAATAGGTGCAATTCCAGAAGATGAAGTTTTAAAACTTGATGAAGGTACAGAAAAAGCAAAAGACGCAGTTTTTGAGTTTATAAAAAATGGAATTGACATAACAATGAATAAATATAATTAATATATAAAATAAAAAATAGTAAAATTAATTAAGAGTATTAACAAATAATACATAATAATTGATTGCCAAAAATGAGAGGAAATACAAAATGATAGATATTTTAATAGATAAAAAACAGGATGAAAAAATAATAGCTGTTGTGGAAAATGGAAAATTAATTGAATTTTATGAAGATAATACAAACAGTAAACATAAAAGAAATGAGGGTAATATCTATACAGGAATTATAAAAGACATAATACCTGGAATGCAAGCAGCTTTTATTGATATTGGAACAGAAAAAAATAGTTTTATACATGTAAGAGATGTAATTCCACAGATAGATGAAAAAATAGAAATAAAAGAAGAACCAAAAATAAAAGATGTAATTAAAATAAATCAAAAATTATTGGTACAAGTACAAAAAGATAGTAATGATAAAAAAGGAGCAAGAACTACAACACATATAAAACTAACAGGAAAATATATTGTATTATTACCACAGACTACAATTGTTACTATTTCTCAAAAAATAGAAAATGATGCAGAAAAACAAAGACTTATAAAAATAGTAAAAGATAATTTGCCACCAAATACTGGATGTATTATTAGAACTTCTGCAGAGAAACAAAAAGAAGAAACTATTATAAAAGAGATAAAAATTATAAATCAACAATGGGAAGAAATATACAATAATTTTAAAAAAGGAGATAATCAACCTCAACTATTATATGAAAGTCCTAATATTGTAGAAAAAATTATTATAGATTTGCCAAATGAAAAAATAAATTCTATAATTACCAATAATAATCAAGATTACGAAAACATAAAAAATATAATAAACAAAAGAAATGTTCAAAACATAAAAGCTATTTTAGAAGAAAAAGAAGATATAATAAAAAAATATGATTTAGAATATCAAATAGAAAAAACAAAACAAAGAAAAGTTTGGCTTAATTGTGGAGGATTTATTACAATTGATTCAACTGAAGCATTAGTTGCAATAGATGTTAATTCAGGAAAATATATTGGGAAATCTACATTAGAAGATACTATATATAAAGTAAATTATGAAGCAACAATAGAAATTGCTAAACAATTAAGATTAAGAGATATTGGTGGTATTATAATTATTGATTATATAGATATGAAAACACAAGAAAATAAAGACAAAATAGAAAAATTATTAAAAGAAGAATTAAAACAAGATAGAGCAAAGACGCAAGTAGAAGGATTTACAAAATTAAACTTAATGGAATTAACCAGAAAGCACATTTGTGCACATAACAGCTAGAAAGTTTATAAAGAACAAATAAGAAAATCAAAGATTTTCTTTAATTTGTTCTCGCCCGATTTGAGTTTTCGACTGTAATGAGAAAATCTCAAAGGGCTAGCGATTGTAGCTTTTTATACAATAGGAAAGTATAACTTTCCTATTGTATAAAAAAAGAATATTTAAATAATTTCTAAAATAAAATACTATTTTGTTTAAACATAAAATTATATTTTTGTATAAAGTTAAATTAAAAATTGAAAGGATGTAACAAAATTGAAAGTTGGGTTTGTATCACTTGGATGTAGCAAAAATTTAGTAGATACAGAAATAGTAATAGGACATTTCAAAAAAAATAATTTTGAAATTGTAAATAATCCAGAAATAGCAGACATAATTTTAATAAATACATGTGGATTTATAGAAAGTGCCAAAGAAGAAGCAATTAATACTATTTTAGAAATGGCAGAATACAAAAAACAAAAATGTAAATATTTAATTGTAATAGGATGTCTAGTGCAAAGATATTATGATGAACTTTTAAAATCTCTTCCAGAAGTGGATTTATTTATAAAAATAGATGAATATAAAAACTTATGGGCAAAAATAGAAGATTTAATAAATAAAAATAAAGTAGAAAAAAGTGTTACAAAACCAATGAAAAAAGTATCAGAAATAAAACAATTAAAATTACCAGAGTTTAATGAATTTTATGAAAGAGTTCTTACAACAGGCAAAAACTATGCTTATTTAAAAATAGGTGAAGGATGTAGTAATATGTGTACATATTGTGCAATTCCATATATAAGAGGCAAATTTATAAGTAGAAAAATGGAAGAAATTTTAGAAGAAGCAAAAATGTTAGCACAAAAAGGAATAAAAGAATTAATTATTATAGCACAAGATACAACAAAATATGGAATAGACATATATGGAGAATCTAAACTTGCAGAACTTTTAGAAAAACTTGCACAAATTCCTCAAATTAAATGGATAAGATTTTTATATTCTTATCCAGAAGGAATAACAGAGGAACTTATTCAAACAGTAAAAAATAATGATAAGATATGTAAATATTTTGATATACCAATTCAACACATATCTAATAAAATATTAAAAAAGATGAATAGAAAAACAAATAAAGAACAAATACAAAATTTAATAAATAAAATTAGAAAAGAAATTCCAGAAGTAGTATTAAGAACAAGTTTAATTGTAGGTTTTCCAGGAGAAAAAGAAGAAGATTTTAATGAATTAAAAGAATTTGTTACTCAAGCAAAATTTGATAAATTAGGAACATTTATGTACTCAAAAGAAGATGGAACACCAGCTTCAAAGCTTCCTGAACAAATTCATGGAAATACAAAAAAATCAAGATATAACAAAATTATGAAAATACAACAAAAAATATCTAATGAAAAATTAAAAGAAAAAATAGGACAAGAAATAGAAGTTTTAGTAGAAGATATTACACCAGATAAAAAATTTTTAATAGGAAGAACAAAACAAGATGTACCAGAAGAAGATGGAATTATTTATATAAAAAACAATAATCAAGAAAATATATTAAATACATTTAAATATGCAAAAATTATTGATGTAAAAGATTATGATTTAATTGGAGAAATTGTAAAATAAATATATATTTATAATTTGAAAAAAATGTTGGTTGAATATTTAAATCTAGGTAATAACAAATTATAAGGAATAAATAAAAATTTTCAATAAAATTATATATGGAAAGGAAATAAATAAAATGGATAAAGAGGAAGCGAAAAGATTAGTTGAAGTTGATGAAAGTGTAAGACAATCAATTACAGAAAATGAAAAACAATTAGTTGAAACTAGATTTTATAAAGAATTTGTAATAAATACAGAAAAAGGTCCACTTGTATTAAATGATGTATATATAACAGTAGAAAGAAACAAAGAAAATGATATGGAATACCATTTTAGATGGGTACAAGAAAATGAAGATGGAGAAGCAACATTAGAAGAAAAATTAATGATAGATAAAGATGGAAAAGCTTTTTCTATAGAAGCTTTTGAAGATTTTTTACAAGACTTAACATTAGATGGAGAAATTTTATTTGAAGAAAATGATAAAGAAAAAGGTAGACTTGCAGGAATAACTAGAGATGATAAAAATCGTAATAAACCTGTAGAAGCCAAAACAGAGAAAAAACAAGAACAAAGCAAAGAAGAAGAAAAGAAAGTTGATGAAGATTTAAAGAAACAAGGAAAAGATTTAAAACTTACTAATTTTAGAAAAATTACAGATAAACACTTAGAAGAAAGAATGCCAGAAGTATTTAATAATTCAATAGAATATGCAATGGCATATTCAGAAACACTAGGAAGTTTTGTGATTTTACAAAAATCTTATCAGATGAGTGAAGATGGAAAAATGGTAGAAACTTGGGAACAAAACGAAAATATAGAAACTGCTGGAACAAATTATAAACCAATAATAAGTGTTAATGAAAATGGAGATAGAGTAGAACAAAAGGTACCACTAGCTTTATTAAGAACAAGTGAAGATAATAAAGAAATTGCAGTAACATTAAATGCAAAAGATTATGGAGAACTAGATATAGAAACAGTAGATGTTATGCCATGTGGAAATGATACTATTCATGAACAAAAAAGAGTAGCAAGACCAGTAGGAATGCAAGGGGAAGGAAATCTTCAAGGAGATGGAGTAGAATCTTTAAAACAAAGATATGATTTTGATTATGACTCTGGAAAAGATCAAAATGGAACACCAAATAAAGCACATGCTATTGCACATGGTGCAACAGAATTAATGGAAGAAGGCGGAGGAAGAGAAAATGGTGTTATAGCAGATGAAGATACAGAAATTCCAGGAACAAGTTTAACATATGGAGATTTAGCTAAATTTACAGGAGTAACAATTCAAGAATTAGTAGAACATGAGGGAGAAGCAGAAGTATCTATAATGGATAGAGCACAAGAAATAGAAGAAAAAATAAAAGAAGCAGCAAAAGAAAATAAAATGACAGTTGAAGGATACAAAAAAGAGCTAATAAAAGCACCAGGAAAAAATATAGAAGAAAAAATAGAAAATGCAAATGAAGCAATTTTAGGACAATATATGGGATCATCAGGAAGAGGTAGATAAAAATTTAAATAAAAGAGGAATGATGAAATTATGCTAATAGAAACACTAATATTTACAATATCGGCATTTGCATTATTTGTATATACTTTTTATAGATTAATAAAAGAAAATGATACAACATATGTTCCAGTACTGGCAATAAGTGCTTTACGGAATTGGTATAAAATTTGTCTCATTTTATAATAATTCTACTCAAATAAATGTTTTTATAGAGATAATAGTATGTTTTCTATCTATAGTTATTCCAATTGCTATGATTTTACTAAAAAAAGCAACTGGAAATGTAAAAGAATTGTTAACAATTAATTTAGTAAGATTTTATCTAATAATTGGAAATACAAAGTTGGCAAAAAAATTATTAATAGATTTAGTTACAAGAAATCCAGAAAGTTATAATGGGCATAAAATGTTAGCAATGATTTATGAAAAAGAAGGCGGACAAAGAAAAGCTGTTGATGAATATGCAAGAGCAATAGAAATTCAACCTAGAGATTATGAAACATATTTAAAAGTTGCAACAATATTAACAGATTTAGATAAAAAAGATGAAGCAATAGAAACACTTGCAAATTTATTAAACAAAAAACCAGATTATCCAGAAGCAACAATTGCACTAGGGGATTTGCTTATAGAAAAACAAGACTTTAAAGAAGCAGCAAATATTTATAATGAAGCATTAAAATATAATCCAACAAGTTTTGATTTAAATTATAATTTAGGAATTGTTTATACAATGTTAAATGATTTTTCGAATGCAAAATTATATTATGAAAAAGCTGCAGAATTTAATTCAATGGTATATAATACAAAATATAGTCTTGCAGAAATTGCTATAATGTATAAAGAACTAGAAGAAGCGGAAAAATATTTATGGGAAATAGTAGATGATGAGGAATTAGGTGCAGATGCTTATTTAGAACTTGCAAAAATTTATTTAATAAAAAATGATAAAGAAAAAGCAATTCAATATGCAAATGTTGCTATACAGGAAAACCCAAAAAGAATTGTGGAAAAAATAAAAAAAGATGTAAATTTTGCAATAATAATTGCCAAATTATCAATTCCATTTAACTTGGAGGTTGAAGAAGAAAAAGAAACAAAACTATCAAAAAAAGAAATAATGGCAAAAGAACATTTAGAAGAAACAGTTGAAATAACTAAAAAGATAGGTTATACAGATTTTAAAGTAGAAAAAAATAATATAAAAGAATTAAAACAAAAAAATATTGAAAAAGAAAGAGAAAACTAATTCATAAAATTTCTTAAAATAAATATACTATAATATATAATAAATTTTAATAAAATAATTAATATAAAAAAAATATAATCTACTATTCTTATAAGAAAAAATATTAATAATTTTTTAATAAAAGAATATATAAAAATAGTATATAATTTTAGGAGGTTTTATGAAAAATAAAATAGCAATTATAGGTGGAGACTTAAGAATTGCCAAATTAGCAACTATGCTTGCTAAAGAAGAAAATGAAATATATGTATATGGTTTAGAAAAATCAGAAGATATTAAAGATGCAACAAATATTATAGAATGTGCAACTATAAAAAAAGCTATAGAAAATGTAGAAATTGTAATAGGTCCAATACCATTTTCAAGTAATGGAAATACAATTAATATGCCATTTAGTGATAAAACTTTAACAATAAGAGAAATGATGCATAATATAAATGCAAAAATTTTAATAGCAGGTAGTATTTCTCCAGAAATTTATGAGATGGCAAATGATGAATATGTAGAAATAATAGATATTATGAAAAGAGAAGAACTAGCTGTATTAAATACAATTGCTACTGCTGAAGGAACTATACAAATAGCTATAGAAAATACAAATAGAATTTTACATGGAAGCGAAGTATTAATTTTAGGATTTGGAAGAATAGGAAAAGTGTTAGCAAGAAAACTTGCTGGTTTATCTGTAAAAGTTACATGTGCTGCAAGAAAAGATGAAGATTTTGCCTGGATAGAGGCATATGGACATAAAGTTACAAATATAAATCATTTAGGAGAAAATTTAAAAAATTATGATATAATAATTAATACAGTTCCACATATTGTTTTAACAGAAGAAAAATTACAATATGTGAAAGATGATGTTCTATTAATAGATTTAGCATCAAATCCAGGAGGAATAGATAAAAGAACTGTAAAAGAAAGAAACTTAAAATTAGTATGGGCTCTTTCATTACCAGGCAGAGTTGCACCAACTACATCTGCTGAATTTATTAAAAATACTATATATAATATATTAAAAGAAATATACAAATAAGGAAGGAAAAAATATGGAAATATATCAAGCAATTATTTTAGGAATAGTACAAGGGCTAACAGAATTGTTGCCAATTTCAAGTTCTGCACATTTAAATCTAATACCAACAATCTTTAATTGGAATGTACCAGAAAGTTTTGATGTAGCATTACATTTTGGAACATTACTTGCAATAGGAATATTTTTCTTTAAAGACTGGATTGAACTTATTGTTGGAGGATTTAAAAAAGTATTAAAAAAAGAGGATTCTACACAAGGTAGAATGTTCTGGTACATAGTTGCAGCAACAATACCTGGAGGTATAATAGGATTTATATTAGATAAATATGCAGAAGATTTTTTAACAAAACCATTAATTATAGCAATAGCATTAATAGTAATGGGAATTGTTTTGTATTTTGTAGATAAAAATTCAAAATCAGAAACAGAATATGAAAATATGACATTTAAACAAACATTTTTAATTGGGTTATCTCAAGCCTTAGCATTTATACCTGGTGTTTCACGTTCTGGAATTACAATGACAACAGGTAGATTAATGGGAGTAAAAAGAGAATCTACAGCCAAATATTCATTTATGTTATCTGCTCCAATTGTTTTGGCAGCAACAGTATTTAAATTAGGTGATTTTATAGAATATTTTACAGTTGCAAGTACAACAGGAATAATAGCATTTATTCTAGGAGTTTTAGTAAGTTTTATTGTAGGTATTATAGTTATAAAGTTTTTATTAAATTATTTAAAAAAAGGAAGCTTCAAAATATTTGCAATATATAGAGTAATAGTAGGGTTGTTAGTAATTGCATGGCTAATTTTTTAAAAAAGGTTGATATTTTTTTAAAAATAAAGTAAAATCTATTAAGACAAAGGAGGCTATGTATGGTAACATTAGATGATGTTATAAATAATGAAGAAGTGCAGGCTTTTATAAATGGTGCAGAAAAGCAAATAAAAGCACTTGGATATACAGAACATTCACATAGACACATTGGAATAGTTTCTAAGAGAACAGGAGAAATTCTACAGAAACTAGGATATGATGAAAGAACAACAGAACTTGGAAAAATAGCTGGATACTTACATGATATAGGAAATGTTATAAATAGAACAGATCATGCTCATAGTGGTGCAATATTATCATACCAAATTTTAAAAAGTATGAATATGCCACTAGAAGAGATTACAGAAATTATAAGTGCTATAGGAAATCATGATGAAAAAACAGGAACAGCAGTAAGTGCTATTTCAGCAGCATTAATTTTAGCAGATAAATCAGATGCTCATAGACAAAGAGTTACAAATACAAATATGTCAACATTTGATATACATGATAGAGTAAATTATGCTGTTACAAATTCAGAATTAGAAGTAAATGCTGAGGAGAAAAAAGTAGTTTTAAAACTAACAATTGATACACAAATATGTCCTGTATTAGATTATTTTCAAATTTTTATGGAAAGAACAATGATGAGCAAATATGCAGCAAAATATTTAGATGTATGGTTTGAACTAGTTGTAAACGGAACAAAGATTTTGTAGTATAAATACAGAAAGGATTAAAAAAATGAGAAAAGTAAAAATAATAACAATTATATTAGCAATATTGCTATTATCATTAATAGCATTTGGAGGAATTTATATTCAAACACAAAATAGAATGGAAAATAAAGTAAGAGGTTATCAATTAGGTAGAGAATTAGATAGTCAAAGAGTAGTAGAATTAAAAGTTGCTGAAGAAGAAAGTGATGAAGAAAATACAGAAACAACAGATAATGCAGAAACAACACAAAATACAGAAACAACAGAATCTACAGAAGAAACAGAAAATACTGAAAATGCAGAAAATACAACAGAAAAAAATGAAGAAGAGTTAAAAAAAGAAACGATTAATAATTATGAAATTGTAAAACAAACAATAGAAAATAGATTAGATGCACTAAATGCAACAGATTATACAATTTCTTTAAATAAAAATGACGGAACAATAAGAGTTGAATTACCAGAAAACGAATTTACTGATATGTATATATATTATTTAACAGCAGAATCATTAATAGAAATTAAAGACAAAGAATCAGAGGAAGTACTTTTAGATAATGATATGATTAAAAAAGCACATTATTCATATAATGTTAATAATTCTGGTAGTTATCAAATTCATGAAGAAATTGAATTAACAAAAGAAGGACAAGCTAAATTAAATGAAATCTTAAATAATTATGCATTACTTCAAACAGAAATAGATGGAATTGAAGAAAAAGAAGATAATACAGAAAGTACAACAGAAAATACTACTTCAACAGAGAATACAACAGCTAGTGTAACAACAGAAAATGTACAAAATGAGACAAATACAACTCAAACAACAGAAAATACTGAGGAAGATAATTCAGAACAATCAAAAAAAATTGCTAATTTAGTAATTGATGACACAACATATGAAGTTACAAAAATAGAAGATAATAAAATAACAGTCCAAATAGGAACAGATACATCTAATACAACATATGTAAATAATTACATGTCACAAGCAGCAGAGATTGCCATGCTACAAAATTCAGGAAAAATGCCAATAAAATATGAAACATATTCAAATAGATATGAATATTCAGATATTACAAAACAACAAATAGAAATTTTTGCTTTAATTGTTTTAGGTATTTTATTAATAGTATTAATTGTATTTTGTATAAAATACAAAATGTCAGGATTATTGGTAAGTATTTCATTTGTAGGATTTTTAGCAATATATTCATTAATTATTAGATATACAAATGTTATGATTTCTATAGAAGGAATATGTGCAATAATACTAATAATATTTATAAATTTAAGCTTTAATCAAAAATTATTAGAAAAAACCAAAAAAGTTAATTTATTAAATGAAGCTTTAAAACTAACATATAAAGATATTTTTTCTAAAATTGTTCCAATTATAATATTGACAATTGTAACATGTTTAACAAAGTGGGATAATTTAAGCAGTTTTGGAATGGTTATGTTTTGGGGAATTGTATTAATAGCAATATATAATTTATTAGTTACAAGAACATTTCTAAAATTAAAAAAACAATAAAGAGGAAAGGAGTTATGTTAGTTATCTAACAGGTATAAAAATATGAAAAAAAGAGACATAATTATATTGGCAATAATGATGATAATAATTGTTATAGGAATAATTTTAGCAAGTACAATAGGCTTTAAAAAGCAATTAAGATTTAGTGATAGTCAAAAAATTGATATTTTTGTAGGTCAAAAAATAGATTTAAATAAAGTAAAAGATATTGCAAATGAAGCAATAGGACATAAAAATATGGTACAAACTATAGAAATATATGGGGATATGGTAACTATTAGAGCTCAATCAATATCAGAGGAACAAAAAAATACCATTATAAACAAAATTAAAGAGATTTATGAATTTGAACAAACTGCAGAAGATACAAAAATTGAAAATATACCAGCAACAAGAATAAGAGATATTTTAAAGAAATATATTTTACCATTTGCAATTTCTGAATTTATTATATTAATTTATATGATGATAAGATATTATAAAAAGGGAGTTTTAAAAGTTATAATAAACACAATATTAATTCCTTTGCTATTAGAACTAGTGTTATTAAGTATATTGGTTATTACAAGAATTCCAATAGGAATATTTACACCATCACTTATACTAATTGTTTTTATAATATCAATGATAATTGTTATAAATAGAACAGAAAAATTAAAAGATAGAAAAATTTAATAAGGATATCTTTCAAATAAATATTTTATGATATCATTAGAATTAAGTGGTGAAATTTTTATAAAAATATTTTTATCAAGAGTAATCCACATCATTAATTTAAAATTATTAAAATTATCAACAAAAGCCGCAATTATTTCAGTAATTTCTATAGGATTAGAAAATTCTTTTTCCCAAATTAAAGAATTTTCTAATCTTATTTTTTTATTTTCATATTTTTCTAAAAACCTGTTAATTTCATTTTTTTTATTAGAAATAAGTATAACTTTTGAAATCAAAATTAAGACCTCCTAACATAAATATTATTTTCAAAAAAAATAAAAATATACTTTTGTATAAAGTATTTTAAAAAGTTAATAATAATTATAAAAAAGTATATTTATTTAATAATATAATGAAAATATTATTCTTAGAACAAATAAAAAAATCTTTGATTTTTCTTTAATTTGTTCTCGCCCGATTTGAGGTTTCGACTGAAAGGAGAAAATCTCAAAGGGCTAGCGATTGTAGCATTTTATACAATAGGAAAGTATAACTTTCCTATTGTATAAAAGAATAAATATATTTTTACAATAAAAGAGCTTCGCTCAAACGGATGCACACAATTTTACTTCGTAAAATTGGCGCACGAACAATAACGCGGACTTTAAAATGTTATGAACATATAAAATGTATAAAAATGTCCGCTATTGTTCTTTAATCAAATATCTTTAAAAGAAAGGAATGTTATTGAAAAATGGAAAAAAATCAAAAAATAAATTGCACAGTAGGTAGTTGTATATATCAAGACAGAAATAGTAAGACATGTACTTTAACTGCAATTAATGTAGTACCTGTAGCAAATACAAATACTTCTAAGCCTGATGAATCTATGTGTGGAAGTTATGAGTGTCATCAATAAATTTTACACTTCTTTATTCTCAATTTTATATAAAAGTATTATTTTGCTTGACAAATAATTAAATTAGAAATAAAATTAGTTTGAAAAAAAGAACAGATTATAATACTTATTATATAAGTAAATAAAAAAGGAGTGATTTTATATGCCATTAGTAACAACAAAGGCAATGTTTGAAAAATCTATGAAAGAAGGATTTGCAATAGGAGCATTTAATGTAAATAATATGGAATTTATACAAGCAATTACAGATGCTGCTGCAGAAAATAATTCACCTGTAATATTACAAGCATCATCTAGTGCAATTAAATATGCACGAATTCAATATTTAATGAAAATGGTGCAAGCAGCAGTTGAAGAACATCCTAATATTCCAATAGCAATACACCTAGATCATGGACCAGACTTTGAAACATGTAAATTATGTGTAGATAATGGATTTACATCAGTAATGTTTGATGGTTCTAAATATGATTTTGAAGAAAATATAAGACTAACAAAAGAAGTTGTAGATTATGCACATAGTCATGGAGTCGTAGTAGAAGCAGAATTAGGAAAATTAGCAGGAATTGAAGATGATGTTAATGTTGCAGATTCTGATGCAAAATACACAGATCCAAATCAAGCTGAAGAATTTGTAAGACGTACAGGAGTTGATTCTTTAGCAATAGCAATAGGAACAAGTCATGGAGCATATAAATTTAAAGGAGAAGCAAAACTTAGATTTGATATATTAAAACAAATAAAAGAAAAAATACCAAATACTCCAATTGTATTACATGGAGCCTCAACTGTTATTCCAGAATTAGTAAATATGTGTAATCAATTTGGAGGAAATATTCCTGGAGCAAAGGGAGTTCCAGATGAAATGTTACATGAAGCAAGTATTTCTGGTGTTTCAAAAATTAATGTAGATACAGACTTAAGATTGGCAATGACAGGAGCTGTTAGAAAAGTTTTTGTAGAAGAACCAAGTGTTTTTGATCCAAGAAAATATCTTGCACCAGCAAGAGAACTTATAAAAGAAACAGTTTCTCATAAAATGAGAGATGTATTTGGTTCTGCAAATAAAGCATAGAAATTATTAATAATTTAATTAAATAAAGAATAATAAGTATTTCCTTATTATTCTTTATTGTATTCTTTAGCTTTTTGTCTCAAAGCCTTTTGCATTCTTCTTTCTGCATCTTTTTTTGCAATATCTTGTCTTTTATCATATAATTTTTTTCCTTTACCTAAACCTAATTCAAGTTTTACAATACTACCTTTAAAATATAAATTCAATGGGATTAAAGAATATCCGTCTTGCTTACATTTTCCATAAAGTTTTTGAATTTCTTTTTTATTTAATAATAATTTTCTATCTCTTAATGGGTTTTTGTTAAAAATATTTCCATGTTCATATGGACTTATATGCATAGAATATAAATAACATTCACCATCTTTAAAACCAGCATAACTATCTTTTAAATTAACTTTTCCCAATCTAATAGATTTTATTTCTGTACCTGTTAAAACAATTCCAACTTCAAATTTATCTTCAATATTAAAATTATGATAAGCTATAGGGTTTTTTGCGATTAACTTAATATTCATCTAATAATTCATTCCTTTCTAATGTTTTTATATAATTTCTAGCTTTTGAAAATTCCTACATTTAGCCGAAAACTTAAATTTTTTGTAGAGAACAAATTAGAGAATAATTGAGAGTATTCTTTAATAGTCCGCTATTGTTCTTCTAATTGGTATTTTAACCTAAAATACCAAAAAAATCAAATGAAAATTTTTATCCAATATTATTGCTTATTTTTACATTTTATGATAAATTAATTTTAAGAAGCATATGAGAAAAAAGGAGATAGAAAACAAATGAATTCCAAAAAAGGTAGTAATTATTATGTTTCAAATAAAAGAAGAGAAAAAGGTTCAATTACATTATTTGTGTTAGTAGCATGCATATTTTTTACTATTGCATTAGGTCTTACATATATAAAGTTAGTATATAAATCTCAAGGAGTAGAAGAAGATTTAAGTCAAATTCAAGATAATTATGCTAAAGAAGAAGAAGACTTATCAGATCAAGATATGAATGTAACCATCCAATTTAAAGATCCAAGTTTAACAAATACATGGCTTAAAGAAATTACATTAGTTGGAAGTGCTAACAAAAAAGAAGGAACAACAAGAAATATTGCATTTTATGCATTCGCCGAATATGATACAAATGTAAGTGAAATAGAATGGATAGAAGCAGGAGAAGATGAAAAAAGTAATATAACAAAAGAGATAGTTATAAAGAAAAATGGTATATATAGATTTTATATAAAAAATGACAATGAAGAAATAAGTTATTCAGAAAGATTAACTGTAGGAAATCTAGATAATGAAAAGCCAACTGTAGGTTATATAAAAGCAACAGAAATAAATCCTGATGATAATGTAACAGTATTAGGAAATTATAATTTTGGAAAATGGACAAGTTATAATGTATTTATAGAAAAATTTGATGGAACAGATTATGAATCAGGACATAAAGATACAAAAATGTCTATTTTAAAAAATTCTTTAACTGTACCAGAATGGCAAAATATAGATGGACCAATTACATTAACAGAGATAGGAACTTACACTATTTACGTTACAACAGAGGATAATTTAGGAAATGTTACAACAAGTGAGCCATATTATGTTTTAATAGATAAGACAATTCCAGTACTTGTTGCAAAATATAATGATGAAAATGGAGAAGATTATCATGGCGAATGGACAAATCAACAGGTATATGGGCATTTAAGTATAGATACATCAGGATCAGGGAAAACCGTACAAAAATACCAGTATTCTCAAGATGGATATTCGTGGACAGATATGATAGATTTATCTGGTTATGATCTTGAATCTTTTTTGAATGAAATGCTAGGAAATGTATATAAAGGAAATGAAAACTATTATTATGAATATGATGAACAACTTGTTTTACGACCTAATAATGTCAATATTAATGATTCACTTGCACAGGGCTATCTTATATTAGATTTAACTAGTTATCCTTGGCTTAATTTATTAATACAAATAGCAGGAACTGTTTCTTGTGAAGAAAATCATGATTTTGGATATATAGAAATAACTGAAAGCGAAGAACCACCAACATTTAATCCAAATAGTGATTATTGGATTAAAGCAACAGGAAATAATGAAATTGTTGAAGCTAAAATATTAAATGGTGGAAAAAAGTATTATGTCCATTTTGGATATTATAAAGATGAAAATACATCAATTGGAGAAGATTCTTTCTATTTCCAAGCATTGGTTGTTCCAGCATACTTGATATATTTTCATGAATATAATAAACAGGGAAATGATGTAACATTTAAATATGTTTTAGAAGGTTATGCTGATAAATTATATTTTAGAGCAGTTTTTGATGAAGAAACACAAGATTATAGTAAAAAATCAATTTCATATCCAATGAGATTAGATTTAACTAAGCCAGTAGTTGAAACAGAATTGCTTTCAAGTGGTAATAAAGTAATAATAGGTGTAAAAGTTACAGAAGACCTGTCTGGATTAAAACAGATGTATATAAGCAAAGATAGTACACCGCCGACGGAAAGTAGTAAATGGATACCGCAAACTAATCTGGAATTTACATTAGACGATTTGGAAGCAGATACGCAATATTATTTGTGGGTACAAGATGAAGCTGGAAATATTTCAGATGTAAGCACATTCCAAACACAAATAAATTATGTAGTGGATAATAATACTTATACAACTACTTTACAACAAGCATTAGAAGTTGCAGATACAGAATCAATTTCAACAATAAAATTATTAAATAGTTATACAGATAAATCTTCAGTAACAATTGATAAACATGTTAAAATTGATTTACAAAAATTTGAATTAAAAAGAGAATCAGAAATATTAGTTAGTGAAGATATACAACTTGAAATAACAGGTGATGAAAATTCAAAAATTACAACATCAGAATCAGCAACAAATACGATAACAAATAAGGGAACACTTTTAGTTAATGGAGATGTTGTAATAGAAAATACCTCAAAATCAGAAACCTATAAACCAATTTACAATGATTGTGATACAGCAATTGTAAATATAAATGATAATGTTTGGGTTAGAGGATATTATTATGGAATATTTAATAATTCTGGAACAATTAATATTGAAGACGGAAAAGTAGAGGCAACAGCTTCGTCAAGTAGTGCAAGAGGAATTGTTAATGAATCTCCAACATCTAATATCAACATACATGATGGAGAAATTTTGGGATATTATGGAATATATAATAATGATAGTAGTTCTGTAGTAGAAATGACTGGAGGAAAAGTTGTTGGAATAAATGCTAATGGAATTCATTCTATAGGAATAACCAATTTATATGGAGGAAGAGTAGAAGGAAAAGCATATGGAATTTATTCTGATACATCAGGAAATATAACAATAGGAAGAGAAGAAGATACTTTAACAAATTTAAATCCAGTAGTTTATGGAGAAACATATGGTGTAAGATTAAGTGATGAAACTTATGAATTTGAATTTTTCAATGGAGCAATTATTAGTAAAAGCAAATATACAAATTATAATGGAATCTTAAAGCCAAGAACAGGTTATATGCCATATTCATATACAAATGCAGAAAATTATTATTGTACATCATTAACAGAAGATGTAGATAGTATTGAAATGAAAGCAGATATAACAACAGGATTTACAAATAAAAATGTTACAGTAATGATAAAATATCCTTATGATATTACAAATACAAAAGAATATAGTGTAAATGGAAATGATTGGACAACAACAAGAGATTACTATATGGGAGTTAATGTAACAGAAAATAGAACAATTTATGCAAGAACAAAAGACAATGATGGAAATATAGTTGAAGAAAAACAGATAACTATAAATAATATAGATACAGAATTGCCATCAATCACAATAGAAACAAATCCAAACCAAAACACATTTATTTTAGCTAAACCTAATAGTACAATGGATTTAAATATTACAATAAATGCAGAAGATTTAGGAGTAAGTGGATTAAGAACAACTCAATATGCATGGGTAAAAGATGGAGAAAGAATAAATTACGAAGATTTTGACCAAAATATAACTTTAAATAAAACAAGACTTGGAATAGGAACATATACATTATATGTAAGAGCAACAGATAATGCAGGAAATGTTAAAGAAGAAACAAGAACATATACAATAAATTATGATAATCAAGCTCCCAAAATTACAATTCAATCAAATCCAAATCAAAATACATTTATTTTAGCAAATCCAAATGCAACAACAGATTTAAGTATAACAATAAATGTTGAGGATTTAGGAATAAGTGGATTGAAAGAAGCACAATATGCATGGGTAAAAGATGGTGAAAATATTAATTATGAACCATTATCTGAAAGTATAACATTAAATAAAACACAGCTAGGTATTGGAACATATACATTATATGTAAAAGCAGTAGATAATGTTGGAAACCAATCAGAAGAAACTAGGGAATATGTAATAAATTATGATAATCAAAAACCAGAAATTATAATAAATTCTTTACCAAATCAAAATACTTTTATTGTTTCTAATCTAAATGATACTGTAGATATAAATATTACAATAACTGTTCAAGATATTGGAATAAGTGGATTAAAAGAGGCACAATATGCATGGGTAAAAGATGGAGAAAGAATTGTTTATAAAGATTTTAATGATAGAGTATCTTTAAACCAAAAACAACTAGAAATAGGAACATATATACTTTATGTAAAAGCAATAGACAATATTGGAAATGAAAAAGAAATAAGACAAGAATATAAAGTAGAATTAGATCCTAATAGCAATTCAGGTAATGCAGGTTTTTAAAAAAAGTATAATTAGCAAAAAAATTAAGTTGAATAGGAAATGATATGAACTTTAGGTTGAAGGGCTTAAAAAAATATGATTTCCTATTTGACTTTAATAAATATCATAAAAAATTATATATGTTTTTTTGAGCAAAATGAGAAAGGAATTGAATTTAGTATGAAAATAAAAAATAAGAAAATATTATTTGCAATAATATTATTTGTTATTGTAATAATTATTTTGACAATTATTTTTTTAAAATATATAAAAAAAGACAATAAAGAAGATTACTTTAATTTAGAACCAAGTGTATCTTCTGCAGAAAGCGAAATTGATATGTCTAATTTGACTAATAGTGAAATTGATAAAGATGGATTAAAAATTAATAATTCTCCAAAAATTAAAGAAGGAATAATGTTTAATGATTTACAAATAAAAGACATAAAAATTGAAGCAGGAGAAAGTATATCAATATTTAATGCAAAAGTAGAAAACACACTTAATAAAGATTTAAAAAGTTATTTAATAGATTTAGTATTTTTAGATGAAAATGGTAATGAAATTGCTAAGGTTGAAACAACATTTCCTGAATTAAAACAAGGAAAAACAGGATATATAACAGCAACTTCAACAAAAGATATTGCTACAGCATATGAATTAAAAATTGAAAGGAAATAAACTCTAAAAGTAAGGAGCAAAATTTATGAAAATAGGAATTGACATAGGTGGTAGTCATATTGGAATAGGATTAGTAGATGAAAAAGGGATAATTGTTGACAAAGAAGAGAAGATTATAATAAAAGGTGACTTAAAACAAGATGCTATTCATAAAGAAAATTTAAAAGAAGAATTAGAAAATTTTATAATAGAAAAGATAAATGTTTTTAAAGAAAATAATAAAATAGAAAATATAGGAATAGCTGTGCCTGGAACTGTAAATAAAACAACAATAATACGTGCTGTTAATCTTGAAATAGATAATTATAATATTGGAAGAATAATAGAAGAAAAAACCAATATTAAAGTACATTTAAGAAATGATGCTAAATGTTCTGCTTTGGCAGAGTTGAAATATGGAAATTTAAAAGGGTATGAAAATGGATTATTTTTATGTATAGGAACAGGGGTAGGAGGAGCAGTTATATATAATGGAAGCATTTTAGAAGCAAAAAAAGTTCCTGGATATGAATTTAGTCACATGATTATACAAAAAAATGGGAATTTGTGTAGTTGTGGAAAAAGAGGATGTTTTGAAACATATGCAAGTATAAAAAGATTAAAAGAAAAAATTGCAAAAGAATTCTGCATACATAATTTAGATAACGATTTTATTAAAGAATTTATTATAAAAAATTGGAATGATATTAGACTAAAATATTTAATTAATCTATATATAGAAAATCTTGCAATAGGAGTTTCTAATTTAATTAATATATTTGAACCAGAAATAATAGTATTTGGAGGAGGTTTTGTTGATTATAGTGAAATTTTTCTAGAGCTTCTTAAACAAAAAATATTAACAACAAATTTGCTTTTTAATGAAAGAAATGATATAATTTTAAAGCTTGCTAAATTAGGAAATGATGCAGGTATTATAGGTGCATCTTTAAATGATAAAACACCTATATTTAATGAATAATTATTATCATTTAAAAGGAAAGTGAAAATTAATGAATAATAACAAGCAAAAAAATATTTCATTTATTACATTACGGATGTAAAGTTAATCAATATGAAACTAATGGAATGATTCAGAAATTTCGAGAAAAAGGATATAATATAGTAGATAGTAGTAAAGAAATATCTGATATATGTATTGTAAACACTTGTACTGTTACTAATATCGCAGATAGGAAATCAAGACAAGCACTAAGAAAAGTTAAAGAGAAAAATAAAAATGCAATAATTGTTGCAGTTGGATGTTATGTACAAAGTTATAAAGAAGAATTAGAAAAAATGCCAGAAATAGATTTAGTACTTGGTAATGAAGAAAAAAAGGATATTGTAAATTATATAGAAAAATTTTTAGAAACAAATAGAAAAATTATTTCAGTAAAAGATATTTCAAAACAAAAAGAATTTGATGAATTTGGTGAAATATCTTATACAGAAAAAACTAGAGCAGTAATAAAAGTACAAGATGGATGTAATCAATTTTGTTCATATTGTATTATTCCATATTCACGAGGGAGAATTCGCAGTAGAAAAATTGAAAATGTAATAAAAGAGATAAAAAAAATAGCACAAAATGGAATTAAAGAAGTTGTTATAACAGGAATACACCTTGCTTCATATGGAAAAGATTTTGAAGAAAATATTGGATTAATTGATTTATTAGAAAAAATAAATGAAATAGATGGAATTACACGAATAAGATTAGGCTCATTAGAACCTAAAATTATAACAGAAGATTTTATGAAAAGATTAATTAAATTAGATAAAATTTGTCATTCTTTTCATTTATCATTACAAAGTGGATGTGACGAAACACTTAAAAAAATGAATAGAAAGTACACAACCTGTGAATTTTTTCAAATAACAGAAATTTTAAGAAAATATTATAAAGATGTAATATTAACAACAGATGTTATTGTCGGATTCCCTGGAGAAACAGAACAAGAATTTGAAAAAACATATGAGTTTTTAAAAAAGATAAAATTTTATAAAATGCATGTATTTCCATATTCTCCAAGAAAAGGTACTATAGCAGCTAAAATGCCAAATCAAATATCTGGAGAAACCAAAAATATTCGTAGTAAGAAATTAATAGAATTATCTGATAAAAATCAGAAGGAATATAATGAAAAAATAATAGGGAAGAATTTTGAAGTTTTATTTGAAGAACCTAGAGATGAATACATTAAAGGTCATACTCAAAATTTTATTTTAGTTAAATGTAAAACAAATGAAAATTTTGAGAATCAGATAAAAAAAGTAAAAATAATTAAAGCAGAAATTGAAGATGTGATTGGAGAAATTATTTAAATGAGCAATAAAAATTAAATGTAATAAATTTGTAATATAAATTTAATATAATTTTTCTTGAAATATTATTTGAAATATTATATAAATAAAATAGAAAATTTATATATTATTATACTACAAAGGAGGAATAAATATGGCAAATATTGAAGATATTTCTGGTGTTTATGGTGGAGTTAATGTTGAAAATAATACACAACCTAATGTAGAACAAAATGGAATTTATAATACAACAAATTTTAATAATGGCACAAGTACAGAAAATGCAACAAATGTAATAAATTCAGGAGTTTATGGAAAAGTTGAAAATGTAAACAATACAGGTTTTTATGGAAATTTTGCAACAAATAACTCAGATAAAGGAATAATTACTGAGAATGCTGATAATTTAATAAATGTTGGAACAAATTTACCTGCAAAAACAGGCTTTTGGAATAAAGTAAAATCAGTATTATTTAAAGAAATAAAAATTGAATTAAATCCATATGAGCAAAAAATAGAAAAAGAAATTAATGACTTTTTACATCAAGAGATTACATGGCAAAAAGTAAAAAATTTCTTATTTCAAGATATTAGTTTTGGAAAGAAAAAAGATAATTAATGTTTTGTATCTAGGGTCGGTCCCTTTTTGTGTTGGGGTCGGTCCCTTTTTTGTCTGGGGTCGGTCCTTTTTTCGTCCGGTGCCAGTTCTGTTTCTGTCTGTGGTCGGTTCTAAATTATACCCTTATATAATTGCTTTTTATACCTTGTGTGTCGCAACCTATTAAAGAATTTTAATAGGTAGGTTGCTCCAAATCGCATTCGCTTCGCTCATTTGGTCGCTTACGCGGTATTGCAAAGCAATTATATAAGGGTATAATTTAGAACCGACCACAGACAGAAACAGAACTGGCACCAGACGAAAAAGGGACCGACCCCAACACAAAAAGGGACTGACCCTAATAGTATTTTCAAAAAAATAGCAAGAAACTCTTGCTATTTTTTGAATTTTAGAGTAAAATATATAAGTCAAAAAAGAGAATAAAAATAGAAAGGAAAGAATTATTATGAATATTATTATGTTAGGCGCACAAGGAACAGGAAAAGGAACTGTTGCTGGAGAAATTAGTGAAAATACAGGTATGATACAAATTTCTACAGGAGATATTTTTAGAAAAAATATTACAGAAAAAACACCATTAGGAATAGAAGCAGATAAGTATATTTCACAAGGAAATTTAGTTCCAGATGAAATTACAATACCAATGGTAGAAGATAGACTTACATGGGATGATGCAAAAAATGGTGTTATATTAGATGGTTTTCCAAGAACAATAAAACAAGCAGAAGAATTAGACAAAATTTTAGAAGCAAAAGGAGAAAAAATAGACTTAGTAGTTAATTTAGTAACTCCAAAAGAAGAAATTATAGATAGAATGTTAACAAGAAGGGTATGTACAAACCCAGATTGTAAAGCAACATATAATACAAAATTACATCCACCAAAAGTTGAAGGAATATGTGATAAATGTGGATCACCATTAAAACAAAGAGATGATGACTCAAATCCAGAAGCAATTAAAAGAAGACTAGAAATATATGAAGAAAAAACAAGTCCATTAGTAGAGTATTATAAAAATAAAGGAGTATTAAGAACAGAAACTGTTAGTGTTTCTATTAATAGAATGGGAAAAGATGTTGCAAGAGATATTGTAAAAGATATTAAAAAATAATGCTTTATAAGATTAGAAAGGAAGCAGAAGTATAATGGTAACAATTAAATCAAAAAGAGAAATTGAACTAATGAGAGAAGCAGGTAGAGTAACTGCTTTAACACATAAAGCAATAGAAGAAGCAATAAAACCAGGAATGACAACAGCAGACTTAGATAGAATTGCAGAAGAAACAATGAAGAAAAATGGAGCAGTATCAGCAGAAAAAGGATATAATCCTGGAATAAAAGGTGTTCCACCATATCCTGCTGCAACATGTATTTCAATAAATGATGAGGTCATACATGGAGTTCCATCAAAAAAAAGAATTATAAAAGATGGAGATATTGTAAGTATAGATTTAGTAGCATTAAAAAATGGTTATAATGGTGATGCTGCAAGAACTTTGATGGTTGGAAATGTATCAAAAGAAGCAAAAAGATTAGTAGAAGTAACAAAACAAGCTTTTTTTGAAGGAATTAAATATGCAAGAAAAGGAAATAGAATAGGAGATATTTCACATGCAATTGGAGAATATGTTAAATCACAAGGATATTCTGTTGTAAGAGAATTTGAAGGACATGGAATAGGAAAAGATATGCATGAAGAACCGGAAATACCAAATTACGGAAAAGCTGGTAGAGGAATAAGACTTGAACCAGGAATGACACTTGCTATAGAACCAATGGTTATTGCAGGAAGTCCTAATATTTTAGAATTAGATGATGGATGGACAATTATCACAGAAGATGGTAGTTTATCAGCACATTATGAAAATACAATATTAATTACAGAAAATGAACCAGAAATATTGACAATCATTTAAAAATGTTATATAATAAATGAGTTAAAACCAGATTTTTAACAAAATCTGGTAAAAGAGAAAAAAGAAATCTATAAAAATTATAGATTTTATGTGTTCTTTAAAAGGAGGAAGAATCTTGGCAAAGGAAGATGTTATAGAAGTAGAAGGAGTTGTTGTAGAAACATTACCTAATACAAATTTTAAAGTAGAGCTTGAAAATGGACATCAAATATTAGCTCATATTTCAGGAAAACTAAGAATGAATTATATAAAAATATTACCAGGAGATAAAGTAAAAGTAGAACTATCACCATATGATTTAACAAGAGGAAGAATCACATGGAGAGCAAAATAAAGAATATATCACATTAACCCAATATATAAAATATTTTTTGTTTGGGAACAAGTATACCATCAGGCAAGGAAATAATATTTGACCAAAGGTGGAAAAAGCTTAATTATCGAATGTTCACAGACAATTTAAGGAGGTGCAAAAAATGAAGGTTAGACCATCAGTAAAGAAAATGTGCGATAAATGTAAAGTAATAAAAAGAAAAGGTGTAATTAGAGTTATTTGTGAAAACCCTAAACACAAACAAAGACAAGGTTAATTCCTTATGTTTATAACACAAATGAGGTAGCGGCTGTAAAACAATATTGTTAATTTATTGAGTATTAAACTAAAAAGACATTTTATACAATATTGCTTACTTATCTAGTTTGTGTTTATATATATGTCCAAAATTTATTTTAAAGATCTATTAAATAAATAATAGATGCATTTCACCTTTAGAAGAAATTAGGACAAAACAATTAAAAAAAGAAAAAATTGAAAAAAGATTTTGGTATTTATATTTTATAGAAAAAATAAAGTAAATAATCAAAATAAATTTTTTTCAAAAAAGAAAAATAATTTGGAGGTGCAAAAAAACATGGCTCGTATAGCAGGAGTAGACTTACCTAAAGATAAAAGAGTTGAGATAGGACTTACATATATATATGGTATAGGAGTAACTAGCTCAAACAAAATATTAGAAAAAGCTGGAGTTAATCCAGATACAAGAGTTAAAGACTTAACTGATGATGAAGTTAATAATATAAGAAAAGTTATTGATGAATCATATAAAGTTGAAGGTGATTTAAGAAGAGAAGTAGCTCTTAATATAAAAAGACTTACAGAAATTGGATGCTACAGAGGATTAAGACATAGAAGAGGACTTCCTGTAAGAGGACAAAGAACAAAAACAAATGCTCGTACAAGAAAAGGTCCAAGAAAATTAGTAAGCAGATCTAAAAAAGAAACAAAATAGACTTGAATAAATATTAAATTTAAATTCTCAAATTTAAGGAGGGAAAAAAATAAAAATGGCTAATAAAAATGTTGCAAAAAAAACTGTAGCTAGAAGAAATAGAAAAAACATAGATAAAGGTGCAGCTCATATTCATTCTAGTTTTAATAATACAATAGTAACAATTACAGATATAAATGGAAATACTATATCATGGGGAAGTGCTGGAGGACAAGGCTTTAAAGGTTCAAGAAAAAGTACACCATTTGCAGCTGGAGAAGTTGCTGAAAAAGCAGCAAAAGCAGCAATGGAACATGGACTAAAAACAGTAGAAGTATATGTAAAAGGACCAGGAGCTGGTAGAGAATCTGCAATAAGATCTTTACAATCAGCAGGATTAGAAATTAGTAGCATTAAAGATGTTACACCAATCCCACACAATGGATGTAGACCACCAAAAAGAAGAAGAGTATAATTTTTAATATAAATTATATTTTAAATTCTATTTGTAATTTAATTACAAAAATATTCAATTATATTTAATAAAAAAAGAAAGATAACTTATAAACAAGTAAAATATAAAATTTATATTTTTATGTAAAAAATATAAAATGAAAATTAAATAACATAAAAAGTATGTTTTATATAAAAATAAAAATTAGAAAAATTCAAGAAAATAAATACAAAAAATTATGAAAGAGGTGTAAAAAGATGGCACGTTATACAGACGAACAATGTCGTATTTGCCGTAGAGAAGGACAAAAATTGTTCTTAAAAGGTTCAAGATGTTATTCTGATAAATGCAGTATTTCTAGAAGAAATTATGCACCAGGACAACATGGACAAAAAAGAGCAAAACTATCTGAATACGGAACTCAATTAAGAGAAAAACAAAAAACAAAATCATATTATGGAGTAGGAGAAAAACAATTTAGAGGTTATTTTGAAATGGCATCTAATAAAAAAGGAATAACAGGTGAAAATCTATTACAAATATTAGAAAGCAGATTAGATAATGTTGTATATAGATTAGGATTTGGAGCTTCAAGAGCTCAAGCAAGACAACTTGTTAACCATGGTCAATTTGCTGTAAATGGACACAAAGTTGATATTCCATCTTATTTAGTTAAAGCAGGAGATGTTATAACAGTAAGAGAAAACAAAAAAGATAATGGAGCAATAAAAGCAAATATAGAAGTAAATTCAGCCAGACCAGTTCCAGCTTGGTTAGAATTAAATAGTGAAAATTTAAGTGGTAAAGTAATAAGATTAGCATCTAGAGAAGATGTTGATATTCCAGTCGAAGAGCATTTAATAGTAGAGCTTTACTCTAAATAGTTTTTAAATATTAGGAGGTAGAAATGATAGAATTTGAAAAGCCAAATATTGAATGTCTAGAGGTTGATGATAACAAAAATTATGCAAAATTTGTATGTGAACCATTAGAAAGAGGATATGGTGTAACAATAGGAAATTCATTAAGAAGAATATTACTATCATCTTTAACAGGATGTGCAATAACAAGTGTTAAAATAGATGGAGTTTTACATGAATTTTCTAGCATACCAAATGTTGTAGAAGATGTACCAGAAATTATACTAAACTTAAAAAATGTAAGATTAAAATTTTCTGAGAATGAAGAAAAAGTTATGAGAATTAACTTTAAAGGAGAAGGAGAAGTTACAGCAGGAGATATAGTAACAGATGGAACTGTAGAAGTATTAAATCCAGATTTACATATAGCAACAGTTGCAGAAGGTGGACAATTAATTATGGAATTAACTGCTGATATGGGTAGAGGATATACTCCTTCAGAAAAAAATAAGAAACCAAACCAAGACATATCTGTGCTTCCAATAGATTCAATTTATACACCAGTAAAAAAAGTAAATTATCAAGTAAAGAACACAAGAGTAGGTCAAATGGTTGATTATGATAAATTAATTATAGAAGTATGGACAGATGGAAGTCTTAAAGCACATGAAGCATTAAGTTTAGCTGCAAAAGTTATGACAGAACATCTAGAATTATTTATAGATTTATCAGAAACAACAAAAAGTACACAAGTAATGGTAGAAAAAGAAGAATTCAAAAAAGAGAAAGTATTAGAAACTTCAATAGAAGAATTAGAATTATCTGTTCGTTCATTCAATTGTTTAAAAAGAGCAGGAATATCAACTGTTGAAGATTTAACAAATAAAACAGAAGATGAAATGATGAAAGTTAGAAATTTAGGAAAGAAATCGTTAGATGAAGTTACAGCAAAATTACATTCATTAGGACTTAATTTCAAAGAAGATGATGAATAAAATTATATAAAGAGGTGAAAAAATTGGCTAGAAATAGAAAATTAGGTAGAACAACTGATATAAGAAATGCTATGTTAAAAACTTTAACAACAGATTTAATATTAAAAGGAAAAATAGAAACAACTGAAGCAAGAGCAAAAGAAGTTAAAGCTATAGCAGATAGTATTATAGCATTAGCTGTTAAAGAAAAAGATAATTATGAAACAGTAGATGCTAAAATTATAAAAGCAAAATTAGATTCAAAAGGAAATAAAGTTACAG
The DNA here is from genome assembly GCA_944388045.1 of uncultured Clostridia bacterium. Taxonomy (GTDB): domain Bacteria; phylum Bacillota; class Clostridia; order TANB77; family CAG-508; genus CAG-269. The sequence continues at coordinate 21,544 of CALXHG010000010.1, read as the reverse complement.
AATTAACAAAAAGTAAAAATGGTAATGAATATTTAAAAGTTGTAAAAGAAGAAAAAACAGAAAAAAGACAAAAAGATATGCCATCAAGATTAAATGCAAGAAGAAAAATTATGACAAAATTAAATAAAGTTGATGGAGTAGATGTAATGGCAAAATTATTTAATGAAATTGCTCCAAAATATGAAGGAAGAGTTGGAGGATACACTAAAATAGTTAAAGCTGGACCTCGTAGAGGAGATGCAGCTGAAGTTGCTATATTACAATTAATCTAGAAAATAAAAATTTAAATTGTTATCAAGAGTGGTGGAGAGAACGGCTCGTAGAAACCACAGCAACCTACATTAAAGCAAGGTGCTAAAACCGTCAAAGCATTAGCTTTGAGTGATGATAAAAAAAGAACTCATAGCAAGTGTTATGAGTTCTTTTTTGGTTTATAGATAAATCCACTTGTAAAAAATCTAAATATATTATAAGGAGAATTGTTAATAAATTAACATAAAAGAATATGAAGAAAAAATGGTACTTTACATCTGAAAGTGTAACAGAAGGTCATCCAGACAAATTATGTGATTACATTTCAGATACAATATTAGATGAAACATTAAAACAAGATAAATATTCAAGAGTAGCTGTAGAAACATTTGCATCATTAAATAAAATAACAATTGCAGGACAAATTACATCAAATGCAAAATTAGATATTGAAAAAATAGTAAGAGAAAGAATAAAAGAAATAGGATATGATAGAGCTGATTTAGATATAGATTATAGAACTTGTGAAATAGATATTAATATAACAAAACAAAGTTCAGATATTGCTCAAGGTGTAGATATTGGTGGTGCTGGAGACCAAGGAATAATGTTTGGTTATGCAACAGATGAAACAGAAGAATATATGCCTTTTGCTATTTCAATGGCACATAAATTAGCAAAAAGGCTAACAGATGTTAGAAAACAAAAAATTATACCATATTTACGTCCAGATGGTAAAACTCAAGTAACTGTAGAATATGAAAATGATAAAGTAAAAAGAATTGATACAATATTAATATCAACACAACATGAAGAAAGTGCAGACATAAATACTTTGAAAACAGATATTATGGATAAAGTAATAAAAGAAGTTATTCCAGAGGAATATTTAGATAATCATACAAAATACTATATAAATCCAACTGGAAGATTTGTAATAGGAGGTCCTCTTGGAGACACTGGGTTGACAGGGAGAAAAATTATTGTAGATACATATGGTGGATATGCACGTCATGGAGGAGGAGCATTTTCTGGAAAAGATGCAACAAAAGTTGACCGTAGTGGTGCATATATGATGAGACATATTGCTAAAAATATAGTTGCAAATGGTTTTGCAAAAAAATGTGAATTACAAGTAGCATATGCAATAGGAATGGAAGAGCCAATGTCTATATTTGTAGATACTTTTGGAACAAATACTATTCCAGAAGAGCAAATAGAAGCAATAATTAAAAATAAATTTGATTTAACACCAAAAGGAATTATAGAATATTTGGGATTACGTGAACCAATATATGCAAAAACAACTAATTATGGACATTTTGGTAAACCAGAATTGCCATGGGAAAAAATTATAAAATTGTTTCCTATTCAATAAAAGGAGGGGAGCCGATATTATCGGCTCCCCGTAACACTAAATTAAAAATTAATTGTCGGAAGAGTGAGAGACCACTCAATCTGAATGGGGCTTACACCATACTCAATACCACCTTTTTCGATGGTATATTTGCAGGCATCAGGTAAGGCACAGCCGTCAAAGCCAGTTGTCTCAGTTTTCTGGTCAGCCTCCAGATAAACTTTAAAGTTCATCTGGTATTTGCCATCCAGATTTTTCGAGATATTGGCATCAACCTTGGCACCCTTTTTGATAAGGTTCCAAATTTCCTTTGCAGGGTTGAACAGCGAATACTGCTCAAGTACTGCTTTTTTCTGCTCCTCAATTCTGAAGAGCTGAGGATCATCGGTACTCCCATCAATCATAATCATGTCTGTGGAAAACACATCAGTGGGGCAATCAATAATCCCCTCCATATAAGACCGATGGATTACGCCATCTTCGTCCATTGTGTAAACTTCCAACATGAATTCCTGAAAATGAATCCCATCAGGAGTAGGCTCAGCTCCGAAAGCTACCAGCCCGGAACAAATCATCATGACAGTAGCGAACAACATTGCGACAAACTTCTTTTTCATGGTAATTCCTCCCTACCATTCTTAAAAAATAGTGTGAACAATAACAAAGTGAAAATTCCACCTTGTTTCCAACAGAATGTATTGCTACATTCGATTAATTATATTATACCACTAATTGTATTTTGTTGCAAATTTATGTTATCTAAATTATTGATTGAAAATATAAAGATTTTGTGATACACTAATATTTGTAGAAATGAGAAAACTTTATACTATATGTTTTTCAAATAATTAAATATTAAAACGAAAAAAGAAAAGAGGTCAAAATTTGGAAGAAAAAGAAGGAATACTAACAGAAATAATATTTCAAAATGAAGTAAATGGTTACACTATAGGAATATTTGAAACAGAAGAAGAACAATTTACAATAGTAGGATATTTGCCATTTATAAGTAAAGGAGATTCTTTAAAAATATATGGTAAGTTTGTAGAACATAAAGATTATGGAGAACAATTTAAAATAGAAACATTCGAAAAATTAATGCCAAAAACACTTGGAGCACTAGAAAAGTATTTAGCAAGTGGAAATATAAAAGGAGTTGGACCTGCAACAGCAAAAAAGATAATAAATTTATTTGGAGATGATACAATACATGTTTTAAAATTCAATCCAGAAAAATTAGCACAAATAAAAGGGATATCTAAAGAAAAAGCTAAAGAAATATCAGAAAGTTTTGTTGAAAATTGGGAAGTATGGCAAATAGTTGGTTTCTTAGAGAAATTTGGAATTGGAGCAGAAAGTGCAAAAAAAGTATACAATTTATTAGGTATAAATGCTATACAACAAATAGAAGCAGACCCATATATATTAATTGACATTTCTAGAGGGGTAGATTTTAACCAAATAGATCAAATGGCTATAAAACTGGGAATTGATAGAGAAAGCCAAAAAAGAATAACAAGTGGAATTAAATATGCACTTATTAAAATTACATATAATGGACATTGCTGTACATTAAAAGAAAATTTAATAGAATATGTAAAACAATTACTAGGAGTATCAACAGAAGTTATTGAAGAAGGACTTTTAACACTTAAAGTAAATGATGATATAGTTGTAGAAAATAGAGATGGAGAACAATGGATATATTTATATAGTTTTTATAGAACAGAAAAAAATATAGCAGAAAGAATAATAAAATTAGAACAAGCAAAAAATACAAAAAAATTTAATAATATAGAAAAAGAATTAAAATTAGTAGAAGAAAAAACAGATATGTTATTATCAGAAAAACAAAAAGAAGCAATAAAAATGATAAATGAAAATAATGTAACAATAATAACTGGAGGACCGGGAACTGGAAAAACTACAATAATAAAAAGTATAATAGAAATTTATAAGCAAAAAAAATATAATATTGTCTTAAGTGCTCCAACAGGAAGGGCAGCAAAAAGAATAACAGAAACAACAGGAGAAGAAGCTTCAACATTACATAGATTATTAGAAATAGGAAAATTAGATGAAGAAACATTTTATAAAAAAGATAAAGAATATGAAGGTGCTCCTATAGATGCAGATATAATTATAGTTGATGAAGTTTCAATGGTAGATATGTTTATAATGAATTCTTTATTAAGTTGTATTTATTTAGGTACAAAATTAATTTTAGTGGGAGATACAGATCAGTTACCATCAGTAGGACCTGGAAGTGTATTAAAAGATATTATTTCATCAGAAAAAATTCCTACAGTACATTTAAATCAAATTTTTAGGCAAGCAGCAAAAAGTAAAATAATAGTAAATGCCCATAGAGTTAATGAAGGGAAAAATTTTATTCAAAAAGATGACCATATTTTAGAAGAAAACCAAAAAGAAGACTTTTTTTTCATAAAAGAAAATAATCCAGAAAAAATACTTGAACAAATTTTATCATTATGTAATGGAAGATTAAAAAAATATGGAGATTATGATTTTTTTGAAAATATACAAGTTTTAACACCAACTAAAAAAGGAATGTTAGGAACCAAAGAGTTAAATAAAGCATTACAACAAGAATTAAATCCTCATAGAGAAGGAGAGCCAGAAAAACTAAGTATGGGAGCAACTTTTAGAATTGGAGATAGAGTAATGCAAACCAAAAACAATTATGATATGTATTGGGAAAGAAAAGATGGAGAAAGTTTAGATGTTGGAAATGGTGTATTTAATGGAGAAACAGGAACAATAACAAATATAAATGAAAAAGAAAAAAATATAAGAATAAAATTTGATGATGAAAAAGTATGTTGGTATGAATTTAATGATTTAGAACAAATAGAACATAGTTATTGTGTAACAATACATAAAGCACAAGGAAGTGAATTTGATGTAGTAATTATGGTAATTCCACAAGCTGCACCTATGCTTTTAACTAGAAATCTGCTTTATACAGGTATTACTAGAGCTAAAAAATTACTAATAGTAATAGGATATGACAAAGTTGTAGATTTTATGATAAAAAATGTAGATAGTAAAAAAAGAAATACAGGATTGGAATTTAAATTAAAAAATTTATAAAATATGTCGAAAAATGTCATACAAAAAACGAAAAAAAGTTTGCAAAAATATTGACAAAATTAAAAATAGAATATATAATACTTTTCGAACAGATATTTGTATATCTAAAAGAAAAGTATTTTTTTTATAAAAATATATATACAAAAATTTCAAAACTAGAAAGGAATGTGTTTTTTATGATTACAAATTTACATATAAAAAATATAGGAATAATAGAAGATTTAGATATAAATTTAAATAAAGGAATGAATGTATTAACTGGAGAAACAGGAGCTGGAAAAACACTAATAATAGATTCTTTAGAAATAATATGTGGTGGAAGATTTTCAAAAGAAATGATAAGAAATGGAGAAGACCATTCTTATATAGAAATATGTATGTATGAGCCACAAAACATTAATTCAATAGATGGAAACATAATAATTGCAAGAGAAATATATAGTAATGGAAGAAACACGTGCAAAATAAATGGAAGACTTGTAACTGTTGCTGAACTAAAAAAATTTATGAGCAATTATGTAGAAATACATGGACAAAATGCAAATCAACAATTATTTGATAGTAATACTCATATAAAATATTTAGATAATTTTATAGGTAAAGAAATAATAGAATTAAAAAGTATATATAGTGAGAAATATTTAAGATATAATGAAATAAAAAGAGAATTAAAAAATAATTACGGAGACGAAAAAGAAAAACAAAGAAAACTAGATATATTAAAATATCAATTAAACGAAATAAAAGAAGCAAAATTAAAAAATGGAGAAGAAGAAAAATTAGAAGAAAAAAGAAAAATAATGTTAAATTCAGAAAAAATAGCAAAAAACTTAGCAGAAGCATCACAAGCAGTAGGAGAAAACACAATAGATGTAATTGGAACAGCAGTAAGAGCATTAGAGAAGATAGAAGAAATAGATTCTAAATATAGTCAAACAATAGAAAGTTTAAGAAATATATATTATGAAATGCAAGAAATAGAAAGAGACATAAACTCATATTGTGAAGATGTAGAATTTGATGAACAAGAAAGAGTAGAAGTAGAAACAAGATTAGACACTATATATAACTTAAAAAGAAAATATGGCAATAATATTGAAGAAATATTAAAATATGCAGAAGAGATAGAAAAAGAAATTAAAAAAATAGAAAATGCAGAAGAATATAATACAAAACTTAGAAAAGAATTATCAGGACTAGAAATGTCATTAAATCAAATAGCAACACAAATAAGTAATATCAGGAAAAACTATGCACTAGAATTAAGCAAAAAAATAAACAAAGAACTATTAGAATTAGAAATGAAAAATGCAAGAATAAATGTAAAAGTAGAATATAAAGAAAATGAATATTTTGAAAATGGAAAAGATGATGTAAAATTTCTAATAAGCACAAATATAGGAGAAAATGAAAGCGAATTAACAAAAATTGCATCAGGAGGAGAAATATCAAGAATAATGCTAGCAATAAAAAAAGTATTAGCAGAAGCAGATAATGTTCCTGTATTAATTTTTGATGAAATAGATACAGGAATAAGTGGAAAAGCAGCCAAATCTGTAGCAGAAAAGATGAAAAACATATCACAAAATCACCAAGTATTATGTATATCACATTTAGCAACAATTGCAGCAAATGCAGATTATAATTATTTTATAAGTAAAAATGTAGAAAATGGAAGAACATCAACATCTGTAAAACAATTAAATGAGCAAGAAGTATTACAAGAAATTGCACGAATTTCATCAGGAGAAGTAAATGAAATAACACTAAAATATGCAAGTGAACTTAGAAACAAAAAGGTATCATAAATAAAAATGTATTACAAATTTGTGAAAAATATTTTTAACAAATGTGTTAATTTTGTATGCAAATCCAATCATTCTGATTTATTATAATATAATTAAATAAAACTTAGTCATAAGAATTTTTTAAGAAATATTAATAAAATATTTATAGTAAAACAAAAGATAAAATGATATAATTACAATGAAAAATAATTATATCATTTTTTATATATAAATAAACTAATTGTTATTTAAATTATTACAAAATTTGTAATAATTTGTTACAGACAATCACATTTTTCTGAATTGTTATGATAAACAAAAAACAATTAAATATATGTAAAAATAGAAAGGGGAAAAAATGCCGGAAAGAATCGAAGTTACAAAAATGAGAGAAAATGCACATAATAAAGATTATGTAAAAGAAGCGGTTTCAAAAGAAGGAGGATTATTAGATTTTGCAGGAGATGAAATGAAAGATGATAAAGAAATAGCATTAATAGCAATAGATAATAATCCAGAAGCATTAGAATATGTTAGTGATAGATTAAAAGGAGATAGAGAAGTAGTATATGAATCTGTTAGTAAAGTAGGATGGACATATTGTTATGCTAAAGAAAATTTATTAGAAGATAAGGAATTATTAGAAGCAGGTCTTAAGAAAACTGGTCAAATTTTGTATTATGCATCACAAGAAATGAGAGACAATAAAGAAGTTGTAATATTAGCAGTAAGAAATAAACCAATAATAATAAAATACGCAAGTAAAAGGCTTAGAGCAGATAAAGAAGTTGGGCTAGAAGCAATGAAAGTAAATAAAAACTGTTATGAATTTTTAGATGATGAATTAAAAAAAGACCAAGAAATTTTAAGCATATTAAATTCATAATGTAAAGACGGAATTACAAAGAAAAGCAATAAATATATATAAATAAATATATAAAAGATAAATATAAAAATAATTAAATCAATTATAAAAATAGATAATAAAATAAAGAAGCAAAATAAAGATTTAAATAAAAATAGTCAATATAAAAATATAAATAAGAAATAGAATTGAAAAGTAAAATTTTATTAGAAAGGATTTTTTATGAAAATTTGGAAAAAAATAAATAAAGGTTTAATTTTAACAATTATAGTATTAGCAGTATTGATAATATATTTAGAACAAGTAGAAAAACAAAGAGAAATAGATAAAACAGCAATAAAAACAGCTTGTAAAGAATATATTGAAGTTATTGATAATTTAATTGTTTTGCCAGAAGAAATGCAACAAAATACACAAAATCTTACAGATGAACAAGAAAATAAAATTAAAGAAAATATAAAAAGCGAATTAGAAAAAGTAATGATAGATAATGAGGATGCAAGACAAATTCAAGAACAATTTGTATATGATACAGTAAAAGATGTTAACAAATATAAAATTTTAACTAAATGTAACAAAACAATAGATGAAATTGAAAAATATGAATTTGATGGAGACCAAGTAGTTGTTTCATTCTCATCAAATACAAATACATCATATAAATTAATAAATCTAGAAACAAATACAATAGAAGAAGAAAAAGATAATATTAATCAATCATTTGGAGAAGAAATAACTTTGCAAAAAGTAGAAGGAATATGGAAAGTTGTATATTCATATTTAGATTATTACCAAAGTCAAGCAGATTTGTATGTATATTAATATAACAATGATAAAAGTATTTTAATTATTGTGTGTTTGTAAAAAAGGCTTTAATTTAACAGAGACTTTAGTTTTGAAAGAAAATTTTTCATATTTAACAGAGACTTTAGAGAAAAGAGAGAAAGGAAAGAGATTTTATATGTCAAAAGTAGTATTAGAATTAGAGAATGTTAACAAAACATTTGGAAAAAGAAAAGTAATAGACAATATAAGTTTAAGTGTAAAAGAAGGAGAAGTTTATGGATTTTTAGGACCAAATGGTTCAGGAAAAACAACAACAATAAAAATGATTTTAAATTTAATTGATAGAGATTCAGGAATTATTAAAGTAAATGGCTATGATACAAAAAAGCAATTTGAAAAAGCAATGGAGTGTATAGGAGGAATTGTTGAAAATCCAGATATGTATAGATATATGTCTGGAATAGATAATTTAAAATTACATGCAAGGCTAAGAAATATTGACAAAAAAAGAATAGATGAAGTTTTGAAATTAGTTGAACTAAATGGTAGAGAAAATGACAAAGTAGGAAAATATTCTTTAGGAATGAAACAAAGATTAGGATTAGCATTAACATTGTTACATAAACCAAAAGTATTAATTTTGGATGAGCCAACAAATGGATTAGACCCAGCCGGAATAAAAAAATTAAGAGATATTTTAAAAGAAATTGCACATAAAGATGGAGTTGCTGTATTTGTATCATCACATATACTTGCAGAAATGCAACAAATGTGTGATAAAGTAGCGGTATTAGATAATGGAAAAATTGTAAAAGTAGAAGAAATTAGTGAAACAAAAGAAGAAGCAACAGAACATGTTGAACTAAGAGTAAAAAATATTAATAAAACAATAAAAATTTTAAAAGAGAAATTTAATTTAGAAGCAAAAACAGAAAAAGATGCAATAAATATTTTGCTTCCTACAGAGAATTTACCAAAAGTAGTAAAAGAACTTGCGATTTCTGATGTAGAAATTAAAGCAGTTATACCAAAGAGTCACACACTAGAAGACATCTTCTTTGATGCTACAGAAAAAGAAAAAAATAAAAAGTAATTTTAATTTGAAGAATACAAAATTTCAACTTTTTTACTCAAGTTTAGATTTCAAGAAAGGAAAAAATAAAAAATGAAAATATTTAAACTATTTATAGATGAAAATATAAAAACATGGAAAAAAATATCTACAAAAATAATGATAATTGCAATTATACTATCATTATTTGCTGTACTTGCATTTGTAAAATTTTTAGAAAAAACAGAAGAAAACTTGATAATATCTAGTTCTGTAGTTGAAAATGAAAAAGAATATTTAGAAAGAGAAATAGAATATTATGAAACACAATTAGAAAATGAAAAATTAGATGAACAATCAAGATTAAATATACAAAGAAATTTAGAATTATATAAACTATTTTTAGAATATAATATTTCTCCATATAATAATTCTTGGGAAAATGAATTAGCTTCATATATTGTAGAACAAAAAGTTAATGGACAAAATATAGATGAATTATTAAATATATTAAAAAATAAAAATTTTAAAGAATACATTGAATATCAAAAAAAGCAACAAAAACAACAATTAGAAAATAATTCAATTTCTGAACAAGAATATAATGATAATTTGATTATTTTAAATTTAAAAGAAAAATATGAAATAGGAAAAGAGTATAGCCAAGAATCGTATTGGAAAAGAAACATTATACAAAAAATAGAAAATGCACAATATAGTTTAAGAACAGGAATAAATAAAGAAACAAATAAATTAATTAAAGCTGAAGAGAAGCAAGACTTAGAAGATTCAATAAAATTAAATATATATAGATTAGAAAATAATATACCAGACGCAAATAATGGCTCTAATTCAAATTACAGAATGAGATTTGAATTATTAGCTCCAATGTTCTCTATGGCTGTAATTTCGATTGCAATAATTGTTATTGCAGGTGGAACAATTTCAAATGAAATTTCTACAGGTACAATAAAATTTTGGGCATTAACACCAAATAAGAGATGGAAAATAATGACCGCAAAGTTAATATCTATACTGTTTTACATAATAATATTGGTTCTAATAACATCATTATTAAATGTATTTATTGCAAATGTATTTTTTGCTCAAGAAGGAGAAACATATTTGTATTGTAAAAATGGAGAAATTAAGGAAATAGGAAATACTTTATATACTATTGAATATTATTTGGTAAAATCAATACCAATCATTATATTTGCATTATTTGCAGTAATGTTATCAACAATTACAAGAAATACTGCGGTAGCAGTAAGTTTCAGTGTTGCATTATATATAGGAAATTCAATTATTATGCAAATTATAAATCAATTTATTACAAAAGATTGGATAAGATTTATACCATTTAATAATTTAAATTTAACTACAAAGATATTTCCTAATTCAACAGACATGACAAGTATGATGTTTGGAACAAATTTTGCAACATCAACATCATTAGTATTTTCTTTAGCTGTATTAGGAGTATGTGCATTTTTAATGTTGGTTACAATGTATGATAGTTTTAATAAAAGAGATATAATCTAATCCTACAGAAGAATGTCTAGTAACATTATAAGTTCCAATTTAGTAGGAAATTTTGATATATTAATAATTGCATAAATTTTTCGACTCAATACAGAAATATAAGAATTTCTAAAATAATTTTATGGCACCCTTTCACTTAGTCCTCGCTACGCTCGACGCGAACATTTTCCATAAAATTAATTTAAGAAATTCTAAATTTCCTCCAATCGTATTCAAAATTTATTTATTATTAATATATCAAAATTTCCTACTAAATTGGAACAATTATAATTAGAAAAATTTGTTAAAACACTTGATTTTTAAACAATAATATAGTACAATAAATATGTTAAGAATATTCCTTTAACTTAGCCTAATAAATTACACCTATTATTAGTGCTCGGTCTAAGGAGAAGTAAAAATAGGAGGTGTTAAAAATGACAGTAGAAAGAAAACAAGAAATAATAAAAGAATTTCAAAGAGATGAAAAAGATACAGGTTCATCAGAAGTTCAAATTGCTCTTTTAACAGAAAGAATTAATGAATTAACAGAACATTTAAAAGTTCATAAAAAAGACAACCATTCAAGAAGAGGAATGTTAAAAATGGTTGGAAAAAGAAGAAATTTATTAAATTACTTATCAAAAAAAGATCAAGAAGCATACAAAGCTTTAGTTGAAAAATTAGGATTAAGAAAATAATTTAAAATAATAGGGGCGTGTGCAATATGCTTACGTCCTCTTTTATTGTATAAGAATATTGTTTTGCTCAAAGAAAGGATTGCACACAATTTTACTTATAAAAATTTTATTTTCAAAAGAAAGGCAATATGTATTTAGAAAGGTAGCTTGTATAATGTGCTTTATAAATAGAGAATATTATAGAGGTTACAATCTAATACATATTTGCTAGTAATTGTCTAAAAATATGTATATATTTAATTTCATAAAAAATTCAAAAAGAGTTTATAAAAATACATATTTAGTAAATAGGTGTAAAAAAAAATATAAAAAAAGATAAAAAGTCTTTTAAAAGGAGGAAATATATGTTTAAAAGTTATGAAACAGAATTAGCAGGAAGAAAATTAGTAATAGAAACAGGAAAATTAGCAGGATTAGCAAATGGAAGTGTATTAGTAAAATATGGAGACACAGTTGTAATGGTAAATGTTACAGCATCAAAAGAGCCAAAAGAAGGAATAGACTTTTTCCCACTATCAGTAGATTTTGAGGAAAAAATGTATTCAGTAGGAAAAATACCAGGCTCATACACAAAAAGAGAAGGAAAACCAAGTGATAAAGCAATATTAGTATCAAGAGCAATAGATAGACCATTAAGACCTTTGTTTCCAAAAGATTTTAGAAATGATGTAGTTGTTGTTGCTACAGTATTAAGTGTAGAACAAGATAATTCTCCAGAAGTAGCAGCAATGATAGGAGCATCTGCAGCATTATCAATATCAGACATTCCATTTGGAGGACCAACAGCAGCAGTAAATGTTGGATTAGTAAATGGAGAAATTATTATAAATCCAACAGAAGAACAAAGAAAAATAAGTGATTTAAATTTAACAGTAGCAGGAACTGCAGAAAAAATTGCAATGATTGAAGCTGGAGCAAATGAAGTTCCAAATGATGTAATGTTAGAAGCAATAAAAAAAGGCCATGAAGAAATAAAAAAATTATGTGCTTTTATTCAAAAAATGAAAGACGAAATAGGAAAACCAAAATTTGAATATAAATCATTTGCAGTAGATCCAGATTTATATGATTATATTGAAAGAAATTTTTCAGAAGACATGAAAGATGCAGTACAAGAAGTTGATAAAGACACAAGAGATAACAATGTTTCTGAATTAACAGAAAAGATAGAAGAAGATATAGCAGAGAGATTAAGTGAAGACGAATTTGAAGAAAGAAAACAAGAAATAGGTGAAGCAATTTATAAATTAGAAAAAAAATGTGTTAGAGATATGATATTATATGAACACAAAAGAGTTGACGGAAGAGCATTAGATGAGATAAGACCATTATCATGTGAAGTAGGACTATTACCACGTGTACACGGAAGCGCATTATTTACAAGAGGACAAACACAAGTAATGTCTGTAGTAACATTAGGAATGAAAAGTGAAGAACAAGAATTAGATGGAATAGATACAGAAACAGCAAAAAGATATATGCATCAATATAATTTCCCACCATATAGTGTAGGAGAAGCAAGAACATCAAGAGGTCCAGGAAGAAGGGAAGTTGGACATGGTGCATTAGCAGAAAAAGCATTAGTACCAGTAATACCATCAGTAGAAGATTTTCCATATTCAATAAGAGTTGTTTCAGAAGTATTATCTTCAAATGGTTCAACATCTCAAGCAAGTATATGTGGAAGCACACTAGCTTTAATGGATGCAGGAGTTCCTATAAAAAGACCAGTAGCAGGAATTTCAACAGGTCTAGTAACAAACCCAGATAATCCAGATGACTATGTAATGTTAACAGATATTCAAGGTTTAGAAGATTTCTTTGGAGATATGGATTTTAAAGTTGGAGGAACAGAAAAAGGAATAACAGCAATCCAAGTAGATATAAAAATTGATGGATTATCATATGAAATAATAAAAGAAGCATTTGAAAGAACAAAAACAGCTAGACAATATATATTAGATAATATAATGAAACCTGTTATATCAGAACCAAGAGAACAAATATCAAAATATGCACCACATATTATAACAACACAAATTAATGTAGATAAAATTAAAGATGTTATAGGAAAAGGTGGAGAAACAATAAACAAAATAATTGAAGAAACTGGAGTAAAAATTGATATAGAAGATGATGGACAAGTATTTATATATTCATCAGATGAAGAAATGGCAGAAAAAGCATTAGGAATTATTGAAGATATTGCTAGAGTAATAGAAGTAGGAGAAATCTATTATGGAACAGTAGTTAGAACAACATCTTTTGGAGCATTTATAGACCTTGGTGGAGGAAAAGAAGGACTAGTACACATTTCTAAAATTTCTAAAGAACATGTAAGAAATGTTAATGATTATGTAAAAGTAGGAGACAAAGTACCAGTAAAAGTAATTGAAATAGATGATCAAGGTAGAATTAATTTAACTATGAAAGACTTAGTAGAAGAACAAAACTAATTTGTCTGGGGTCGGTCCTTTTTGTTGCTAGGGTCGGTCCCTTTTGTTGCTGGGGTCGGTCCCTTTTGTTGCTGGGGTCGGTCCTTTTTGCTGTTGGGGTCGGTCCTTTTTGTTGTTGGGACCGACCCCAACAACAAAAAGGACCGACCCCAACACATAGCCCCCAGACAAAAAAGGGACCGACCCTAGACAAAAGCAGACCGGATAAAAGCAATATTAATGTGATACTAATGTTATTAATTCTTTTTTTAAATTCTCAGAACACTTTATAAGAGGAAGTCTAGGCTCTCCAAAATCAAAGCCTAAAATATTTAAAGCTTCCTTAACTGGAATAGGATTAGTTTCTTTAAATAAGGCATCAATTATAGGAAGAGACTTTAACTGATATGTACAAGCTTTTTGAAAATCTCCATAAAAAAATGAGTTTGTAATATTTAGTACAAGGTCTGGATTAATATTTGATAAAACAGAAATAACACCTTGACCTCCAACAGATAAAATAGGTAAAATTTGATCATCATTTCCAGAATATATTGGTAGATTATTACCACATAAACAAGAAATTTTTGAAATCTGAGAAATATTTTCACTTGCTTCTTTAATACCTACAATATTATCAATTTGAGATAATTCAAAACAAGTTTCTGGTAATATATTCATACCAGTCCTACTTGGAACATTATATAATATTATAGGCAAAGAAGTGGAATTTGCAATTTCTTTATAATGTTCAATTAACCCGTTTTTGTGTAGTCTTATTATAATAAGGAGTAACAACTAAAAGACCATCGGCTCCTAATTCTTCAGCTATTAAAGAATTTTGAATAGCTTGATTTGTATTATTAGAGCCAGTTCCTACAATAACTGGAATTCGTTTATTACAAGTATTAACAGCACATTTAATTAAATCAGATTTTTCTTCATTTGTCATTGTAGAAGCTTCTCCTGTCGTACCACAAACAACTAAGGCATTTATTCCAGAGTCAATTTGTATATTTATGAACTTTTCAAATTCATTATAATTAATACCATTTTTTGTAAAAGGAGTTGCTAGAGCAGTTGCAACACCTCTAAATAAAAGTTTTTTCATAAATAATATCATTCCTTTTTTTGGTATATATAGTTATAAAAACAAATTCTTTTTAATATAAAGTATTTATTTCTGCAATATATAAAATCATGAGAGAATTTATTTCAAAACTAATACCTTTATAATAAATTTAGGTTTTTATAAGGTTTTACCTATAAACCTATTTGATAAAAATTTTGGGTTTTGCAATAATTGTAATATTAGGAATATTACTCATATAAACCTACTTAATAAAAAATTTTCATAATTAAAATAATTACAAAATTAAAAATTTACAATTAATTTTTCAAGAATTTGAACAGCATTAGTTGCAGCACCTTTTCTTAAATTATCAGCGACAACCCATAAATTTAATGTGTTTTTTTTGCTAAAGTCTTTTCTAATTCTTCCAACAAAAACTTCATCATGTCCATTAACTATTGAATTGATGGGATATTCTTCATTAAAAGTATTATCTAAAACTTTAATTCCAGGAGAAGAGCTTAATATATTTTTTATTTCGCTTTCAGAAAAATCATTTTCAAATTCAATGTTAATACTTTCTCCATGACAATTTGTTACAGGAACACGCACACATGTAGCAGTGACAGGAAGATTTGGATGACCTAAAATTTTTCTTGTTTCATTTACCATTTTCATTTCTTCTTTTGTATATCCATTTATAAGAAAAATATCAATTTGAGGTAAACAATTATCATATATTGGATGGGAGAACTTTAAAAGAGGTGTTTGAGCACCAATTCTTCCATTTTCTAAATCTTCTAATCCTAGTTTTCCTGAACCAGAAACTGCTTGATAAGTTGAATAAATAATTCTTTTTATTTTAAACTTATCATCTAAAGGTTTTAAAACGACAACAGCTTGAATTGTAGAACAATTAGGATTTGCTATGATATTTTTGTGATTGATTACATCTTCGAAATTTACTTCTGGAACAATAAGAGGAACATCATCTTGCATTCTGAATGCACTACTATTATCAATGACAATACAATTTTTAGATGCTGCTATTGGAGCAAATCTTTTTGCAGTTTCAGCTCCTGCAGAAAAAATCGCAAAATCAAATTTTTCATCAAAAGAAATTTCGGTTAATTCTTTTACAACATAATTTTTATTCATAAACTTTAATTCTGTTCCAGCAGATTTACTAGAAGAAAAAAGTGTATATTCAAAATTTTTTAATTTTTTTTCTTCTAGAATTTTTAAAATAGTTCTACCAACTAAACCAGTTGCACCAACTATTGCTAATTTATAAGATTTCATTTTTTCTTCCTTTCAAATTTTTATTATATAAACATCTAAAATATTAAAAGAATCCCACTATTGCTATTAAAGATGTTTATATATTTTTATATATTCATTAAAATTATAAAAAATGCATAAAACTTTTAAACTTGACTGAAAACCTAAAAAATGGTAGAATATAACACGTAAAAATTAAAATACATAAAACCAAAATACATAAATATTAAAAGATATAAAAACTAATATTTAATGCAACATAGAAAAGAAAGGATGATATAAAAATGAGAATTTTAGCAGTAGGAGATATAGTTGGAGAGTCTGGAGTTAGAAAATTAAAATCAGAATTGCCAAGAATAAAGAACAGTGAAAATATAGATTTTGTTATAACAAATGGAGAAAATTCAGCTGGTGGAATGGGAATAAATGAAAGAAATTTTAATGATATACTAGAGGCTGGAACAGATGTAGTTACAATGGGAAATCACACTTGGGGAAAAAAAGATATTTTTAAATTTATTGACCACCCACAACTTTTAAGACCTGCTAATTATCCAAAAGGAGTGGTTGGAAAAGGTTTTGGAATATATGAATGTAAAGGAAAAAAAATAGCAGTTATGAATTTTATGGGAAGAGTTGATATTAATATATTAACAGAAAATCCATTTTTATTAGCTAAAGATATGGTAGAAGATTTACAAGGAAAGGTAGATATTATTGTAATAGATTTTCATGCTGAAGCAACAGCTGAGAAAATAGCTATGGCAAGATATTTAGATGGAAAAGTTACTTGTATTTTTGGAACACATACACATGTACAAACAGCAGATGAACAAATTTTGCCAAATGGAACAGGCTATATTACAGATATTGGAATGACAGGTCCTAAAAATTCTGTTATAGGAATGGATGCAGAAGTATCAATTAAAAGATTTGAAACTACTCTTCCAGAAAAATATAAACTTGCTGAAGGTGAATGTATTTTAAATTCTGTAATATTTGATATTGATGAAACAAATAATAAAGTTACAGATATAAAGAGAATTTATATAAGATAATATATACAGAAAAAATTGTAATTAATATTTTTATTTAAATTTAATGTTATTTGGAAAACGTAGAAATTAATTTTGTTTAAATTTATTTAATTTTAATGTATGTAAGAATAAATAAAAGATATTCTATAACACATATATAAAAATAAAAAAATGTCGAAAACTAAAATAAAAATTTCAAAAAATTTCCAAAAAATACTAGACAAAATTTCCTAAATAATGTAAAATACAAAATGTAAAAGTTGCAACAAAAAAATTATTATAGGAGGCAAAAGAAAAATGGAAGTTTTAAAAATTTCATCAAAATCTAATCCAAATTCTGTAGCAGGAGCTATTGCTGGATTAGTAAAAGAATCAAACAAAGCAGAAATGCAAGCAATTGGAGCAGGAGCTCTAAATCAAGCAGTAAAGGCAGTAGCGATAGCAAGAGGATTTGTAGCACCAGCAGGAGTAGACTTAGTTTGCATACCAGCTTTTGCAGAAGTAGAGGTCGAAGGGGAAGACAGAACAGGAATAAAATTGATTGTAGAATCAAGAAAATGATATAAAAATAAGGGGCGAATATAAATAATTGCCTCTTTGTTTTTTTATGTAACGAAATTTTTCTATTTGTTCTAAAAATTACTTGAAAAAATCCCAATAATAATGTATGATAACAAGGCAAGGGGTGATATTTTGAAAATTAATATTGTAAAATATATTTTTATTTTATTTGTAATTGGGATAATTGGATTTGTTGTATTTAAATTAAATGAAGAAAAAAATAATGAACCAGTAGAAATTGTACAAAATGAACCAGAAGAAGAAATAATTAAAGAAATAAATTTAGGAGTAGCTCAATATGATTCAATAAATCCATTATTAAGTAACAATAAACAAGTACAAGAATTAGCTAAAATAATATTTGAACCAATGTTACAAATTAATAGTGAATACAAAATTGAAAAATGTCTTGCAAAAGATTGGGCAAAAACTTCAGAGACACAATATATAATAAAACTAGATAATGAAATAAAATGGTCTGATGGAAATAAATTAACAGCAGATGATGTTATATTTACTATTCAAACTATAAAAAATCTTAATTCTATATATTCTGATAATGTAAAAAATATTGTAGGAGTAAATAAAATTGACGAAAATACAATAAGAATTAATTTAGATCAACAAATTCCTTTTTTTGAATATAATTTAATATTTCCTATATTAAGTGTTAAATATTTTGCAGGACAAGATTTTGTAAATACAGAAAAAAATAATATGATTGTTGGAACAGGAAAATATAAAATTATAGAAAATTCAGCAGAAAAAATAGTTTTAGAAAAAAATGAAAATTATAAAAGAGAAGAATTAACTACAGAAAAAATAACAATAAATAAATATGCAAATTTAGGGGAATTATATAATGCATTTAAATTAGGAAAGGTTGATTTAATTACAACTAATAATATAGGAATAGAAAATTATATAGGAACAATAGGATATAACAAAACAGAAATTAATGGAAGAGAATATGATTTTTTAGCAATTAACACACAAAGCGATATATTATCAAATAAAGAAGTTAGACAGGCAATAGCAAGAGCAATAAATAGAGATAACATAATTTCACAAGTTTATAATAATAAATACAAAGTACAGGATTACTTTCTAGATTATGGAAGCTGGTTGCAAGGAGAAAAAGCTGATTTTTCATATAGTCCAGATACAGCTATAAGTATTCTCCAAAATAATGGATGGGAATATAAATATAATATATGGCAAAAGAAAATTAATTATAGAACAAAAAGAATAAAAATAAATTTAGTTGTTCAAGCTTCGAACCAGACTAGAATTGCAATTGCAGAAATGATAAAAACAAACTTGGAAGAAATTGGGATAGATATAAACATCATTAAAGCAAATGATAGACAATATGAATCATATTTAACAAGAAAAAATTATGATATGTTGCTAACTGGTGTAACATTATCATTAAGTCCTAATTTACAAACATTTTTTGGACCTGGAAATTTAGCAAATTATAATAATGAAGAAATAAATTCAATTTTAAATGAAGTACAAAATATAACAAAAGAAGATTTACTTAAAGAAAAATATAATAGAATAAGACAAATCTATAATGATGAATTACCTTATATAGGTTTATATAGCAATTATTATGAAGTTGCAAGTAATTGGACATTAAAAGGAAGTATTCCAGTAAACTGGTATAATATATATGATACAATAGGAAGTTGGTATAAAAATTAAAAAAATTTATAAAAAGTACTTGACAAAAAATTAAAAACGAGATAATATAGTTATCGAACAAAAGTTTTGAAAAATGAAAATATATTTTTTAGAATAATTTCACATGATAAAAGCTTTAATAAAAATAAATAGTAAAAATTTTTTTATAACTATTATAATTTTATAAAAAGCGAGAAAGGGAAGGAATTTAATATGAGCGAAAATGCAGAAAAAAGAAAAGCACTAGAAGTTGCAATGAATCAAATAGAAAAACAATTTGGAAAAGGTTCAGTAATGAAATTAGGGGAATTTAAAGCAATGGAGGTAGAAGCAATACCTACAGGAGCATTAAGTCTAGATATAGCATTAGGTATTGGAGGAGTACCAAGAGGAAGAATTGTTGAAGTTTTTGGACCAGAATCATCTGGAAAAACAACTTTAGCATTACATATAATAGCAGAAGCACAAAAAATGGGGGGAGAAGCAGCATTTATTGATGCAGAACATGCTTTAGACCCTGTATATGCAAAAAAATTAGGAGTAGATATAGATAATTTAATAGTATCACAACCAGATACAGGAGAACAAGCATTAGAAATAACAGAAGCATTAGTAAGAAGCGGAGCATTAGATGTTATTGTTGTAGACTCTGTAGCAGCTTTAGTTCCAAAAGCAGAAATTGATGGAGAAATGGGAGATTCTCATATGGGACTTCAAGCAAGATTAATGTCACAAGCATTAAGAAAACTTGCAGGAGCAATAAATAAATCAAAAACAGTATTATTATTTATAAACCAATTAAGAGAAAAAATAGGTGTAATGTTTGGAAATCCAGAAACAACAACTGGAGGTAGAGCACTTAAATTCTATGCATCTGTAAGAATGGACATAAGAAAAATAGAAATGATGAAACAAGATGGACAAGTTGTTGGAAATAGAGTAAGAGTAAAAGTAATAAAAAATAAAGTTGCACCACCTTTTAGAGAAGCGGAATTTGACATATTATATGGAAAAGGAATATCAAAAGTTGGAAATATCTTAGATATGGCAGTAAATTTAGACATTGTAGAAAAAAGTGGAGCATGGTTTAGTTATAATGGACAAAGAATAAGCCAAGGAAGGGAAAATGCAAAAAGATATTTAGAAGAACACACAGATACATTAAATGAAATAGAGAAAAAAGTAAGAGAAAACTTTGCTAAAGCATTTGAACAAAGTTTAGGAGAAGAAATGCCTGCAGATTCTGATGAAGAAACAGAACCTGTAGAAGAATAAAGTCAGGGTCGATTCCTTAATCGCCAAGATGAAAAAATTCTATTGTCTTCATCATATTTTACTCAATCAATAGAAATAATTATAAAACAAAAATGTAATAAAGCAAAAGTACTCAATGGAAAGAACACTAAAAAAGAGTGTCTTCACATTGAGTATTTTTAGGAACAATAGATGGTTTCTTTTAATATTTTATATGTTTAATATTTCAAATCCAGTGTCATTGTTCGTGAACCAATTTTACGAAGTAAAATTAAATATAATAAAATTATTAAATAGTCGAATTTAATCTTGTAAAAAACAAAAATACTATGATATAATGTAGAAGCAAAGTGTAAGATAAAAAATATAATTATCTATAAAGGTTTTTAGCTTCCTTTCTAAAAAACTAAATATAATTTGTAAGGAAAGTGATATATATGAAAAAATTACCATATGGGATAAGCAATTATGAAGAGCTAATAGCAGATGGATATTATTATGTAGATAAGACAAAGCATATAGAATTATTAGAAAATTTAGCTGAAAAAAGAATAATTTTTTTACGCCCAAGAAAATTTGGAAAAACATTATTTACAAGTACATTAGAAAATTATTATGATATAAAAAAATCAGATAAATTTGAAGAATTGTTTAAAAATACATATATAGGAAAAAATCCAACAAAGCTAAAGAATAAATATCACATATTAAAATTTAATTTTTCAGGAATAGATACTACAAATGAAGAAACAACCATCAAAGGTTTTAAAAATGAGAT
>CALXHG010000009.1 GCA_944388045.1 uncultured Clostridia bacterium | reverse complement strand
TTAGGGCTAGTAAGTTTAATTCCAACAGTTTTGGGATTTTTAGCAATGTCAAAAATGGTTGGAAAAGCAATGCAAGACGATATGAAAAGCTATCAAGACTCATTGGAGGATATGAATAATCAAGCAGTAGAGTATGTAAGAGGTATGCCTGTTGTAAAAACTTTTGGACAGAGTGTGTATACATTTAAAAAATTTAAGAGTTCTATTGATAATTATGATAATTTTTGTATATCATACACTAAAAAAGCAAGAAAGCCTATGCTACAATTTCAAACTTTTATAAATAGTGTATTTGCATTTCTAATAGCAGTTACCTTAATAATAGTAGGTAGAGGAACAATAGATCAAACATTTTTCCTAAATCTATTATTCTATATTATTTTTACTCCAGTAATTAGTACAACATTAAGTAAAGTAATGTTTATGAGTGAAAATAAAATGTTAGTTGCTGATAGTTTGCAGAGAATACATAGTATTTTAGATATTAAACCACTAAGTAATAATGAAAATAAAGTAAATATCAAAGATAATTCTATTGAATTAAAAAATGTAAAATTCAAATATGAAAATAGCAAATCTAATGCTATTGATGGAATATCTTTAAAAATAAAGCCAAATCAAACAGTAGCATTAGTTGGACCTTCTGGTAGTGGTAAGTCAACACTAGCAAATCTTATTTCAAGATTTTATGATATAGATAGTGGAAAAATTTTAATTGGTAATGTGAATGTAAAAGATATAGAAAAGAAAGAACTTATGAACACAATATCTTTTGTATTTCAAAATAGTAAATTATTAAAAACAAGTATTTATGAAAATGTAAAAATGGCAAAACCAGAAGCTACAAAAGTAGAAGTTTTACACGCATTACATTTAGCACAATGTGATGATATAGTACAAAAATTACCAAATGGAATAGATACAGTAATTGGAACAAAAGGAGTATATTTATCTGGGGGAGAAGAACAAAGAATAAATATAGCAAGAATAATGTTAAAAGATTCAAAAGTAGTTATTTTGGATGAAGCAACAGCGTTTGCTGATCCAGAAAATGAAATACAGGTACAAAAAGCATTTGAAGAATTATCTAAAAATAAAACAGTAATTATGATAGCACATAGGTTATCTACCATAAGAAATGTAGACAAAATATATGTTTTAAATAATGGTAAGATAGAAGAAGAAGGAAAACACGAAGAATTATTAAAAAAGAATGGTCTATATAAAGAGATGTGGGATAATTACCAGACTTCAATTTCTTGGAAGGTAGGTGAAAATGTATGATAGAAAGATTAATGAAAAAATATGCTTTGACAGAACAAGGAGCAAAAGACTTCGTGAAAGCTACAATAAGCTGTACTATAACAAATTTAATTTTAATGATACCAGTTGGTTTACTATATTTATTAGTAAGTGATTTATTAAATGGAATAATACCAGTTTCACACTACTATATTTATGGATTTGGAATTATAGGAATATTAGTATTAATTTATGTGAGTAATTATTTTCAATATAATGCAACTTTTTTTAGTACCTATATTGAAAGTGGAAAAAGAAGAATATCACTAGCTGAAAGATTAAGAAAATTACCATTATCTTTCTTTGGAAAAAGAGATTTATCAGATTTAACAAGTGTGTTACTTACAGATTGCGAAAGAATAGAGCATAATTTTTCTCATATAATGCCTCAATTTTATGGCTCAATTATTTCTACTTGTATTATAGCAGTAAATTTATTCTTTTTCGATTGGAGAATGCCTTTAGCTGCGTTATGGGTATTACCAGTAGCATTAATAATAGTTGGAACATCAGGAAAAGTACAAAATATATTCACAAGAAAGAAAAATGAAGCAGTAATTGATTGTACGGAAGGAATACAAGAATGTATTGAAACAGTTAGAGATTTAAAAGCAACAAATAGTGAAGATAGATATTTAGAAGGTTTAACAAAAAAGATAAAAAAAGTAGAAAAGAAAAATATATTTGCTGAATTAGGTGTAGCAATATTTGTCATTAGTTCATCATTATTATTAAAATTTGGAATAGGAACAGTTGCATTAGTTGGTTCATATTTATTACTAAATAATCAAATAACAGTATTAACATTCTTTATGTTTTTATTAGTTGTTTCAAGGATATATGAACCTATGAATAATACATTAGTCAATTTAGCTGCAATAATTTCCTCAAGGTTAAATATTGAAAGAATGAATGAATTTTATGATTATCCTCTACAAGAAGGAAGCAAAAAGTTGAAAACGAATGGATATGATATAGAATTTAAAAATGTAGAGTTTGAATACAATAAAGGAGATACAGTTTTAAAAGATGTATCATTTACAGCTAAACAAGGAGAAGTAACTGCTTTAGTTGGTCCATCAGGTGGAGGAAAAACAACTATATCGAAATTATGTGCTAGATTTTGGGATGCAACAAAAGGAAAAATAACTTTAGGAGGTATAGATATTTCTAAAGTTGATCCAGAAACATTATTAAATAATTACTCAATAGTATTTCAGGATGTAACATTGTTTGATAATACCGTAATGGAAAATATCAGAATAGGAAAAAAAGGTGCAACAGATAATGAAGTAATAAAAGCAGCTAAACAAGCTAAATGTGATGAATTTATAAGTAAACTACCAGATGGATATAATACTTATATTGGAGAAAATGGCTGTAATTTATCAGGAGGAGAAAGACAAAGAATTTCTATTGCAAGAGCTATATTAAAAGATTCTCCAGTTATTTTATTAGATGAAGCAACAGCCTCTTTGGATGCAGAAAATGAAACAGAAATACAAGAAGCAATATCAAAATTAGTAAAGAATAAAACTGTTTTAATTATCGCTCATAGAATGAGAACAGTTACAAACGCAGATAAAATTGTTTTATTAAAGGATGGTGTAGTAAAAGAACAAGAAAATCCAAAAGAATTATTGGAAAAAGATAGTATTTTTAAAGATATGGTTCAAAAACAACAAGAATCTTTGGAATGGAACTTAAATTAGTTATTTAAAATGGAGGAAATACAATGGAAAATGTCTTAGTAGGATTGTTAATCCCTTTTTTGGGTACTACATTAGGTTCAGCAATGGTTTTTTTAATGAAAGATAAAATAAATCCAAAAGTTCAAAAACTATTATTAGGTTTTGCTTCTGGAGTAATGATAGCAGCTTCTATTTGGTCGCTTATAACACCGTCAATAGAAATGGCAGAAGAACAGGGGAAAATTTCCTGGATTCCAGCCTCAATAGGTTTTTTATTAGGTATTACATTTTTATTAGTTTTAGATAGTCTTATACCACATTTACATTTAAACTCAAAAAAGCCAGAAGGAATAGAAGCAAAGTTAAAAAATACTACAATGATGATATTAGCTGTAACACTTCACAATATTCCAGAAGGTATGGCAGTTGGCGTTGTGTTTGCAGGAGTATTAGCTCAAAATACAACAATAACATTAGCTGGAGCATTTGCATTATCAATAGGAATAGCAATACAAAACTTTCCAGAAGGAGCAATAATATCAATGCCATTAAAAAATGAAGGAATTTCAAAACCAAAAGCATTTTTATACGGAACATTATCAGGTGTTGTTGAGCCAATAGGAGCTATTATAACTATTTTGCTTACAAGTATTGTAACACCTATATTACCTTATTTACTTTCTTTTGCAGCAGGAGCAATGATCTATGTTGTGGTCGAAGAATTAATCCCTGAATCTCAAGCAGGAGAACATTCTAATATTGGAACGATTGGTGTAGCAATAGGTTTTGTTATAATGATGATATTAGATGTTGCACTTGGATAGACTAATGACAAGTAAAGAAACTAGAATTTAACAAAAAGAAAAAATCAATATTATAATACCTTAATAAAAAGTTTTTTAAGACTAATTAACATCCCCTTTTTATTTTCAAAGAAAATTATTTTATACTGTTGCAGTATAGAGTAATTTTCTTTTTTATGCTATAATCATCTCGACAAATTACAAGTTGTAAGGAAAATTTTTAAAAGTAGTAGTATTTTAATCGCTTTAATGGTATAATAATAGTATATTGTGAAAGGAAGATAAAATCTATGAAAATGGAATTTATATTTGATAAAGAAAAATTGAAAAAAGCAGGCTATGAAGAAGAACAATGCTTAAATGCAATTAGAAAACATTTTAACAGTTATAAAAGTAAAACAATAAAAGAAATTGCAAAAGGAATATTTGAGGGAACTGATGATGACTGGAATGCTTTTGGATCTACTGCAAGATTTCCATATACAAGTTGGTTTTTAAAAGTAATTAAAGAATGGTATTGGTATGTAGATGAAGGAGATGGGCAAGGAGAGAAAAAAGGAGATTGTTTAGAGGCATATTATGAAGTAAAAGCAGTAAATGGTTAAGAGGTAATATATGAGAAAAGCAATAAATTTTGATATTGACACAAAAAAATATGAAGAATATACAGGGAAAAAAGCTCCAACAGCTTATGCAGAAGTAAAAAAGTTCTTAAAGAAAAATGGATTCGAGCATAGGCAAGGATCTGGTTATGTTTCTAAAAATAGTTTAGATGATTTAAGAATTACGGCTATTATTACAAATATGACTTTAACTTTAAAGTGGTTAAGATTTTGTGTGAAAGAAATAGATGTAACTAATATAGGTAAGCAACACTCGTTACTAGACACGATAAATAAACCATATAATGAAGATGATTTATCAAACTTAGATGATATTGAAATATAAAATGCAAGGGTAATATTATAACGATATTACTCTTTTTTCATGTCAAATATATAAAAAAATATTTTGCACATTTCTATAAAGTAAAATATAGTGTTATACTTCCAGGCAAGGAGGAAAGTTGAAATGAAAGAAATATTTAATAAACCTGTTTTAGATCAGTTATATTCTTTTAGAAAAGAAGAATTTGAACAAAATTTATATAATGAAGATGAACAAATAAAGAAATTAGAATTAGAGATAACTGATTTATCTGAAGGATTTGTGAATCATTTAAAAAATATTATAACAGATGAAAACGAACTTAAAAATGTATTAAAATTATTTAGAAATTATGAATTAAAAGCTAGTGAAGAAACAGACTTTTGGGGACTAATTTATTTTAAGTTAGGTATTGTAGAAGGCAATAAATTGGCACATGAAATTACACCTAAAAAATCTATTAAAAAAGATGATGATTCATTTCTAAACTATGGCAATAATAATTTTTCAGAGTGGTTAGAAGAACAAAAAAGAAAATATTGCTTTGATACACCAGAGTATAAAGAATTGCAAGATAGGTACAGAAAAATTAGTGAAAAGTACCCTAATGCAACAGAAGTGTTTGAAGATTTAGAATTTATAGAGCTTAATAAAGAAGAACAAAAAGCACTTATTGAACTTAGAAAAATAGATGTAGAAATGGGAGATATGGAAAAAGATTTGTGTTTTAAATTGGGAATAAAAGAGGCAATGAGTTTTTATAATGGTAATTAAATTTATTGTAAAAGACATTAGAAAAGAACAAAGACTTACTCTAAAACAATTATCATATAAGACAGGAATATCTACCACACACTTAAATGATATAGAAAGTAATTACAAAATGCCAAGTTTAATATTTGCTATTAAAATTGCAAAAGCATTAAAAGTTAATATCAATGATCTGTATTATATAGAAAGGTATTAGAAAAAATCTAGTACCTTATTTTTATGCCTAAAAATACAAAAAGGAGGTGCAGTTAATGTCAGCATTTATACCAAAAGAGATTGTAAAACAAGCAAAACAGATAGATTTGCTAACTTATTTTATGAATAATAATCCATCAGAACTTATAAAAAAGGGGACAGGTACTTATTCTTTAAAATCTCATGATAGTGTCATTATAAGCAATGGATTATGGCATAGATTTTCTACTAATGAAGCAGGAAAAACAGCAGTAGATTATTTAATGAAAGTTGAAAAAATGACACTACAAGAAGCTGTTAAAAATGTATTAAATAAAGATATTAGTACCTATAAATTACCTAAAACAGAAATAAATAACACACCTAGAAAAATAATTATTCCAGAAAAAGCAAGTACAAATAAGGAAGTTATAATGTACTTAAAAAACAGGGGAATTGATGAAGATATTATTTTAGATTGCATAAATAAAAAAATGATATATCAAGAAAATAAAACAAACAATGTAGTTTTTGTGGGTTATGACTTTGAGCATAATATTAAATATGCAGGGTGTAGAAGTACAAATGAAAAACGAATAATGCGAGATGCAAAAGGTAGTTCAAAAGAGTTTTCTTTTAGACTGTTAAGTAAAATAAAGAATAATACATTACATATTTTTGAGAGCAGCATAGACTTATTATCTTATGCAACATTATTAAAACAAAAAGGGTATGATTATCAAAATCAAAACCTTTTAGCACTTGCAGGAGTATATCAACCAGGAGGTAATATAGAACAAAGTAAAGTACCAATAGCAGTAAAAAACTTTTTAGAAAGAAATACATATATTGAAAATATTGTACTTCATTTTGATAATGATAGAGCAGGAAGAAATGCAACGAAAGCACTTATATTAGCATTAAATAAGTACAATATCTATGATATTCCTGCACCTTATGGGAAAGATATAAATGATTATTTATGTTACAAATTAGGATTAAAGAAAAGACAAGAAATAGAACAATATAAAGTAAATAAAATACGAAACAAGGAATATATACAGGTATAGTTTTATCTGCAAAAATTAGATTTCTTGTCCTAGCAAGCAATGAATTTGTTCACACGAAAATATCGTGTTTCAAAATTCTATTCAATGGGGCTAGCCCCAATCCCCATTATTTAGTTTGAATAACAGGAGGGAGAGATTTGAGAAAAAGAAATATAAGAAAAGATATAATGTTAAATGAAACAGAAAATGAAAAACTTATTTCTGACTGTAAGAAAGCTAATATTTCTTACGGAGAATATTTTAGAAAATTACTAATGGAAAAACAAATAAAAGAAAAACCAGGAAAGGAATTTTATGAAGTGATGAAACAACTTTCTAAAATAGGTGTTAATCTAAATCAAATAGCTTATAAAGCCAATAGTACAAACAAGATAGATAAAGATTATTACAAAATAGAAGCAGAAGAATGGCATAAATTTGCAAAAGAAGTTAAACAAAAATTTTTGTAGGAGGTGGTAAGTTTGGCAACAACCAGTTTGTGGAAAGTAGTAAAAAGAATGGATCATGTTATAAATTATGCAAAGGAAAAAAATAAAACAAAAAACATTGAATTCAAAAGTAATTGTGAAATAATAGTTGATGATTTAAGAGATGTAATTAATTATGCTAAAAATTCTAATAAAACTGAAAAAGAATATTTTGTTACAGGAATAAATTGTGAGCCAGATTCAGCTTATGAAGAAATGCAAGATACAAAGAAGTATTATAATAAAGAAGACAAGATTTTAGCATTCCATGCATATCAATCATTTAAAGAGGGAGAGGTTACTCCAGAGATTGCTCATAAAATTGGAGTACAACTTGCTAATGAAATGTGGGGAGATAGATTTCAAGTAATAGTTACTACTCATTTGAATACTAATCACATACATAATCATTTTGTATTAAATTCAGTTTCATATACTGATGGAAAAAAATATTATAGTAACAGAGCTAATACAGGAAGATTAAGACATACTTCTGATGAAATTTGTAGAGAATATGGATTAAGTGTTTTAGAAGAAAAGCCTTGTAAAAAAAGTAAAATTAATTTTGAAAATTATTATAAGAAATCTTTTTATAATGATAACTATACAAAAAATGCTAAAAGAGATTTAGATTTAGCAATAAGACAAGCATATTCATTTGAAGATTTTATATATTTAATGAAAAAATTAGACTATGAAATTATATTTAGGGCAAATAAAATAAGTATAAGAAAAGAGCCATATAAAAGAAATATTAGGATTGAACGCAGGTATGGAGAAAATTATTCAATAGAAAATATTAAACGAAGAATAATAGAAGAACAAGCAGTAAGAGTACCTTTTATAGAAAATGTATACAATTATAGAAAAGTAAATTTTCCTTTTGCAAAAAGGCATAAAAAAGCCAAAGCAAAAGGATTTATTGCTTTATACCATCATTATTGTTATTTATTAAAAGTTTTTCCAACAAAAGTACCACAGCAAAAGTTACCTGCAAGTATTAGAGCAGATGTTTCAAGAATGGAAGAATTATCTAATGAAGCTAGATTTTTATATCAAAACAAAATCAAAACATTAGATGAATTGATAAATTACAAAGATGATATAACATTTAAAATAAATCAATTACTTGACCAAAGAGAAAGACTTTGGGCAAAAAGAAGATTATCAAAGGATGAAAATGATAGGCATAAAATAGCTGAAGAAATTTCATCTTTAAATGATAAAATAATTAAATTCAGAAAGAAGGTGGAAATGTGTGAAGATATTAAGTCAAGAGTACCAAAGATAAATAATAATTTAGACGAACTAGATAAACAAGAAGAATTAGAAAAAGAAACTAAAGACAAGAAAAAAGAAAGAGCTAAAGGCAGAAAGGAGTAAAAATATATGAGTGTAAATGGAGATGCATCAGAACAAGCTGTAAGATTAGGATTAGAGGGATTTGAAGTAACTGTAAAATTAATAGGAAGTGGTGCTAAAAATCTTTTAGCTATGTTATATGCAATGCAAAAAGATAAAAGCCAAAATCAAACTAGAGGAAAAATGAAATTAGTTAAAATGTTACGAACAGGAAAACCTTTAAAAATATTTTCTATAAGTAAAGAAGATTTAAAAGTATTTTCAAAAGAAGCTAAAACCTATGGAATTACATATTGTGCATTAAGAGATAAAAATAGTAAAGAAGAAAATGCTATGATAGATGTTATAGTAAAAGATGAAGATGCTTCAAGAATAAACAGAATAGTAGAAAAATTTAAACTAACAACTGTAGACATGGGAAAAATGGAAACAGAAGCAATGAAAGCTATTGAGAGTAGGGATGAAAAAAGGCAAGAGTTAGGAATACCAGAAAAATCTAAAGAACAACAATTAGAAGAAGTATTATCTGACAAGCCATTACAAAAAGAACAAAATACAAATGAAAATTTCAATGTGGCAAAGACAGAAAAAAGCCCTCTGTCAAAGCCTTCCTTAATGACTTCAAAGATGCAAGAAGGGGTTTCTAAAGAAGCAACAAAACCTTCTGTAAAGAAAGAACTTGCAGAATTAAAAGTAGAGGCAGAAAAATTAGATAATCAAAAGAACAAAGAAAAGACAAATACTAAAACTAAAATCAATAAACAAAAGAAAAGTAAAACAAAAATAAAATCTAAGAGATAGGAGGAGTGCTAATGGAAGAAACTAGAACAATTACTTTAGATAAGTATGATTATAAATTAATGCTAAATGCTTTAAATGAATTTAGAAATAATAAATTAGAGCAAAATATTGATACAGAAATAATTGATAAATTGATTATAAACTTATTAAATGCCCCTAAAAATAAGAAATTTTTATCATTGAACAAAAATACAAGAGGAAAATTTACAGTTGAGGCAAGATGATAAGAAAATTGCAAAAGTGTTTTATATAATAGGTATAGTACCAATTATATGGACAGCTCTCCTTGTAGCACCTTATATAAATGGTGGAATAATAGGAATTCTTAAAAATAGTAGTGACATTTTTACTAGACCTTTTAATATATCATTTACAGAGAATAGTATAAAAACTGTTCTTATTTTTTTGCTTATTTATATATTAGCAATTTTAGTATATGAAGCTACAAGAAAAAATTATAGAAGGAGAGAAGAAAATGGATCAGCAAAATGGGGCGATGCTAAAGAATTAAATAAAAAATATAAGCAACCAAATAATTATAACAAAATATTAACAAAAAATGTTTCTATTGGATTAAATGGAAAAAAACACAGAAGAAATGTAAATGTATTAGTAATAGGTGGATCTGGAGCAGGTAAAACATTTAGTTATTGTAAGCCAAATGTAATGCAATGTGCGACTTCCTATGTCGTGTTAGATCCTAAAGGAGAGATACTTCGTGATACGGGCTATTTATTAGAGAAAAATGGGTATGAGATTAAAGTTCTTGATTTAATAAATATGGAAAAATCACATTGTTATAATCCATTTGTATATTTAAAAAGTGATAATGATGTCCAAAAATTATCAACTAACTTGTTTAAATCAACCACACCTAAAGGTAGTACAACAAATGATCCATTTTGGGATACGGCAGCATCAATGTTATTATTAGCCTTGATATTTTATCTTAAATATGAAGCTCCACCAGAAGAACAAAATTTTACTATGGTTATGGAATTACTACGAGCAGGAGATGTAAAAGAAGATGATGACGATTATGTTAGTCCGTTAGATATGCTTTTTAATAGATTAGAAACAAAGAATCCAGAACATATAGCACTAAAATATTATAGAAGTTACCATAGTGGATCAGCTAAGACATTAAAATCCATACAAGTAACATTAGCTTCAAGATTAGAGAAATTTAATTTAGAGAGTATGGCACAACTAACACAGACAGATGAATTAGACTTACCATCATTAGGAGAAAAGAAAACAGCACTATTTGCAATAATACCAGACAATGACACATCATTTAACTTCCTGATTAGCATCTTATATACACAACTGTTCCAACAATTATTCTATATTGCAGATTATAAATATGGAGGAAGTTTACCTACACATGTGCATTTTGTAATGGATGAATTTGCTAATGTTAGTTTACCAGATGATTTTGATAAAATATTATCAGTAATGAGATCAAGAGAAGTTTCTGTTTCAATAATATTGCAAAATCTAGCACAATTAAAGGCACTTTTTGAAAAGCAATGGGAGTCAATAGTAGGAAATTGTGATGAGTTTTTATATCTAGGTGGTAATGAACAATCAACACACAAATATATTAGTGAACTATTAGGAAAAGAAACAATAGATACAAATTCTTATGGTAGAAGTTTTGGCTCACATGCTAATTTTTCAGAAAATGACCAAATCGCAGGTAGGGAATTGCTGACTCCAGATGAAGTAAGATTACTTGATAATAATTATGCTTTGTTATTTATAAGAGGAGAAAGACCAATAAAAGATTTTAAATTTAATTTAAAGGAACATTTTAATAGTTCTTATACGCCTATTGGAAATAAAAGTGTGAATCCATATATACATGGTGGAACAGAAAACGCAATAGGAACAATTACATTCGATATAGAAGATATATCTTTTAATACTGAAGAATTAAATAATTTACAAATTGATGAAATAGATGTGGAAATACTATCGAATGAAGAAATAGAGAATATGTATAAAGAAGATATTGATAATAAAGTTATCAATTAACCCAGAGTATAAAACTTTAAAATATACTCTGGGCTTTTTTATGCCTAAAAATAAATATTATGTAAACAGAAAGCGAGGTAAATTCAATGAATAATAAGATAGAAAGAAAAGAAAAAGGAAAGAAAATATTAAAGAAATTTTGTAAAAGAGGTGCAATAATTATAGGTTATGTAGTTGCATTAAATGTAGCACAACAATTAAATGTTTTTGCGGCAAATGACGATCCTCTTACAGTAATAAATAATTTGTCAGACTTCATTTTTGGCTTAATTAGAGCCGTTGGTATGATTATTTTAGGTTTTGGAGTAGTACAAGTTGGTATGAGTTTGAAATCACATGATCCTACACAAAGAGCAAACGGAATAATGACTTTAGCAGGAGGTATAGTAATTACATTCTCTAAAGAGATTTTAAGTTTAATAACAGGTGGTTAAAACATAGGCAGATATAATATCTGCCTAAAATTTATTTAAGGAGGAGATTAAGTTGGAGAAAAAATATCAAATAATATATGCTGATCCTCCCTGGCAATATAAAGTATGGTCAAGAAAAAGTAACAGTAGAAGTGCAGAAAGTCATTATAGAACTATGAATATAGAAGATATTATCAACTTAAAAGGATTTATAAATGAAATTTCTGACGAGAATTGTATTTTATTTATATGGGTTACTTATCCTTGTTTAAAAGAAGGATTGAAGGTTATTGAACAATGGGGATTTCAATATAAAACTTGTGGATTTACTTGGGTAAAGAAAAATAAAAAAAGTAATTCATGGTTTTGGGGCATGGGATATTGGACAAGAGCTAATTCGGAATTATGTTTGATTGCTACAAAAGGAAAAGTTAAAAGAATTAGTAAGAAAGTACATCAAATAATTGATACTCCAATAGAACAACATAGCCGTAAGCCAGCCATAGTAAGAGATAAAATTATAGAATTAGTTGGAGATTTATCAAGAATTGAACTTTTTGCACGAGAAAAAGTGCCAGGTTGGGATGTATGGGGAGATGAAGTAGAAAGTGATATTAGTATAGAAGATTACAAGATTGGAGGTGCTTAAGATTGAATTGGATTGTAGGAAATTTACAAAATGCATTAGACACATGGAATGGAAAACTATCTGAAATATATACTTTAGTTACACAAAGTCCTTCAAGTTTTAAAGGTGGAACTATATGGGAAATAATAGTTAATATAAATGGAGCATTACAAGCAATAGGATTAGCATTGCTTGTTTTATTTTTTGTAGTTGGAGTAGTTAGAACCTGTACTAATTTTTCTGAACTTAAAAGACCAGAACAAGCTTTAAAACTTTTTTTAAGATTTGCCATTGCAAAAGGAATAGTAACTTATGGACTAGATTTAATGTTAGCTGTTTTTAGAATTATACAAGGAATAGTTACAACAATAATGTCAAAAACCTCATTTCAAGCAAGTAGTATGACTTTACCACAAGAAATTATAGACGCAGTAAATAACTGTGGATTTTTTGAGAGCATTCCTCTATGGGCAGTAACAATTTTGGGAGGACTGTTCGTTACAGTATTATCTTTCATATTGATTCTTACTGTTTATGGAAGATTTTTTAAACTATATATGTATACAGCAATAGCACCTGTACCGTTGGCGTCATTCGCAGGAGAAACAACGCAAAATATAGGGAAAAGCTTTTTAAAAAGTTATATAGCAGTATGTCTTGAGGGTGCAATAATTGTACTTGCTTGTATTATTTTTTCTGCATTTGCAACATCGCCACCAGTAGTAGCAACAGGAGCAGAGCCAGTAAATATGGTATGGAGATATGTAGGAGAACTTATATTCAATATGTTGGTTTTAGTAGGTACTATTAGGCTGTCAGATAGAATTGTAAGAGAAATGATGGGAATATAGAAAGGAGTAAAAAATATATGAGTAAGGATTTTATACATATAGAGGAAAATGGAATTAAATATTTAGTTCACCCAAAAGGAAGTATATTTGAAGGTATAAAAATAAGAGAAAATCCAGAAGATGCGTTTAATAATGCAATAAAAAAAGGAATGAAAAATCCAGATGACTGGATGTATATGTATTCCGAAAACGGAAAAGATTACTTTAAACATTATTTTAGCAGAGGTTATAGATCTTATCCACAATTTGGAGTAATAGAAAAAATCAAAAATAAAATACAAAGAGAAAGATAGGAGGTATGAAAATGAGTATATCACAAGATTATGAGAAGTTAAGAATGCAATTAGGAAATAAAAAATATGAAGCATTAGACGAATATATAAGGACTTTTGGAAAAGTACAAGAGTGGCATCAAGGTATTAAAGATATTAGAAGTATTGAAAATGTTAAAGAGTGGGAAGATAAAATGCTCGACCTACATAAAAAATGTAAGCCCATTTTTATTGAAGATGTCGTTATGAATGAAAAAGAATGGGAGAAATTTGAAAAATGGTATGAAAAAAACAAAGTTAAGACAAAACAAGAAAAATCAAAAAAGAGGGAGGCAAGGTAAATGGAGGTAAAAATAAATAAAGACATTAGAGAATTTAGTGAAAGTATATTTTTTGGACTGACTATGCGTCAGTTCATTTTTTCTTTATTGGCTTGTGCAGTAGCAGTAATTCTATACTTTACATTAAAACCTTTTTTAGGAATAGAAACATTATCTTGGGTGTGTATTTTAGGAGCAGTACCTTTTGCTGTTTTGGGTTTTGTTAGATACAACGGAATGACTGCTGAAAAATTTATTATAGCATTCATTAAATCCGAATTTATTACACCCAAAAGATTAACTTTTAAATCTAAAAATATTTATGCAGAAGTTTTAAAACCAACAATAGAAAGAAACTTAAAAAATGGATTAGTAAAGCCACAACATAAGAATAAAGAAAAGAAAAATAAAAAGCCTAAAAAGTTAAAGAAGGAGGTAGATAACAATGCTGAAGACACTAAAAAGAATATTTAAGTTAGATAAAGAAAAATTTAAAATACCAAAATGTGTGCAAGATATAATTCCTGTAAAAGCTATATGGGAAGATGGTATTTTTTTAGTAGGAAAAAATAAGTATTCAAAATCATATAAATTTTTAGATATAAATTATGCAGTTGCAAGCAGAGAAGATAAAGAGGCAATGTTTTTAGACTATTCTTCTCTGCTTAATTCTTTAGATACTGGAGCAACAACTAAAATAACTATAAATAATAGAAGAATAAATAAGTTAGATTTTGAAAAAACAATACTATTAAAAGATGCTAATGATGAATTAGATAAGTATAGACACGAATATAATCAAATGTTAATAGACCAGGCAAAAAATGCAAATGAGATAGTACAAGAAAAAATAATTACCATATCTGTATATAAAGATAGTGTAGAGGAAGCTAGAAATTACTTTACAAGAGCAAGTACAGAGCTAATGAATCGTTTTAATACTTTAGGCTCAAAATGTATAGAATTAAATGCAAAAGAAAGACTAAGAATAGCACATGACTTTTATAGAACAGGAGAAGAAACATCTTTTCATTTTGACATACACGAAACAATGAAAAAAGGTCATGATTTCAAAGATTTTATTTGTCCAGATACTGCTGAATTTGAAAAAGATTATTTTATGATCGGAAATAGGTATGGTAGAGCCTTTTTCTTAAAGGAATATGCAAGCTACATAAATGACAGTATGGTTTCTGAACTAACAGACTTAAATAGAAACATGATGTTATCAGTAGATATAATTCCAATTCCTACTGATGAGGCAGTTAAAGAGGCAGAAAATAGAAGGCTAGGAGTAGAAACAAATATTACTAATTGGCAGAGAAAACAAAATGCCAATAATAATTGGAGTAGCATAATACCTTATGATATGGAACAACAACGAAACGACTCTAAAGAATTTTTAGATGACTTAACTTTGCGAGATCAAAGAATGTTTTTAGTAGTTATAACAGCTATAATTACTGATGATACCAAAGAGAAATTAGAAAGTGATACAGAGGCTATCAAACAAATTGCTAGTAAAAATTTATGCCAATTAGGAGTTCTAAAATATCAACAATTAGACGGACTTCAAACAGTATTACCTTTTGGAGTAAGAAAAATAGATGCTTTAAGGACTTTAACAACAGAAAGTCTAGCAGTATTTATGCCATTTAAAGTACAAGAAATACGCCATACAAATGGCATTTTTTATGGTCAAAATGCTATTAGCAAAAATATGATTATTGCAGATAGAAGACAGTTACTAAATGGAAATTCTTTTATTCTTGGAGTTAGTGGAAGTGGAAAAAGTTTTACTGCAAAACAAGAAATTTTATCTATTAGATTAAGAGATCCAAACGCAGACATTATAATAATAGATCCAGAACGAGAATATGCACCATTAGTCAATTCTCTTAATGGAGAAGTAATTAAAATATCTGCTACAAGTAATAATCATATAAATGCGATGGACATGAACTCAGAATATGGGGATGGAGCAAATCCTGTCATCTTAAAATCTGAATTCATCCTGTCTCTGTGTGAGCAGTTAATAGGTAGTGGAAATCTCGGACCGAAACAAAAGTCTATTATTGATAGATGCACAGCAAATGTTTATAGGGTATTTCAACAAGGTAATTATCAAGGCATACCACCTACATTGCAAGATTTTAGAGAGCAATTATTAAATCAACCAGAAGAAGAAGCAAAAGAAATAGCACTTGCTATTGAATTATTTACGAATGGCTCATTAAATACTTTTGCAATGAATACCAATGTAAATACTTCAAGTAGCTTAATTAGTTATGATATTTTGGACTTAGGTAAACAACTACTACCTTTAGGAATGTTAGTTGTGCTTGATTCAATTTTGAATAGAATTACAGCTAATAGAACAAAAGGAAAAAATACATATATTTTTATAGATGAAATATACTTACTATTTCAATATGAATATTCTGCAAATTTCTTATTTACACTTTGGAAAAGAGTCAGAAAATATGGAGCATTTGCAACTGGTATAACTCAAAATGTGGAAGATTTATTGCAAAGTCATACTGCTAGAACAATGCTTGCAAACTCTGAATTTATTATAATGCTTAATCAAGCAAGTACGGATAGAGTAGAACTTGCAAAATTACTTAATATATCAGATTTACAAATGAGTTATATAACAAATGTAGGAGCAGGAGAAGGTCTAATAAAAGTAGGATCTGCATTAGTTCCATTTTCTAATAGATTTCCAAAGAATACAGAATTATATAAGTTAATGACAACAAGACCAGGAGAGGGACTAAATGAATAATAAATATAAAATTATTTTAATGCTACTAATAGTTATCATTGCTATTAGTAGCTATTTTATTATTAAAGAATTTGTAGAAAATAAGAAAGAAACAGATATATATGAAGATTTACAGGAAATAGTTGTAGAACAAAATGATGAAAATACTAACATTATTGTAAAAGAAAAAGAAAGCAATAAAAAAGACTCCAGAAATAATTACAATTTAGAAAACATTGCAAAAATAAACTCTGATGTAATTGGTTGGCTCAAAATAGATGGAACAAAGATAGATTACCCTATTATGCAAAATGGAGATTATTATCTTCACAGGAATATCTATAAACAATATTCAAGTTATGGAACACCATATTTAGCAGAATATTGCAATGTTCAATATAGTGATAATCTAATAATTTATGGTCATCACATGAACGACAATAGTATGTTTGCACAACTAGAAAATTATAAAAAGAAAAAGTTTTATGAAAATCACAAATATATAGATTTCTATACTTTTTATAATGAAAAAACAATTAAGAACACTTATGAAGTTGTTATAGCTTTTAAAACAGTAGTTTATACAGATAATGGCTTTAAATATTATAATTATACAAATTTTACAGATAAACAAGAATTTGATGAATTTATAAATAATGCTAAAGCCTTACAGTTTTATGATACTGGAACAGATATAAAATATGGAGATAAATTAATCACATTATCTACTTGTGAATACTCACAAAAGAACGGAAGAATGGTGGTTGTAGCTAAGAAAATATAAAATCTGGAGGTGGTAAAATGCCAGAAATAAAAGAAAAATCTCAAGGAACTATAAAACAATTAGACAAAAATATAGTGCAACTTCAAAAACTAAAAAATAATATAGTAACAACAAAAGAAAAAATAAACGAATTTACAAAAAATGAACAAAATGATACGGCTGAAAATTATGCAAGTATGAAAGTACAAAATGATATAAGTTATTTATCAAGAAAAGGACTAGAAAAAGGCAATGAAATAGGAAAAAAATCCTTACAAGAAACAAAGCAAAATTTTATAAAAGGCAAGCAAAAAATAGAAACATTAAAAACTAGAATAAAAAGCAAAAATACGAAACAATTAAAAAATGTAATAGATAATTCTAAAAAGACTATAAAAGGTGTTTCTAAAAAAAGTATAAAAACAGCAAAGAACACTAAATTACTTGCTAAAAAGGGAATAAAAACTACTGAAAGAGTGGTAAAGAATACAAAAAGAGCTGCCAAAGAAAGTGTAAAAATGACTCAAAGATTAGCAAGAGCCACTAGAAAAGCAATTCAAGCTACAATACACGCTACAAAATTAGCAATTAAGGCAGTAATTGCAACAGTAAAAGCCATAATAGCTGCAACAAAAGCACTCATAGCTGCAATAGCAGCAGGAGGTTGGGTAGCAGTAGTCATTATATTGGTCATTGTTCTTATTGCAGGTTTTGTAGCTCTATTATTTAATGGAGATGAAGAATCTGAATTTGATGAATCTCAAATGCCTAATATGCAAATAGTAATGGTGGCAAAAGCTCAAATAGGCAATGAGGGAGGAGATAAATTTTGGAGTTGGTATGGATTTGATAGTAGAGTAGAATGGTGTGCTTGTTTTGTTAGTTGGTGTGCAAATGAATGTAATTATATAGATAAAGGCATTATTCCTAAGTTCTCTGGTTGTGGAGATGGTATAAACTGGTTTAAAGAAAAAAATCAATGGCATGATAGAGGAGATACTTATTACCCTATTGTAGGAGATATTATCTTTTTTGACTGGTATGATGAAAATGGAAATCAAGACGGAGTTAGTGATCATGTAGGAATAGTAACAAGAACAGATATAACGAATAGAAATATTTATACTATAGAAGGGAATACAAGTGATAAGTGTGCAGAAAGAATGTACTCTTTAGATAACGAACAAGTAATGGGCTATGGTAGTCCTAAATATGAATAAAAACAGTACCGAGTAGAGTTATAAAACTTTGCTTGGTACTGTTTATTTTTTATTTGGAATATATTGAACAAGATCATTTAAAGGACAGTTTAGATAATCACAAAATCGCGCTAAAACGAAAATATCTAACTTTACTAGATTACCTGTCATTATTCTTTTTATAACTTTAAAATCTGTATTTGTATCTTTCATTAACTGATTTATGCTAATATCTTTTTGTTTTAGCATATCATCAAGTTTAAAGATATAACAGCCATTTTCTATTTTTAACTTATACATACTAAAATCTCCTTAATATAAATAATTATATAAGTTTAGTATGTTACTTGACTATTGGCTGTATAACCAGTAAAATATATCGGAGGTGTAAAATAATGGAAAAAATTACTGAAAACTTTATAGTGCCAAACTATATAGCAGAAGAAATATTAGAATATATAGAACAAACAGCACAAGGAAGATGTAGATGCATGAAGTGGGAAAATATACGAGCACTACTTGGACTGGCAATAATAAATGGAAGAATAACAAGAGAGCAGGCAGATGTTATCGAAAAATTATTTTGTAGAGAAAAATGATTTTTTGAAAAAATTATGATATAATGCAACCTGGAGGAAATGAAAAGATGACTATGCAATTTGTAACTGATTATATAGATAAAAAATTAAAAGAAAATCCAAACTATATAAGATATACCTTTTATGAGTTAAGAGTAAAAAATAATTTATCAGAAGACGAAGTAGATGAATTTTTAAGAATAAATAAGGATTATTTTGAAAATAAAGACTATAGTGTGTATTTTACTGGTGCTAAATTTGAGTATAACAATGCAAAAAGAACAGTACAAGATAACGAACTAATGATAGCAATAAAAGAATAGTAGAAAGGATGCAGAAAAATGAATTTATTAAATGAATTATCAGAAAATGAAACAAATTTATTAAAAAATATAGGAATAAAGATAGAAAATAGAAATTATAATCAAGATGAAGCAAAATTAATTGAAAATAATATTATAGAGGATATTTTTCGTAGAAGTAGTAAAAATGGAGATATTCAAAAAGCTAATGAGCAATATAGTAATATAATAGAAAAATTAGAAAGAATAAGAAACTAATACTAGTTTATATCATAAAATGTTTAATTTGAATTGAATAATAAATAGTAATTTATGGAGATGATTGGAGTTGATATTATGGCGAATGAAAGTAAAAAAGATTTCAATGCTATGATGAAAAATAATAAGGATATGCCTAAAATACAAATAGTTGAAGATGAAAAAACAATTAAAAAGTATGGTGGAACTAAAATGTTTTTTGCACCACCAATTTATTATGATGAGTTAATGAAGAAAGTACCAAAAGGGAAATTGATAACCGTTAGTCAAATGAGAGAATATTTAGCAAAACAAAACAACGCAGATTTTACTGATCCAATGACAGCAGGAATATTTGTAAATATAGTTGCTTGGGCAAGTTATCAAAGAGATGAAGATATTACACCATATTGGAGAACTTTAAAATCTGATGGAGAATTAAATATTAAGTATCCTGAAGCAATAGAATTACAAAAAAGATTACTTGAAGAAGAAGGACACACAATTATTGTAAAAGGAACAAAAAATATAAAATATTATGTTAAAGATTTTGAAAATAGTTTAATAGAATTATAATTCAAATTTAATAAGTTTCGGAGGTATATCTATGATTAAGTCGAATATAAAAAAAGAGTTTGATTGTGATAAAAATAAATTGTGGGATATTATTACTGATAATGCCAATTTTACTTGGCGAAGTGACTTATCAAAAATAGTTATTGTTGATGAGAAACATTTTATAGAATATACTAAAAATAATTTTCCTACTTATTTTACCATAACATCAAAAATAAAATTGAAAGAATATAAATTTGATTTGGAAAATAACAATTTAAAAGGAAAATGGATTGGTATTTTTAAAGAACTTCCAAATGGTAACATTGAATTAGATTTTACCGAAGAAATAGAAGTAAATAATTTAATTATGAAACTATTAGCAAAACCTTATTTAAAAAGTCAACAGAAAAGATATATGGAAGATTTAGAAAAAGAGTTAAATAAATAGTAATTTGAAAGTGAGATGTAAAATGGAAAATATAAAGAGAGAAGAATTAGAAAAATTAGTTGGAATTGATAAAGTTAATACTTTTTATAATATTGTGAATGAAATAACAAAACTTTATGATATGGAACAAGTATGGAATAATGGTGGAAAAAAATGGACTTATGAATATAAATTTAAAAAAAGTGGAAAAACTTTATGTGCTTTTTATTTTAAAGATAATACATTGGGATTTATGATTATCTTTGGTAAAGATGAGAGAAGTAAATTGGAAGAAATAAGAAACGAACTTTCATCTGATGTACTAGAAACCTATGATAATGCACAAACATATCACGATGGAAAATGGGTTATGTTTGATATAACTGATAACTCAATATTAGAGGATTTAAAAAAATTACTTTTAATTAAAAGAAAACCTAATAGAAAGTAATATGTGTTATGTGATAAATAGTAATTTGAAAGCGAGAAGTATTATGAAATATATAGCATTATTGAGAGGA
The DNA here is from genome assembly GCA_944388045.1 of uncultured Clostridia bacterium. GTDB lineage: Bacteria > Bacillota > Clostridia > TANB77 > CAG-508 > CAG-269. Next base: position 44,385 of record CALXHG010000009.1, on the reverse strand, counting down.
ATAAATATTAGTGGAAAAAACAAAATTGCAATGAGCAAATTAAAAAAAGAATTTACCAATTTAGGATTTAAAGAAGTAACAACTTATCTAAATAGTGGCAATATAATTTTTGAAAGTAATATAAATAATAAAAATGAAATTATAAATAATATACAAATAATGATAAAAGATAAATTTGAATTTGATATACCAACTTATGTTACAACTTCACAGGAATTAGAAGAATTGATGAGTAATAGTCCAGAATGGTGGGGAAAAGATAATAAAGAGATATATGATAATATAATATTTATTATTCCACCGACTACTTATAAAGAAGTATTTGCTGCAATAGGTTCTCCAAATGAATATGAAAAAATACAAGAATATAAAAATAATATTTTTTGGTCTTTTGATTTAAAAAATTATAGGAAATCAAATTGGTGGAGTAAAACAGCAAGTACAGAAATTAGTAATTCAATAACAATAAGAACAGCTAATACTATGAGAAAGATATTAGAAATATGCTTAAAAAAGTAAAAAAATAAGAAGTAATAAATAAAGGTGGAAAAAATGATATGAATCATATTTTAATAGTGGAAGATAACAAAGAAATAACTGAAAATTTAACTCTTTTACTTAAAGAGAATGGATTTTCTATAGAATCGATATCTAAACAATCAGAACTAGAAAAAATGTTGGAAAAAAATAAATTTGATTTAATCTTATTAGACTTAATATTGCCAGATGGAAATGGATTTTCCATTTGTAATTCAATAAAAAAGAAAATTGATATTCCGATTATTATACTTACAGCAATGAAAGATGAGTATAGCATTGTAACAGGTTTCGATGTTGGTGCTGATGATTATATTTCAAAACCATTTAAGCCTTTAGAACTCATATCAAGAATAAAAAATCAATTAAGAAGATATAAAAAATCTCCATCAGTTTTTAAAATTACAAATTTAAAGGTAGATACTATAAAAGGTAGTGTATCAAAGAATGACAAAGAAGTTGTATTGACAGCTTTAGAATATAAATTACTTTTACTATTTATAAATCATCAGGGAGAAATTATGTCTAGAAGTAGATTACTAGAAGAAATTTGGGATATTGCAGGAGAATTTGTTAATGATAATACTTTAACTGTTTATATAAAAAGATTACGAGAAAAAATAGAAGATAATCCTACAAATCCTATTATAATAAAAACAGTTAGAGGAATAGGTTATAAAATTGGAGAATGTTATGAGTCTTTTTAGAAATGAAGAAATAAAAAAACAGATAATTATATATGTTATATTTAATACTATTGTATTTTTGGGAGCATTATTTATTAATATTATTTGCTCAATATATATTATATTAGTTTGTTTAGTCATTGAATTTATTTCGTTATTCTTTACGAAAAAAAGATATAATGATATTAGTGAATTAACTTATAAAATAGATAAAATATTACATAATAATGATTATACAAATTTTGATGTGAATAAAGAGGGAGAACTTGCAGTTCTGAATAGTGAAATTTATAAAATGACAGTTAGATTAAGGGAACAAACAGAAAGGTTAGAAAACGAAAAAAATTATTTGAAAGATTATTTAGCAGATATATCACATCAAATTAGAACTCCAATGACTTCCATAAATATAATGATATCGAGATTATCAAGACAGGAGTTAACTTTTGAAGATCGATTAAAAATGATAAAAGAAATAAGTAAGTTATTAACAAGAATTGAGTGGCTTATTACAGCATTATTAAAAGTAGCTCAATTGGAATCTGATACTGTAAAGTTAAAAAAAGAAAAAACAAATGTTGAAGAAGTTGTAAATAAATCATTAGAACCGTTAAAAATTCAAGCTGAAATCAAAAATATCAAAATGAAATTAAAAATAGAAAAAAATACGAATTATAAAGGAGATTATTATTGGTCAGTTGAAGCTATTTCAAATATAATAAAGAATTGTATAGAACATTCGGAAAATGGAGGTATTATAGAAATTATATCAGAAACCAATCCGATATATACAGAAATAATTATAACTGATGAGGGAAAAGGAATTTGTAAAGAGGATTTACCACATTTGTTTGAGCGATTTTATAGAGGAAACAATAGTGGTAGTGAAGGTATAGGAATTGGACTGTACCTTACTAAAATGATTGTTTCAAAACAAAATGGAGTTATTACTGCCAAAAATAGAGAAAACAAAGGTGCAGAATTTAATATTAAATTTTTTAACGAAGCATAATGTGAAGTCATAATGTTTCGTTTTTTATATTTATTTAAAAGTGACATATTTGTAATAATAAAGTCACGGATGTGTCACTAAACTTGTGTTATATTAAATTTAGGAGGTAATCTATATGGAAATATTAAAAGTTGAAAACTTAACTAAAATTTATAAAGGAGAAAATGAAGTTGTGGCTTTAAACAATGTTTCTTTTTCTGTTAAAAAAGGAGAATTTGTGGCAATAGTAGGGCAATCTGGCTCTGGAAAATCAACACTTTTACATTTGTTGGGAGGTGTAGACATTCCTACTTCACGGTAAAATTTATGTAGATAAAAAAGAAATATATACAAAAAGTGAAGAAGAACTTGCTATTTTTAGACGTCGCAATGTTGGACTTATTTATCAATTTTATAATCTAATACCAATATTAAATGTTTATGAAAATATGGTTTTACCACTTAAATTAGATAAACAAAAAATAAATGAAGATAGAGTTAATGAACTTCTAGATATGTTAGGATTAAGTAATAGAAAAAAACATTTTCCAAATCAATTATCTGGTGGTCAACAACAAAGAGTTGCGATTCGGTAGGGCTCTTATAAATGCACCATCTATTATTTTGGCTGATGAACCTACTGGAAATCTTGATAAGAAAAATGGACAAGAAATTATTGAAATTTTAAAGTATTCCAATAAAAAATATAATCAGACTTTAATTTTAATAACACATGATGAAAACATAGCTTTACAAGCAGACAGAATCATTAGAATAGAAGATGGAAAAATTATATCAGATGAGTATATAAGATAAGGAGGTAATGTAATGATAAAAGAATATGTTATAAATCATATAAGAAATAATAAAACAACAAGTGTTTCAATAGCAATAACTTCATTTCTTGCTTCATTGCTCCTTTCATTATTGACAGGAATATTTTACAATCTATATGCCGATAATATTGCTAGAGGACAAACCCAAACAACAGTGGAAATCTTTGCATTTCTATTTATATTATTTATGGCAATGTTTTCGTTAATCTTAATGATATATAATATTTTTGCTATGTCAATGAATTCAAGATTACATCAATTAGGAATTTTAAAAAGTGTAGGGGCAACGCCAAAACAAATTAAGCAAATATTAAGGTATGAAGTTATAATTTTAAGTTTAGTTCCAATCGTAATTCGGAACCTTGTTGGGTATAGTAGCAACATATATTCTTATGCAATTTATAATTAAAGCAACAGAGCTTGCAAGAGATTCTGAACTATATTTTAGATATAATATTTTAGTTGCTATTATTTCTGCTGCTATTTCTTTTATAACAGTTTGGATATCAGCGACTATTCCTGCAAGAAAAATTGCTAAAGTTTCAGTTATGGATGCAATATTCTATAGAGATGATACAAAAGTTAAAAAAATGAAAAAATTTATGATTTTTTCTAAAATTTTTGGAATAGAAGGAGAAATAGCAAGGAAGTCAATATATTCACGAAAAAAAAGTTTTCGTACAGCAACAAGAGCATTTATTTGTTCATCATTAGCTTTAATTACATTTCTAAATTTTGAAACAGTATCAGATTTATCAACTAATAAAACATTCTTTGAAAGATATAGGGATAAATGGGATATAATGTTCCAAATGCCAGATATGAATAATAGAAATGAACTTACCCAAGAAATAAGAGATATGGCTGGAATTAAAGAATGTATTAATTATAAAAAATGTACTTTTTATGCTGAAATAGATTCTACATACTTTAGTAATGAACTAAATGTAGCAGGTGGGTTAGATGTAATTAGTGAGAATATTACTGAGAATGAAAATGGAAAATATCAAATAGGTATTCCAATTATAATATTAGACGACGTAAGTTTTGATGGATATTATAATTCTTTGCAAAATAATAACGGTAGTAATTTATCTGCACAAGAAAAATGCGTTGCAATAAATAAGATATGGAAAAGTAAGAATCACAATTTAAAAGGAGAATACATCCCATATTTACAAGAAATAGACAATTTAAAATTAGAAATATTTGAGAAAAATAATGAATCACAGAAATATACTATATATATAACAAATTATGCACAAGAATTACCTAATCTAAAAGAAGAATATAATAGATATGAATGCGAATTAGTTTTAATAATTAGTGAAAGTTATGCTAATAAAATTAATAGTAATATGATGAATAATCCTACATATTTTAATGTAAAAATTAATAATATATCAGAAATATATGATATACAAAATAAAATTGAACAGAAAATTACTGGAATTGAATATCAAATACAAAATAGAATACAAGAAGAGACTTCTGACAAGAATATAAGAAGTGGATTAAGAATTATAATTTGGACTTTAGCAGGAATTCTTGCATTGATTGGAATTGTAAATGTATTTTCAAACTGTATATCACAAATTTCTTTAAGAAAAAGAGAATTTGCTAGATATATGTCTATTGGATTATCACGCAAAGGTATAAAAAAGATTTTAACTTATGAGGCATTAATAATAAGTTTAAAACCTATTATAATAAGCCTAATAATAAATGTTCCGATTGTTTTATTATTTTTAAACGCTAGTCAAATATTATTGTCTGATTATATAAATAATATGCCTATAATACCAATACTTTGCTATATAATATTTATTTTATTAGCAGTAAGTATAGCTTATTATATTGGTGGAAAAAAGATTTTGAACAAAAATATTGTGGATATGTTAAAGGATGATACATTATACTAACAAAAAGCACATAAGTGGTTTGAAAGAAATTATAATTTTGATAAAATGGTTTGCATTGAATACCCATAAAAGTGTGCTAAATGTAGTTCAAACATTTAGCACTAACACTTTATTTTTAAGGAACTACTTTTAAGAGGGGAGTTCCTTATTTTAATTTTCTAAACAGCAATATCGTTGTTCTTCTAAATATCGAATACACAGGTCAATAAAATATTTTAAACTAATTATTCTTCCATCATAATGTTTTCCAAAAATATTGTAAATCTTATCTTTTTCAATATAAGTTAGCATACTATTTAAGGCTCTATCCATATCAGAACGAACAATTCTATCGTTTTTTATTTTATGTCTTTTTGCAACCTTTTTCACAAGTGTTTTTGTATCATATAATAAATTTCGTTCAATATATGCAAATTGAATTGCATCTTTCAAATAAATAGTTCCTTTAAAATAATAAGTAAATCCAAGACTATTTAATAAATCATTAATTGATTTTTCTATTTCTAAACAATCTTTTAATGAATCAGACACCAGTTTTACAATATCAAGTAAGCTTGTATGATTAGAAGTTTTGAAAAAGTGATAATGGTATTCGTATTTAATATTGGATATGCTATTAGAGTCGACTACCAAAATAATGATATTCACTTTTTTAGTATCTACATTTTCCATTGCATTCTTCAATACATTTCTACAAAATGTAAGTGAAGTGTTTGAGTCCAATATTATTACATTATCTTTTGGCTTGATTTTACAAATTAGTTTTCCTAACTTGTTTGGTGGTACTTTCATTAGTTCAATATTTAGTTCATTTTGCAAAAGAATATTAGATAAGCTGTTGTAAAAAATATCATTATTATTGGCAATTATGATTTTAAACATAATAAAACCCTCCTAATAATGATATACAGATTTTACCATAAGAAAGAACAAATAACCATTGGTTATACAACCTTCTAATTGTTCGACAAAAAATGCTGATTTTTGCGTATTTTTGCTGACTTTTGCTGATTTCATGACAAACTAGAAAAAAGAGTATATGCTTTTTTCTAGGACAGAAGTCTGTAAAATTGAAGGAAGTATATTAAAGCACAGTAGATAAAAAATAAGATTCAAAAGATGCTAAAAAATATGCTGTAGTATTTTACAGACTTTTGTTATTGGGAGGTATTAGATATGGGGTAATAATTGAATAGAAAATAAAAAGATAAGTTAATAACTTTCTTTGATTTTTCAGGCATTTGTCCAATCTAAAAGATTGGAGAAAGAAAATGAAAAGAAAGGATATTGACGAAAAATGTATATATCAAGAAAAAGAGTTTTCAAACGATATTGTATTTGCAAGGTACATAAATTATATGAGAAAAGCTTTATTAAACAGGCGATTAAACTATTTAAGACATAAAAAATATTTATTAGAAAAGGAAATATCTATGTCAAATGAAGAATGGAAAGAGTTATCTAATAGGGGTAATTCTGACCATTCTTTTTTTTACAAAAGCGATTTGAAGTTTGCTTTAAGTAAATTAAATGAAAATCAAAGGAAAGTAATAGTTAAATACTATTATGAAAATAAGAAAATAAAAATTATTGCTGAAGAAATGAATATGAACGAAAATGCAGTAAAGCAGTTAAAATTACGAGCAATAAATAATTTAAAAAAATATATGGAGGGAAATCATGAAAAATAGAACAAAATTTTATGAAATATTAGTAAAAGCAAGAACAAATGAAGTGTCAATGATTTTAGTAATAGGAAAAATAATGCCTCTTATTGATAAATATTCATTAAATGAAAAAAATGTTATAGACCAGGATTTGAAAAGTATTTTAATTGAGTATGCAATTAGTGTAGTAAAAGAAGAAAAGTTTGCAGAAAAATTGGCTAAATAAAAAATTTATAAAAAAAAATCGTAACCTTTTTCATTTTCAAGTGCTGTTCATAGTAGAAGTGAAAAAACTTCTGGTATGGATTGTACATTGAAAATTGAATAATGTATTTGTTAGATCATATAAGAGTTGCGTTTTAGGTGGGTTAGCGACCATTTAAATTAACAATAGGAATGCTATCTTATTGTGAATGCAGCTTAGGAAACTTTTGTATAGTCATAGCACGAGCGTAAAGTTATAAAGGTAGTCCATAATATTTTTATAATGGTGCGTCACACGCAATGAGTACAAGCCAGAGTTCTGGTTGGTGAAATTCCAATGTTGCTAGAAACAATAGCAGTCTGACAAATGGGAAAAGTAAGAAAATAATAATATCTTAATTAGGGTTATTCCCCCAATAGCCCTAATTAGAAAACTGGAGGCAAAAGAAATGTTAGATATTATTTCAATAGCTACATTAATGTTTATACTAATAGGACTACCTTTAATTCTAATTATAATAGGTGGTAGTAAGAAAACACCAGAAGAACAAGAATTAGAAGATGAGGAACAAATTAAATATTTGAACGAATATCAAGAAAAGAAAATAAATAGAAAAAAGTTTTGGAGGTTATGATGGAAAGGAAAACATATAATTGGAAACAAGTTGTTTCATACGGTTTAATTGCATTACATAATTTATTAAATTCTGCAAATGAGGTAAATATAAAAAATATGCAAATGTTTTATGAGCCTTTACAAGAATTACATTCTAAAAAAGAGGCAGAAAAATATGCAGAGATTTTATTAAAAAAGAAGTAACTATTGTGGAGATAACTTTAAAGTAAAAATATTATTTTAGTGTCAAGTGTGAAAAAAGAAGATTTATACATTTCAAAAATAATAAAAAATCAGCTAGTCTTTGATTATATCAAAGACTAGCTATTTTAGATAGGAGGGTTTGATGAAAGTAAAAAAATCAAATATTAAATTTGAAGATTTGCCAGATACAATTACTCCAGAAATATATTCGGACTGGAGAGGAATAGGAATAGTAAAGGCAAGGGAGAGATTTCATAGTTTAAATTTTCCTTTAATTAAAAATTGTGGAGCTAATCTTATTGCAGATAAAAGAGCAGTATTTATTCATGAGTTTTGCACAGATGATGAAACTAAAAAAGTACTACTTGAAAAAATAGCAAAGCAATTATTTGTCTGATCTTCAATTTAAGGAAAAGGAGAAAATATGGGAAGAAATTTAAGTAAAAGAGGAAATGGAGAAGGAACAATATTTTATAGAGAAAAATTGAAAAAATGGGTAGGACAAATTACTTTAGGAGTTAATTCAGATGGAAAACAAATAAGAAAAACATTTTATGGAGATACAAGAAAAGAAGTAAAAGAAAAATTAGATTTATTACAAAGAGAAAAACAAACAGGGAAAGATGTTGGCAATACTTTATCAATAGTAGATATAGCTGAAGAAATAAGAGAACTAAAATATAAAACTAATTCTATAAAAAGAGCATCATACATAAGAATAGGAGAAAGCATCGATATAATGAGAAAGCTTTTACCCTATGCTAATATTCCAATTCAAAATGTTACAAGAAGTATAATAAATTCTCAAAGCCAAGTATTAGTTTCATATTCACAATCTGTAATAACCAAAGTATGGCAACAATTACAAGGAGCATTCAATGAAGCGAGGATTAGGAATATTGTAGAAAAAAATCCGTTTGAACTAAAAGGATATTTAATGAAACCAAAGTCTAATAAAGCAACTAAAAAAGTAGATGCATTGACTATAAAAGAACAAGAAAGATTTATTAATGAGTTAGATAAAGGATATGATGATTATACTATTGTATTTTATATAGCTATTTATACAGGAATGAGAATAAGTGAAATTTTGGCACTAAAAAGGGAAGATCTAGATTTTGAAAATAAAAAAATATATGTAAGAAAGACACTTAGTCATGTAGATAAAGGAAGAATTTTATTAGAAAAAACAACAAAAACTTATGCAGGGATGAGAGATGTGCCAATATTAAATGTACTGTACGATAAATTAATTGAATATAAAATAGATAAGAAAAAGGGATTTCTATTTTTGAAAAATGGAAGTTTTATACATGCTACTAATTTTAATGCTAGATTTCAAAAACTATGTAAAAATGCAGATATTAGAGTATATAAAAAAAGATCAAGCATAAAAAGTGGAAGAAAAATAAAAAAAGTATATGAATTTGATATGACAAAAAGTAGAGTAAATACACATATGCTAAGACATACATTTGCAACTAGATGTATAGAAAATGGAGTTAGTCCAGTAGTTCTTCAAAAAATATTAGGGCATAAAGACATACAAGTAACATTAAATACATATACAGATGTGTTTAATGAATTTAAAGAGAAAGAAATAGAGAAAATAGATGATTTTTTTAATAAATGATATTAAAAAAAGATGATTAAGTAATTGAAAAAATAAAAAAATGTGGTATAATAAATGCGAAATATTGCAAAATTATTATTTTAATAAAGTCTAATTAATCTTAATGAATTTATTCCCGTAGCTGTAAATTAGCAATATTTCAAGGCAAAAATATTGAAGAAATTTGTTAGAAAAATAGGATTTCAAGCATTTTATAAAATTGCTCAATGAAACCATTAAACTAGAACAATTTATTTAATTTTAGAATTTAAAAAGTAGTATTTTTGTAATTTACAAATACTACTTTTTTATAACTAATAACCATACAATGAATAATTGCTATAAGAACAAATTTTATTGAGCAATAAAAAAGACCGACTATATTAAGTCGACCTAAATTTACAAATATTTTATGCTTTTTCTATTAATAGTATGTCTCCAAAATTAAAAGATGGAGATGTACTATTTAGGTAAAATAATAAAATGTATTCAAAATCAAACTGTATTTCTAATAATAATTTTATTAATATTAATATTAATTTATTGGAAAATAAATTTAATAGAAAAGAAGAATATTAGGAGAGAAAAAAAGAGAATTGAAGAGGAAAAAAGAAAAAAAGAACAAGACAATTGAAAATACAAATAATAATATAATTAATACTAATTATTTTATAAATAATGGTGAAGGTAAAAATATATCTACAAATAATTATGTAAAAAGTATGTGAAAAGGTTGAAATTGACATTAAACATATGTTATAATAACAACATAATTAAAAAGGGACCGACCCCAATAGAAAAAGGGACCGACCCCAATAGAAAAAGGGACCGACCCTGATAGAAGATAGGAGATTTTATGTTTGGATTTGGTATAGATAAAAAAACATTATATATTATTATAGGAATATTAGTAGTAATATCACTATTAAGTTATGGAACAGATGGAATAATTAGTATATTACTATCAATTCCAGCTGTATTAATAGCAATAACAGTACATGAATTTGGTCATGCATTTACAGCATACAAATTAGGAGATGACACACCACTTAGGCAAGGAAGACTAAGCCTTAACCCATTAGACCATGTTGACCCATTAGGACTTGCAATGTTATTATTTGCACATATAGGATGGGGTAAACCAGTACAAATAGATCCAAGAAATTATAACAGAAATATTAGTGTAGAAAAAGCTGATGCAATAGTATCATTTGCTGGACCATTAATGAATTTTATAACTGCAATAATTTTTACATTAATATATTGTTGTATTATAAAATTTGCAAATGCTTCATTTTACCTTTCATCTTTTGGTGTAGTTATAATGTCTATCATAGCTTCTACAATTACAATGAATATAGGTTTAGGTGTATTTAATTTAATACCACTACCACCATTAGATGGTTCAAAAATATTTTTACCAATATTACCATATAATGCAAAACAATGGTTTATTGAAAGAGAGCAAATGTTTTATATAATATTTTTAATTATTTGGATAACAGGAATTGCTGGAAGATTAATTTCTCCTATAATAGGTTCAATGACAGATGCAATTTTAAAATTAGGAATGTCAATTTTTGGATTGTAATGATATAGTAAAACTAAATAATTTCTAAAAGTGTTATTTAAGATAAAAGACTTTTAATATGATAAATACAATTAAAATATAAGATTTTGATATAATGAAATGAAAGGGATGCTTAATTTGAAAGATATACTTGTATTAGGAATAGAATCAAGTTGTGACGAAACCTCTGTAGCTGTTGTAAAAAACGGTAGAGAGGTTTTATCCAATATTATAGATACACAAATAAAAATACATGAACAATTTGGAGGAGTAGTACCAGAAATAGCTTCTAGAAATCATATAGAAGCTATTTCTAAAGTTACAAAATTAGCTTTAGAAAAAGCAAAGGTAACATTAAAGGATATAGATGTAATAGCACCAACATATGGACCAGGACTAGTAGGAGCTTTATTAGTAGGTGTTTCTTATGGAAGAGGACTTGCATTTGCATTAAACAAGCCATTAGTAGGAGTTAATCACTTGGAAGGACATATATCAGCAAATTACATAACATATCCAGATTTAAAACCACCATTTTTATGTATGTTAACATCTGGGGGAAATACACAAATAGTACATGTAAAAGACTATTGTGATATGGAAGTTATAGGTAAAACACGTGATGATGCTATAGGAGAAGCATTTGATAAAGTTGCAAGAGTAATAGGACTAACATATCCAGGAGGACCTAAAATAGATAAATTAGCACAACAAGGAAAGGCAACAATAGAATTTCCAAAAACACATTTTGAAAATTTAGATTTTAGTTTTAGTGGTATAAAAACAGCAGTATTAAACTATCTACATAAAAATCCAGAAGTTTCAAAACCAGATTTGTGTATGAGTTTTGAAAAGGCAGTTACAGAAGTTTTAACAGAAAATGTAACAAAAGCAATAAAACAAACAAAATTAGATAAAGTAGTGCTAGCAGGAGGAGTATCTGCAAACACACATATTAGAGAAGAATTTCAAAAATTAGGAAAAGAATTAAATATAAAGATTTATGAACCAGATTTAAAATTATGTACAGACAATGCTGCAATGATAGCATCTGCTGGATATTATAGATATATAAATGGAGATTTATCAGAAAATACATTAAATGCAGTGCCAAATTTAAAAATTGGAGAGTAAAAAATAGAATTGGCATTTTTTTATCAGAAAAATGAAAAAATAGAACCGGCACTTTTTTTCGAACAATAATGCTGGCTTTGAGATAGTATAAACATATAAAAGGTGTAATAAAGTCCTCTATTATTCTCAACAAAATGAAAAAAACAGAACTTGTACAAAATATATAAAGCGAAAGGAAAAAATAATATGTCAATATTTGTAATAGCAGATTTACATTTATCTTTTAAAAATCCAAAACCAATGGATATTTTTGGAGATAATTGGGAAAATCATGCAGAAAAGGTAAGAGAAGACTGGAAGAAAAAAGTAACAGAAAACGATGTAGTTGTTTTGCCTGGAGATTTTTCTTGGGAAACATATTTAAAAGATACAATTCAAGATTTTACATATTTAAATAATCTTCCAGGTAAAAAAATATTATTAAAAGGAAATCATGACTATTGGTGGACAACAATTACCAGTATGAGAAAATTTTTACAAGAAAATCAATTTACAAATATTGATTTTTTATTTAATAATAGTTATGAATTTGAAAACAAAATATTGTGTGGAACTAGAGGTTGGGGTGAAAATGAGGAAGATAATAATCAAAAAATAATAAATAGAGAATTAGGAAGATTAGAGTTATCATTACAAGATGGCATAAAGAAAATGGTAGACGAAGAAGATAGAAAAGAAATAATCGTATTTATGCATTATCCACCAATAACTAAAAATCATCTGTATCAACAAAAAGAATCAGAATTTATAAATTTAATGAAAAAATATAATGTAAAAAAATGTTATTATGGTCATTTACATGGAAATTCAATAAAAGAAGCGGTAGAAGGAAATATAGAAGGAATCGAATTTAAATTAGTAAGTGCAGATAAACTAGACTTTAAATTAATAAAATTATAAGAATTAATTCACATTAAAAACACATTAAAAAAATACTTTGGTAACAAATCATATATAAAATCATATCATAATAAATATCTAAAATATAAATAATGTAATAAAAATAATTTTAGCAAATCAACAATATTTTAATTGAGTATTTTGGAAAAGAAGAATGTTTGAAAATATTTGAACAATAATATCGTCTTTGAAATGTTATAAACATATAAAAATAAAAAACCGATTTTTTCTTAGAAATACAATAAGTTTATAGGTACAACCTTTATTAAAACCTAAATATATTATATAAGGAATGATTTTAATATGAGAGAAAATGAATTAATGATTATAGAAAATTTTTTAGAAAACAAAGAGGAAAAAGTAGATGTAGATGACGAACTGTATAGTAAACTGATGTTTTTTTATAAATCTGCATTAAAACAATTAGAAGTACAATTAGATATAATAAAAGATGAATTTAAAATAATTTATAATTATGATTTAATAGACCATGTAGAAACTAGAATAAAAGAACCAAAAAGTATATTAAAAAAAATGGAAAAGAAAAAATATAGTAAAACATATGTAAATTTAATAGAAAAAATTAATGATGTTGCAGGAATAAGAATAGTATGCACATTAAAAGACGATATATTTTTTATTAGAGATTTAATAAAAAATATGCCTAATATACATATTGTAAAAGAAAAAGATTATGTAACAAATCCAAAGCAAAGTGGATATTCAAGTTATCATATGATAGTAGAGGTTCCTGTTTACCTAACACAAAAGACAATATTTGTAAAATGTGAAGTACAAATAAGAACACTTGCAATGGACTTTTGGGCAAGTTTTGAACATAAAGTAAAATATAAATCAGAAAAAGGTGTTACTAAAAAAATGTCAAAAGAGTTAGTAAATTGTGCAAAAATGGTAAGTAAGTTTGATAGCAAAATGATTGAACTAAAAACATAATTGTTACTGGGGTCGGTCCCTTTTTGTGTTGGGGTCGGTCCCTTTTTGTGTTAGGGTCGGTCCCTTTTGTTGTTGGGGTCGGTCCCTTTTTGTGTTAGGGTCGGTCCCTTTTTGTGTTAGGGTCGGTCCCTTTTTTGTTTTGGGACCGACCCTAACACAAAAAGGGACCGACCCCAACAATATAAAAATAAATTAAAATTAACTAGAAAATTATTGACAAAAACTTTTTTTTAGTAGATAATATAAACGACTACAATTAGAAAAAAGTGAATAAAAATACTTAGGAGGAAAATTTATATGTATATATTTAATAAAATAACGGTAAATCCACAATTACCAAAGAGGATTAATAGATTAACAGAAATTTCTAATAACTTATGGTGGTCTTGGAATACAGAATTTTTAAGATTACTAAAAAGAATAGATGGAGACTTATGGGAAACATGTAATAAAAACCCTGTAAAATTTTTAAAACATGTATCACAAGAAAAATTAGAAGAAGTAGAAGAAGATATTTCATTTTTAAGAGAATATGATAAAATTGTAGATAATTTTGATTCATATATGGAAAGCAAAGATACATGGTTTTCTCAAAAATATCCAAATAATCGAAATGATTTAATTGCATATTTTTCAGCAGAATATGGATTAGACCAAACAATAGCAATATATTCTGGAGGACTAGGAATATTATCAGGAGATCATCTAAAATCTGCTAGTGATTTAGGTATTCCATTAGTTGCTGTTGGATTAATGTACAAAAACGGATATTTTCACCAAAAAATAGACAAAAATGGAATACAACATCCAGAATACAAAGACCTAAATATGTCAGATTTACCTATAAGAACAGTAAAAGATGCTGATGGAAATGAGCTAATTACATATATAAAATTTCCTAAAAGAAAAATATATTTAAAAGTATGGGAAATAGATGTAGGTAGAGTAAAATTATATTTATTAGACTCAGATATAGACAAAAACAATGTAGAAGATAGAGATACAACTGCTAGATTATATGGTGGAGACCAAGAAATGAGGATTCGTCAAGAAATTATTCTTGGAATGGGTGGAGTAAACACATTAAAAAAACTAGGATATAATCCAACAGTTTACCATATGAATGAAGGACATTCAGCATTCTTAAACTTAGAATTAATAAAAAATACTATAAAAGAAAAAGAGGTATCTTTTGAAATAGCAAGAGATATAGTATCTTCAAAAACAGTATTTACAACACATACTCCAGTACCAGCAGGAAATGATATATTCCCAATAGGTTTAGTTGAAAAATATTTTAAAGAATTTTGGCCAAGATTAGGACTAACAAGAGAAGAATTTTTAAAATTAGGAATGAAGCCAACAGAAAATCTAGAACATGGATTTAATATGGGAATATTAGCATTAAAAATAGCAGGAAAGAAAAATGGTGTAAGTAAATTACATGGAGAAGTATCAAGAGAATTATTTGCAGATGTATGGCCACATATAGCTCCAAGTGAATCTCCAATTACTTATGTAACAAATGGAATACATACTTGTACATGGCTTGCCCCTAAATTAAAAGATTTATATAATAAATACTTAATTCCATATTGGCAAGATAATATTTATGATGATGAAGTATGGAAAAAAATAAATAATATCCCAGACGAAAAATTATGGGAAGTTCATATGGAAAGAAAAAGAAAATTAATTGCATTAATAAAAGAAAATTTGTCAACAAGACTAAGACGTGAAGGAGTAAGTTATGATGCTGTTAGTGAAGCTATAGCTAATTTACATCCAGAAACATTAATGATAGGTTTTGCAAGAAGATTTGCAACATACAAAAGGGCAACATTAATCTTTAAAGATTTAGAAAGAATAACACAAATATTAAATAATACAAATAAACCTGTAGTATTAATATTTGCAGGAAAAGCACATCCAGCAGACAAAGAAGGAGCAGATTTGATAAAATATATACATGAAGTTTCTATGATGCCTCAATTTAAAGGAAAAATATTTATATTAGAAAATTATAGCATAGAAATTTCAAGATATTTAGTAAGTGGAGTAGATGTGTGGTTAAATAATCCAAGAAGACCAATGGAAGCATCTGGAACAAGTGGACAGAAAGCATCTGTAAATGGAGTTGTAAACTTTAGTGTATTAGATGGATGGTGGGCAGAAGGATATAATCAAAAAAATGGTTGGACAATAGGAACAAATGCAGAATATCCATCATATGAAGAACAAGACCAAGCAGATAGCAAAAGTATGTATGACACTCTAGAAAATAAAATAATTCCAGCATATTATAATAAAGATAAAAATGGAATTTCAAAAGTATGGTTACAATATATGAAAAATTCAATAATGTCTACAGGAGGAAAATACAGTACATCTAGAATGTTAGTTGATTATACAAATAAGTTATATATGCCATTATGCAATTTAACTAAAAAATATTATACAAATTTAGATTTTGTTTCTGAATATAATGCATGGAAACATAGTATTGCTTCTAATTGGAAAGATATACAAATTGAACAAGAACAAACAAATGCAGATAATGTAACATTAGATGCAGGAAAGCAAATTGAAGTAAAATGTACAGTAACACTTCCAAATATTGATGTAAAACATATAAGAGTAGAGGTATATTATGGAAAATTCTTAGATGATGGTACAATTCAAGATGTTAGTATAATTCCAATGAAATGTGATTGGAAAGATGAAGAAAATAAAAAATATCATTATACAGCAAAAATAGATTTAATATCTGGTGGAAATTATGGATATTCATTTAGAGTAATGCCTCAACATGAAATGTTACTTGATAGTGAAAACTTAGATTTAGTTAAATGGATAGAAAATTAGGCAAAATGTATTTATTTAGACAAAAATTTTTCATTACCTTACAAAAAAGAAGATATAGAATAAATCATTCTATACCTTCTTTTTTTCTTGTATCGGCGCACGAACAATGACGCGGACTTTAAAATGTTATAAAATTAAAAGAAGCCCGCTATTGTTCTAATGTAACTATTTTTTGAGTATAATCAAGATTTGCCTTAGAATCATATTCAAAACCTAAAGTATAAACATTAGTAGCCCAAATATCTTTTGCCATAAAATATTTTAAAGACTTATTAGAAGTCTCATCTAAAAATTTTTTTACAGATGTTACTAAATTTAGTTTTGAATTTCTTCTTGTAATTTCACTTATCATTTCTTTTCCTTTATTATTAAAACCTAATATTCTAACATATGGAGAAATTGTTTGAGAAAGTTGAATATCTTTTTTTGTTATTCCAAGAATAGCATATAATAAAATTCTTTGAATTCTTGTTTTTGTATATCTTTTAGAATCTACTAATGTTAATAATTCAACAACAGAATTACAAGCATTTGCAGCCTTTTTTAAAGAAAATTCTAAACCTTCAGATACATCAGGAAGTTCTGCAATTTCCTCTGTAGACATTTTTCTAAGCATATATATGATTTCTTTATCATAAGCAGATAAATTTTTTACTATATTTCCTTTTTTCAAACAATCTTCTAATATATCATAAGAAGATTCTGGCATAACTCGTTGTAATTTTGTGATATCATTGTTACTACAAACATTTCTAATGGCACTTGCACTTACAAAAGAAGATGAATGTGAAAATAAATTATCATTATGATCAGATTCTTTTCTTTTTAATGCAATTGGTCTAATCATAGAATTTTGTTTTCTTAATGCCTTTAAATATTCGATTCCTAAGATATTATTTGGAGCAGAAAGAATATTGGCGAATCTACGAATATTTCCTAAATACATCATTAAAGCATTTTCTCTTGCTTTTGGAAATGATATTCCCTTTGATAGTTCATGAGATAGTAAAGTTGTATAAGCTTTTGGTTCTTCTATTAAAACATCTACTATATCATTTAAAATAGAAATATCTCCACATTCACTTCCAAAAGATAAAAAGTCTACAATATTTAATGAGTCTAATATTTTTATAGCACCATGAGCAAAATTTTCTGCACTAGATATAGAATATATAACAGGTAGCTCAAGTACTAAGTCAACTCCAGATTTTAAAGCCATTTCTGCTTTTTGCCATTTATTTACAATAGATGGTTCCCCACGTTGAGTAAAGTTTCCAGAAATAACTGCAATAGAATAATCTGAATTTGTTGTTTTTTTTGATTCTGTTAAATGATATAAATGCCCATTATGAAATGGATTGTATTCACATACAATTCCTAATATATTACTCATTATTAAAGTATCCTTTCTTTTTATAAATACAAATATAAGAAATTTTCTCTTTTTACAAATATATATTTGTAAAATATTAAATTCATTTTATTTGTTGTATTTTTTAAAAATTACTGTTATAATCTTATCATAAAAAAATTATATATACAATATTAAGTACAAAATTTTTGGGATATTATTCTATAAAATATTACAAAAAATATTTAATTTTAAAAGTAATGAAAAAAATTAGCATATTAATTAGATATTTGTTTAAAAGAAAGAGAGTGAAATTTTGATGACTGAAAAAGTTATAATTTATACTGATGGAGCATGTTCAGGAAATCCTGGACCTGGTGGATGGGGAGCTATTTTAATGTATAGAAATGCTAAAAAAGAAATATCTGGAGGAAGTAAAAATACAACCAATAATATAATGGAAATTACAGCAGTAATAGAAGCATTAAAATGTTTAAAAGTAGAAAGTGAAGTACAAGTATATAGTGATAGTGCATATACAGTAAATGCATTTAATCAAAAATGGATTTATGGTTGGATGAAAAATGGCTGGAAAACCGCAAATGGAGATAATGTAAAAAATAAAGAATTATGGCAAGAATTATATTTATTAACACAAAAACATAAAGTGGAATTTATAAAAGTTAAAGGACATGCTGATAATGAATATAACAATAGATGTGACGAATTAGCTAGAAATGCAATTAAAAATTTGTAGTAAATATTAATATAAAGAAAATATAATTATTAATAGATAAAAATATGAATAATAAGCTTATTAGTATATTATAGTCAATAAATTATTAATAGATAAAGATATAAATAATAAACTTATTAGTATATTGTTATCAATAAATTATTAATATATATAAATATAATAAGTTTAAATAAATAATTTAAAAGTTAATAAATGTATAATTTTATATTATTTTACCAATAATAACAAAAAAAGAAAGGAATTTATTTTGTTATGAAAAAGAAAATAATATGGATTATACTTTTTTTTGTTTTATTAACAAGTTTTATATATGTAGTATATGATACAAATAATAATGATATTGAAACATTATCTAAATATGGTTCTAGAGGTGAGGAAGTTAGAAAAATTCAAGAAAAATTAAAGAGATGGGGATATTATAATGGCTCAGTTGATGGAATATATGGAAGCCAAACTGTTTCTGCAGTAAAAAAATTTCAACAAAAAAATGGATTAACAGTAGATGGAATAGCAGGAAAGAATACACTTAATGCTATGGGAATAATGTCTAGTTCATCATCAAGTGGATCTTCTGGAAGTTCTTCAAATAATTCTGCTAATGTTGATTTGCTAGCTAGACTTGTATATGGAGAGGCAAGAGGAGAATCATATACGGGACAAGTTGCAGTTGCAGCAGTTGTTTTAAATAGAGTAAAACATAGTAGTTTCCCAAATACAATATCTGGCGTAATATATCAAAGTGGTGCATTTGATGCTGTTTCTGATGGTCAAATTAATTTAACACCAAATAGTACAGCAAGAAAAGCTGCACAAGATGCAATGAATGGATGGGATCCATCATATGGTGCAATATATTATTTTAATCCAAGTACTGCAACAAATAAATGGATTTGGTCTAGACCAATGACAGTTACAATTGGAAAACATAGATTTTGTAAATAATTTATGCAACAGCTTATAAATTACTGGATAATATTATTTAAGACCATTATCCAGTAACTATTACTTATGTACAAATTATTTTTGTAAAATATTGACAAATTTCAAAAAATGGTATATAATTAAATAGTTTGGTTTAGACCAAAGCTGAAAGCTACACACACATTATTTGTCGAATGACAAGGAGGAAAAAAGTATGAAAAGTGTAGTTATTATCCTTGACAGGGAAGACGTTCGAAAATTAGCGGCGATTCTTCGTTGGGGTGGTACCGGCATGCGGTTGAGTGGTGACGGCACCGATGATATTATTATTGTCAAGGGGGAGCCTGACAGCCAGAAGACAGCAGGTTATGCCTGTGGGCTTGATGCTCGCAACGGAAAAATCCGTAAACTGATTCTGGCAGATGGTGACGCAGAGGTTCTCGTGTGGGATGAAAAATCCCACGATTTGGTTAAGGCAGATATTAAGCCCCACAATGGGGTCTTGGATCTGCGGAAATTGATTAATAACGACGAGACCTAAGGCGAAAGGAGCAGAGAATGACTATAGTTGTTCTCTGCTCCTTTTTGCGACATAAATGCTGTTTTTATCTGGGGTCGGTCCCTTTTGGTGTTGGGGTCGGTCCCTTTTGGTGTTGGGGTCGGTCCCTTTTGTTGTCGGGGTCGGTCCCTTTTGTTGTCGGGGTCGGTCCCTTTTGTTGTCGGGGTCGGTCCCTTTTTGTGTCGGGGTCGGTCCCTTTTGTTGTCGGGGTCGGTCCTCTTTTTGGTTGGGGTCGGTCCTAAATCAAACCAATATAAATTGTTTTGTAATACCGCGTAAGCGACCAAATGAGCGTAGCGAATGCGATTTGGAGCAACCTACTTATTGAAATTCTTTTGTAGGTTGCGACACACAAGGTATAAAAAACAATTTATATTGGTTTGATTTAGGACCGACCCCAACCAAAAAGAGGACCGACCCCGACACAAAAAGGGACCGACCACAGTATGAATATAACATAAAAAATATTTGATTTTTTGTAAATAATTTATTAAAATATGATTGATACTATTTTGATTAATATTTGGAATTATACATCAATCAAAATAGAAAAAAAGAGAACCGGTACTTTTTTGCCAACAAAAAGTAAAAAAGAGAACCGGCACAAAATTTACCAAAAGGAGAATATTTATGGCTGAAGAAGTAAAATGGACTAAAGAGCAAGAACAAGCAATATATGAAAAAGGAAATAATATATTGGTTGCAGCTGCTGCAGGAAGTGGAAAAACAGCAGTATTAGTTGAAAGAATAATAAATAAAATAATAAATGAAAAAATAGATATAGATAGACTTTTAGTAGTAACTTTTACAAATGCAGCAGCATCAGAAATGAGAGAAAGAGTTTTAAAAGCAATATATAAAAAAATTGATGAAAAACCAGATGATGAACGACTACAAAGACAAGTAACTTTATTAAATAAATCTAGTATATGTACAATAGACTCTTTTTGTTTAGATGTAGTAAGAAATAATTTCTTTGAAATTGATTTGTCAAACAATTTTAGAATAGGAGATACGACAGAAATAGAAATATTACAACAAGATGTATTAGAAGATTTGTTTGAAGAAAAATATGAAAATAATGATGAAGATTTCTTAAAATTAGTAAATACATATACAGAATATAGAGATGATACACCATTAAAAGATTTGATATTAACAATTTACAAATATATTCAAAGCAATCCATATCCAGAAAAATGGTTACATGAAAAAATAGAAATGTTTAATTTCCCAGAAGATATAAATCAAGATTTTTCCAAAACAACTTGGGGAAATATATTGTTAAATCAAATAAAAGAAATTGTTGATGATGGAATATATCAATTAAAACCAGAAGTTGAAAATTTATCAAAAATTGATGAATTGAAAAAAAGTTATGAACTTTTAAGAGGAAATTTACAACAATTAGAATTATTACAAGCTAATTTAGATACATGGGATAAAGCATATGAAATATATAGTTCAATAAATTTTGGAAAATGGCTAGTGGACTCAAAAATAAAAACAGAAGATAAAATAAGTGCTCAAAAAGTAAGGTCAAAAGTCATAAAATCATTAGAAGCTGTTGCAGATAAAGTATTAGTTATGAATTCACAAGAAAGTTTTAAAGATATAATTCATATGTATAAAATACTAAACAAACTAGAAAATGTTATATTAGAGTTTTCGAGCCAATTTTCTAAAAAGAAAAAAGAGAAAAATATAGTAGATTTTAGTGATATAGAACACTTTGCTTTAAAAATTTTAATAGACGAAAATGGCAATCCAACAGAAATTGCAAAAAAATATCAACAAAAATTTGAAGAAATAGCAATAGATGAATATCAAGATAGTAATTTAGTGCAAGAATATATATTAACATCAATTTCTAAAGGAAATAATATTTTCATGGTTGGAGATGTAAAACAAAGTATTTATAAATTTAGACAAGCAAGACCAGATTTATTTTTAGATAAATATAAAAAATACAAATTAAAGCAACAAAAAACAGAAAAAGATGATTTAAAAATTCAATTATTCAAAAATTTTAGAAGCAGAAGAGAAGTCTTAGATTTTTCTAATTTAATCTTTTCAAAAATAATGAGTGAGGAGTTAGGAGAATTAAATTACACAGAAGAAGAATATTTGAATTTAGGAGCAGATTATAAAGACACAGGAGAAGATTTAAAAGCAGAAATAGACATTATACAAATTGAAACAAATGATGAAAAAACACAAAATCCAGAAGAATTAGAAGTTGAGACACTTCAAGAAGATGTGGATGATGAAGAATTTAAAGAAGAAGTAGAAAGAAAAGAAGATATAGAAGTAGAAGCACAGTTTGTTGCAAATAAAATAAAACAATTAATAGAAAATAAATTTCAAGTTTATGATGCAAAAAACAAAATTCAAAGAGATATAAAATATAAAGATATAGTTATTTTATTAAGGTCAACAAAAACATCTGCACCAATATTTGAAAAAGAAATTATAAAATTAGGAATGCCTGTTTTTAGTGATTCTTCATCAGAATATTTAGAAAGTTTAGAAATTCAAACAATTATGAATTTACTAAAAATTATAGATAATCCATTACAAGAAATTCCGCTAGTGGCAACAATGAGAAGTATGATAGGTGGCTTTACAGATAATGATTTAGTAGAAATTCGTCTATGTGATAAATATGATAATTTTTATACAACAATATTAAAATCCGAAATAAATGTAGATGAAGAATTACGTTTAAAAATTGAAGACTTTTTGAATAAATTAGAAATGTGGAGAAAAGAACAAGAATATTTAAGCTTACCAGAATTTATTTGGAAAATTTATAATGACACAGGATATTTTAATTATGTTGGACTTATGAAAAATGGAGAATTAAGACAAGCCAATTTAAAAATGTTATTTGAAATAGCAAAACAATGTGAAAATATTAGTTTTAAAGGATTATATAATTTCATAAATTATATAGAAAAAATTAAAACAAGTAGTAAAGATATGGATTCTGCAAGAGTAATTGGAGAAAATGATGATGTTATAAGAATTATGAGTATACATAAAAGTAAGGGGCTAGAATTTCCTGTTGTTATTTTAGCTAATACTGGAAAACAATTTAATTTGCAAGATTTAAATCAAAAAATATTATTACACCCAGAATTAGGAATTGGTGTAAAATATATAGATTATGATTTGCAAATTAGATATGATACTTTATCAAAAAGGGCAATAAGAAATAAAATAAAAATAGAAACTTTATCAGAAGAAATGAGAGTTTTATATGTTGCATTAACAAGAGCAAAAGAGAAGATAATTATAACAGGATTTACTAAAAAAGAAAAAATAGATAAAATGATGGAAAATGTCGAAAAATATGAAAATTTAAGTGTAATGTTATTACAAAATGCAAAATCATATCTAGAATGGCTAATGTTAATATACAATTACAATAAAGAAAAAATGAATGAACTTTCTACATGGAATTATTATAAAAAAGATGAAATAATAAATATGTATGAAAAAGAAAATAAAAAAGAAGATGAAGAAGACATATCTAAAAATATAATAAAAAAATTAGATGAATATCCTAAAGAAGAAAAATTAGAAAAACAGATTATAGAAAAATTAAATTATATATATCCATTTATAGAATCTACAATAATACCAACAAAAACATCAGTAACACAAATAAAACAAATGAGTTTAGAGAGCAAAATAAATAATATTAATAGACAATATAGTGATATTATAGAGAATGATATTGATAAGTTAAATAATTATAAATGTGCTTATAATAATGCTATAGAAAATAATATTAGAATTAATCAGAATCCAAAAACATTAGAAAATATTAATGAATGTGAAGAGTTGCCAAAACCTAAATTTTTACAATCAGACGAAGATGTAAAAATAACAAATGCTGAAAAGGGAACATTAATACATTTATGTATGCAAAAATTGGATGTAAAAAAACAAGAATATAATTTAGAAGGAATAAAAGAATTAGTTGAAAAACTAGTTGCTAAAAAAATAATCACACAACAAGAAGCATATGCTATTAATTTAAATAAAATACTACAATTTACCAAATCAAATATTTGGAAAGAGATGACTAAAGCAAATGTTGTGGAAAGAGAAAAGCCTTTTTATATAAATATTCCTGCAAAAGAAATATATAATAAAAATGTAGAAGAAAAAATACTTGTTCAAGGTATTATAGACTTGTATTATATAAATGAAAAAGGAAAACTAATATTAGTAGATTTTAAAACAGATTATGTTGCAAATAAACAAGAAAAAATATTAATTGATAAATATAAAACACAATTAGAATTATATAAAAATGCATTAGAATCAGCTTTAGAAAGAAAAGTAGATAAAGCATATATATATTCAACATATTTAGAAAAAGAAATTGATGTCAATCTAGCTTGAAATAGGCTACTGGGGTCGGTCCCTTTTGTTGTTGGGGTCGGTCCCTTTTTGTTTTGGGGTCGGTCCCTTTTTGTGTCGGGGTCGGTCCCTTTTGTTGTTGGGGTCGGTCCCTTTTGTTGTCGGGGTCGGTCCCTTTTGTTGTTGGGGTCGGTCCCTTTTTGTGTCGGGGTCGGTCCCTTTTTTGTTTTGGGACCGACCCCAACAAGACCCACCCAACAACAATGATAAAAAATAATTATTCAAAAATACTTGATAAATATGCAAAAAGGTGGTATTATATTAGATATATAAAAAGAAAGAGGAACCAAAATTGGAAGAAAATGCTAAAGAAAAAATAAATATTTTAAAAAAAATAAAAGAAATAATGTCTCAAAACATAGTTTTAAACTTAATATATATCACATTAGTAACAATGTATTTTATATTTTTTAATATAATAGAACAATACATGAAACCAGACATATTTTTAATATACATAAAATTTACAAGTTTTTTATTTTTAATACTTACAATATTAATTTTTGAAAAAGCATATAAAAATGATAATGACACTTTAGCTTTAAATGGGATAGAATTTTTAGTTTTATCTATATTTACTTTATTAATATTATATATTCCAAGAGTTTTTAATATAGATAATACTACATATATTTTTTCTGGTTTATGTTTATTTATATCTTATTATATAATTAAAAACATATTAATTTACACTAGAGAGAAGAAGAAAGAATTAGATAATTTAAGTGATATAAAAGAAATTGTAAAAGATGAACCAATAAAAAAACAAACCAAAAGAAAAAACAAAAAAGAGGAATAAATTATTATTAACAATTTATAAACAAGTAAATGTTGATAATTTATAAAAATCATAAAAAGATATGATTAATTATCAAGGTTTATAGGTAACCTTAAAAACCTAAATTTATTTATAAGGAATGAGAATCATGCAATTAGTAAATATAGGATTTGGAAATATTATAGCAGCAAATAAAATTGTAGCAATAGTAAGCCCAGAGTCTGCACCAATAAAAAGAATGGTACAAGAAGCAAAAGATGAAAAAACAGCTATAGATGCAACTTGTGGAAGAAGAACAAGGGCAGTATTAATAATGGATTCAGGACATATTATATTATCAGCAGTTCAACCAGAAACAGTTGCAGGAAGAATTGATAAAGATATAACACCACAAGTTCAAACAGAAGAGTAGCTAATATTTTACAGACATATATTCTTTAAGAAAGGAAGGAAATTTAAAATGATAGTAAAACCAACAGTTTCAGAATTATTAAAATTTGCTAAAAACAGATATGAATTAGTAATAGCTACAGCAAAAAGAGCTAGACAAATTGCAAATGGAGCACCTGTAAAAACAGATGTAAAAGAAGAATCACCAGTTACATTGGCAGCAAATGAAATTGCAGAAGGTAAAGTAAAAATAATTGAACCTGAAGAGAAGAAATAATTTATAAATATAAATAAAAAAGAAAATTAAAATTTACAAAATGTAAGCATTTAAAATAATTACTTTGTTAAAGATTTTGTCAAAAGTTAAGAGGGAGTTAAATAAAAATTATGGAAAAGAAACATATCATCTCACTTGCAGGAGATTTAGCAGCAGGAAAAGGAACAGTTTCAGCAATACTAATAAAAGAATTAAATTATGGAATATACAGAAATGGAGAATATGCTAGAAAATTAGCAAGAGATATGAAATTAGATATAACTAGTTTTAATGCATTTTTAGCAGAACACCCAGAAATAGATTTACAAATAGAAAAAAGTGCTTCAGAATATGCAAAAGAACATGATAATTTTATAATAGATGCAAGACTTGGATGGTATGCAGTTCCAGAATCTTTTAAAGTATATTTAAGAGTAGACATAGATGTTGCAGCACAAAGAGCTTTTAATGACCCAAATAGAAAAAGTACAGAAAGTTTTGCAACAGTTGAAGAACAAAAAGCAGACATGATTAGAAGATATAAATTGGAAAATGAAAGATATTGGAAATTATATCATGTACGCAAAGACGATATGTCTAATTACGATTTAGTTATAGATACTACACAACTTGCACCAGAACAAATTGCTAAAAAAATAATGGATGAATATGAAAAATGGTTAAATCAATAATCTATAACTTTATAAAAAAATTTAAGAGACTATTATACAGTCTCTTAAATTTTTTTATAAATTGCTAGCACTTTGAGATTTTCTCCTTATAGCCGAAAACTTAATTTGTTCTATTTGCAAAAGAAATTAAATGTCATGTCTAGAAAGAATTTTTGCAGGAGTATTTTTTAATATATCAAATAAAGGTAATAATCCAAAAAGTATATTAACACCATAAATAATTAAAACACTCATTCCTATAATTAAAGGATTTAAAATAAAAGTTTCAGACATTGCAGGAACTTTAACAAGTTCACTTATAATATATGACATTACAATAATTCCAGAAAGACCTGTTATTGTTGTAATTGCAATTATTTCTCCAAGAAATTTTTTGCAAATATCTATTTTACTTACACCAATAGCTCTTAAAATTCCAACTTGTTTTATTTGAGATAAAAATGATGCTCTCATCATTAAATAGATTTCTAATAAAGAAATAGCAAGAACTATTATTGAAAACATAAGTGTATTTTGTATTTCGCTTTTTTGTTTTTCAATATAATTATCTTTTTCATAACTACACATATCGATTACATTTAAATCATAATCATTTTCTAATTTATTAAAAGCTTCAGTTTTATTATTTGGATAAACAGAAAAAGTAACATTTAAATCAATTAATTTATATTTTATGGTATTATTATTAACTAAAAAATTAGTTCTATTTGTTTTGCTTTCATAATATCCAACAATATTTAATTTATTATCATTTACTTTTAAATCAATATTTTCACCTTTTTTTGAGATATTAACAATTGTTTCATAATCATTTTCTGGAAGTCGACCTTCAACTAAAGTAATATCATTATTTAATAATTGATAATCTAATAATTTTTCAGGACTATTTTCTTGATTATTAGAATTTATGAATAATATATTATCCATATTGAATTGACTTGTATTATCAATAATGTTTATAAAATTTTCTTTATATGTATATATTGATTGATTATTTTTATCTGTTATTCCAACAATCGTAAAATTTGGTAAATTATCTATTAATAATGTTTTATTTAAAACATCTTTTGCACTATTTATTCCAAAATCAGTAGAAAGTGCATCACTTGTACTTATTGAAGAGCCTTCAACAAGAGTGTCTATTCTATCAATTGTTAATTTATCTACTACAACTTCATATTGATTTTCTGGCAATCTTCCATAAATAATATCCTCTGAAGTTAATTTATCAGCATTTAATAATGAACCTGTTATTATTAAACTACTATCTATTGTTTGTAGATAATCATCAAATAATAGTTTAAAACTTACTAAACTGTTTCCTGGAAGAATATAATCTATTTCAGCAAGATTTTCACATTCTAAAAATTTTTCAACATTAAATTCAGCTGAATCTATTTGTAAATAGTTTTGGTCATAAATAGCATAATCACTTTCTTGTATATTAAAAACTCCAAAAATATTACTAATAGAACAAACAACAAATAGGGCAGTTGCAAAATATCCTAACATTAATGTCTTTTTCAAAATAGAATAAGATTTTATTTTTTTAAATCCATTTATAATTGATGGAAAAATTTTATATATTGAACTATATTTTGTATTAGTTTTATTTTGTAATTTAGAGATATCAAAATTTGTATTGTTTACAAATTCTTTAATTTCATTATTTTTATAATCTTTTAAAACTTTTCCATCTTCAAATTCAATAATTCTTGAAGCATATTGTTTTGCTAGTTCTACTTCATGTGTAACTAATATTACAAGTTTTTCTTTAGATATAGATTTCAAAATATCCATAACAGCAATTGAGTTTTGACTATCTAAATTTCCTGTAGGTTCATCTGCAATGATTATATTAGGATTTTTTATAATAGCTCTTGCTATAGCAACTCTTTGCTTTTGACCTCCTGATAATGTTTTTGCTAATCTATATCTAAATCTATACATATTTACAATTTCTAATACATATTGGACTCTTTTCTTTATTTCTCTTTCGTTTTTTATACCCATCATTTTTAAAGAAATTGCAATATTTTCGAATACAGAAATATCTTCAATTAATTTATAGTCTTGAAAAATATATCCAATATTCAAATTTCTAATTTTGTCTACTGAATGGGATGGGGTATTTGTTATATTTTTGTCATTTATAAGTATTTCGCCATCATCTACTTTATCTAAACCTCCAATAAGATTTAACAAAGTTGTTTTACCACTTCCAGAAGGACCTAATATAGCAACTAATTCTGGATTTTCAAAATCAAGAGATACATTATTTACTACATGGATTTCATTTTGTTTATTTTTATTAAAATATTTATTTACATTTACTAGTTCTAACATAATAAATTTCATTCCTTTCTTGTGTTACATTAAAGACAATATTATTATGAAAGTAAATTCTTTCAATTATATATCTTCCTCATTAAAAGTATTTATTGCAGTCTTTTTAAATAGATTTTTAGACATTTTTATAGAAATATATAGTGATATAATTAAAATGATTAAATATACAAATATATATTCTTTTATTCCTAAATATCTAACAATATTGTTAATATATTCAATTACAAAAATATTAATTTGGAATAAATATATAATTAGTAATGATGTTAAATATGCTAAAGTTGAAACTAATAATAATTCAACAAATAATATTAGTTTTTCAGTTTTATAATTAGCTCCTAACATTCTTAAAATCGCGTAATAAGTGTTTCTTGATTTTAATATTATTTTTATAATAAAATAAGATACAAAAAGTAAAATAAATACAAGTAATACAGTTACAATAACTTTTGCAATTTTTAAAATTTGTTCATTTAATTTAATTTCATTGTTTCTATATTCAGTTATTTTTTTACAATTAATTCCTATATTATTAAGCTCTGAGATAGTTTTATCAATTTCTTTAATATCTTTTACAAATATACTAGATTGATATATTGGTAAATTATATAAATTTGCATAATCTTCGTTGTTTATAAATATACCAGATTCGTAAAATTGGTATAATGAAGAGTCTGTATAATTTTGAAAATTATTTATTGAGTAAGTATTTGGAACTGATAAATTTATTTGTTTATCACAATAAATATTACTTGCTTTTAATGTTAAAGTGTCTCCAATTTTTACAGTTTCTATATTTTCATTAATAATTGCAGTTCCTTTTTCTACATTTTCACTTGGAAAAATTGATATAGATAATTCTCTTCCATTTGTCAAGATAGAAGTTGTACTAAATTGTTTATTTATAAATGGAGTTATTTCTTCTATTTTTGCATTTGACAAATAAATTTTTGAATCATAATTATCAGTTTTTTCATTAAAAATTATTCCTACAACTTTAAGATTTTTAATAGCTTTTTCACTTAAATTATTTCCAATAGAAAATCTTTTATCTTGAATTTCTTCTAGGGCAGTTTGTATACTTCTATGCATTTTGCTTGTTTGAAGAATTATCTCATCATCAGATTTTGGCATTCTTCCTACATCAAAATTTCCTTCAAAATAGTCAAGACTTTCAATATTACAATAAAAACTAATATCTCCATAAACAGAACTTCTGTAAAGGTTTATATTACTATCAAGAAAAAGATCATTTTTAATTATATAATCAATATTTGATAATTCTTTTATTTTACTATAATCTTTTTGAGAAAATGATGTATTATCAGCTTTTTTTATTAAAACTCTATTTTCAGATAAATCTTTAAAATAAAGACCATTATCGACTAATAATTCTTGATATTCAGCATATTGAAAATTAGAATATTCAAAAAATAGGGTAGTAGTTACTAAAAAAAATATTAAAAATAATAATATGAATTTTGTTTTGATATTAAAAGTATTGCGTACTCCAAGTTTAATAATATTTTTAAAACTTATATTTTTATTATTATAATTTTGTAATGGAAGATTTTCAGGTATTTGTTTTATTTCTTTATTTTCAACAATTTCACCATCATGCATTTTAATAATTCGTGTTGCATAATTTTCAAATTGTTCTAAATTATGTGTTACAATAATTACTAATTTGTCTTTTGCAATATTTTTTAATATTTCTATAACATTTTGAGCAGATTTTTTATCAAGACTTCCAGTAGGTTCATCTGCAACAATTATTGGTGTATCTTTTACTACTGCTCTAGCTATTGCAACTCTTTGTTTTTGACCACCTGATAATTTAGATACTTTTGTGTTTTTAAAATTTGTTAATCCAACTTTATCTATTATTTCTAATACACGCTTTTTGGTATGTTCTTTTCCATTTAGTAATAACATAAGTTCAATATTTTGATAAACTGTATAACTGTTTATTAAATTAAAATCTTGGAAAATATTTGCAATATATTTTTTTCTGTATTCTTCAAAATCGTATTTATTATAATGGCTTGTTTCTTTACCATTTATATACATTTCTCCTTCTTCATAACTGTCTAAACCAGAAATTACATTTAATAATGTACTTTTTCCACTTCCTGATTCTCCTGTAATTACTACAAATTCGCCAATTTTTAGCTTTAAATCTATTTTTAGAATACCTGTATTTATATTACCATTATTATTATAAAATTTAGATACTTTTTTTAATTCTAACATTTTTTTCCCCTTCCATTATTTTACTTGTAGTATATAATAAAAATTATAAAACTTCAATAGATAAAAAAATTAAGTATCAAAAAAAGTATAAAATAGGAAGAATTAAAAATATTACGAAAAATTTGCATTTTTTGTAATAAATTGCTATAATAAATTTATATTACAAAGGAGGATGATAAAAATGAAAAAGAAAATTATTTATATAGTTATTTTAATTATTATTATTTTATTAGTTTCAATATTTGGAATGAGGTTAAGTAAACTAAATAAAATTAGTGAATTAAGAGATGAAAGTAAAAAAATATCAAACCTTTACTTTACTGAAGAAGGTTCTTCATCAATAACTGAATTTTGGAAAAAAGATAATATAATTAAACAAAATGTGAGACTAAAATCTGGTGATGGAAATATTACATTTTGGAAAGATTTTGAAAAAGATGAAGGATACACAATTTTCAATAATTCAAAAACTTATAATGTAGGAGTTGAAGTGATTTCTACTCAGCCACAGGCAAATAATATAAACTGTTTAGACAATAAAAATATATTATTATTATCTATAAACCCAATGTTTAAAATAACTTCAAAAAAATATAATGATAGAGATTGTTATTATATAAAATCAGGTCAAGATGAAGTATATATAGATAAAGAATATGGTATTACATTATATCAAAAGAATGAATTAAATGAGTATAAAGTAAATTATAGTGTAAATACTGTAACAGATGAAGATATTGCTAAACCAGATTTAGCAGATTTTACAAATTCATATGCAGAGTAAAAATCTAGAGGTAAAGAACTTTTAAATAGTTTTCTACCTCTTTTATTTATTGTTTCCTATACAATAAATAAAAGAGGTATTTAAAAATTTATTAAAATGTAACTCTAATTAAATTGTAAAGGATAAAAAAATATTCTCATTATTGATAAAAAGAAGTTTGTATGATATATTAAATGCTAAGAGGAAAAAAGAATATGATAGCAGAAATAATAATAAATAGATCAGCAAAAAAATTAAATAGAACCTTTGACTATAATATACCACAAGAATTAGAAGAACTTGTTATGATTGGAAGCACAGTACTTGTACCATTTGGAAAAACAGCAAAAGGAAAAGAAGCAAATTTAGAAGAAGGATATGTTGTAAATATAAAAGAAAAAACAACATATGAAGTAAAAGATATAGTACAAATAAAACACAATTTAACAGAAAGTCAAATAGAACTTGCAAAATGGATGGCAAATAGATATTTTTGTAATGTATCTGATTGTATTAAACAAATGCTAACACCAGGTACAAAAGGAAAACAAGAAAATAATAAAGTCCAAGACAAAAAAATTCAAGTAGTATATTTAAAAAAAGAAATAGAAGAAATAGAATTTGAAATTTCAGAAAATATAATAAAATCAGAAAAGCAAAAGAAAATTTTACAATTTTTAAAAAATAATGAGGGAGCAACAGTTCCAGAAATAGAAATGTTTACAAGTGGAACAAGAGCAATTGTTAAAACCTTAGAAAAAAACGGATATATAGAGATTGTAGAAAAAAAGGTAGAAAGAAATCCATTAGAAAACAAAAATCTAGAAAAAACAGAAAATCTAAAATTAACTCTAGAACAACAAAATGCTTTTGACCAAATTACAAATAAAATGGAGATTAAACAATATGAAGAATTTCTAATTCATGGTGTTACAGGTTCTGGAAAAACAGAAGTTTATTTACAATTAATAGGAAAAGCTTTAGAACAAAACAAAACTGCAATTGTATTAGTACCAGAAATATCATTAACACCACAAATGATTGATAGATTTATAAGCAGATTTAATAAAGAAGAAATTGCAGTTTTACATAGTAAATTATCAATTGGAGAAAGATATGATGAATGGAACAAAATAAAAGCTGGAAATGCTAAAATTGTAATAGGGGCAAGGTCTGCAATATTTGCACCATTAGAAAATATTGGTGTAATAATTATAGATGAAGAACATGATAGTTCATATAAATCAGAAGCGGTACCTAAATATGATGCAAAAGAAATTGCAAAAAAAATTGCAAAAGAAAATAATTGTCCACTAGTATTAGGTAGTGCTACACCAGATTTAAATACATATTATAAAGCAAAACAGGGAAATATAAAATTATTAGAATTAACAAAAAGAGCTAATAATTCTGATTTACCAACAGTTCAAATTGTAGATTTAAAAGCAGAACTTGCAAATGGAAATCGCTCAATGTTAAGCATCGCATTACATAATGCAATAGAAAAAAATCTTGAAGAAAAAAGACAAACAATCCTATTTTTAAATAGAAGAGGTTTCTCAACATTTATAATGTGTAGAGAATGTGGATATACAGTAAAATGCAAAAATTGTAATATAAGTTTAACATATCATCAATATGAAAATAAATTAAAATGCCATTATTGTGGATATGAGCAAAATGTTGTAACAGTCTGCCCTGAATGTCATAGTACTAAAATAAGATATTTTGGTACAGGAACCCAAAGATTAGAACAAGAGATTAATAAAGTATTTCCTAATGCTACAACTATCAGAATGGACAAAGATACTGTAACTAAAAAGAATTCTCATGAAGATATTTTGAACAAATTTAGAGATGAAAATATAGATATATTAATTGGAACTCAAATGATAGTAAAAGGTCATCATTTTCCAAATGTAACTTTAGTAGGAGTTGTTGCAGCAGATAGCAGTTTAAATATCGATGATTATAGAGCAAATGAAAGAACCTTCCAAATTTTAACACAGGTTGCAGGTAGAGCGGGAAGAGAAAAATTAAAAGGACAAGTTATAATTCAAACTTATAATCCAGATAATTTTGCAATACAATGTGCTAAAAATCAAGATTATATAGAATTTTATCAAACAGAAATAGCTTTACGTCAACAATTAATGTATCCACCATTTAAAGATATTATTTTAATAAATTTTAATGGTTTATCAGAAAATGAAATTAAAAAAGTTTCTTTAGAAGTATATAAATATTTGATGGAAAATTTGAAGTTGGATGAATTTAAAGTAATGAAACCAATGCCATCACCAATTGATAGAATTCAAAATCATATAAGATGGAGAATGATTGTAAAAGGAAATATGACTCCAGAGGCAAATTATGTTTTTAATAATTGTTTGAAATTAATTTACAATAAAAATTATAAAAATACACGAATTTCTATTGATGTAAATCCTAATAGCATGATTTAACTTGCAAAATTATGTAAAATGTAATATAATATAAATTGTAAGTAGCAATGGCTATTGGTAAATAAAAAATCCATAAAAGCACTTAGAGAGAAAGGAAATAGAAATGATGTTCAAGACTTTATTCACATTAGTAATGTTGCAAAACATGGTCTATGCTATAGAAAATTTCTATCTGTTTTTTATGACAGGAGATTCTGTGGGTTTGGTAAAAGGAATAATTGTACTAATACTGTCTTTATTACTTGGAGCACCATTATTCAAAGAGTTTAGAAAATAAATAAAGTGTCGAATCTTGATTAAGAAATGGAGGAGATATTCACAGCACCACTGGTGCTGTGTTTTAATTTGCCCCAAAAATGTAAAATTAATATAAGTCAAAAATAAAAAATGTCTACATTTATTGAAAATATATCTTACATAAAATTCTCGCAGAAATTAATTGACAAAAAATTCAAATTGATATATCATAATATAGGTAATAAAGGGAAAAACACAAAAAAATAGGTTTATAGGTAAAACCTTTGTTAAAACCTAAATAAAATTAGACAAGGAGCAATAAATAATGGCAATAAGAACAATGAGACTAGAAAACGATGAAATCCTAAGAAAAAAATCTAGAGAAGTAGAAAATATTGACGAAAAAATACAAACATTAATAGACGATATGATAGAAACAATGTACAAATATAATGGAGTTGGATTATCAGCAGTACAAGTAGGAGTACTAAAAAGAGTAGTAGTCATAGACATAGAAGACGGAGAAGGAGCTAGAATTTTTATAAATCCTAAGATAACAAAAACAAAAGGAGAACATGAAGTAGAAGAAGGATGTTTAAGTTTTCCAAACCAATATGCAAAAGTTGTGAGGCCAAAAGAATTAACTGTAGAAGCCTTAGATAGAGATGGAAAGAAATTTACATTAAAAGCCAAAGACTTGCTAGCACAAGCAATTGCACATGAGGTTGACCATTTAGAAGGTGTAGTATTTACAGATAGAATGATTCCAGGAACATTAGAATATGTTCAAAATGAAAATACAGAACAATAAATCAGAACAAAAAGGTATAAAAAGGGACCGACCCCAACGAGAAAAGGGACCGACCCCAACAGAAAAAGGGACCGACCCCAACATGAAAAGGAAAGTGAAGTCAAATGAAAAAAAGAATAATAAGAATAGTAATTCCAATAATTTTAATTATAGCAATTATAATAGCAATAATAATTGTTAAAAATAATAAAAAAACAGAAATTCATTTACTTTCTGAAGTATATAATCAACTAAATGGTATTACATCATATCAATTTCAAAAAGAAAAAGACACGAATAATAAAACAATTGTGGTAAAAGATGGAAATAATGCTGTAATTGATAATTATACATCTGGAACACATACCACAACAATAATAAAAGACAATACAACAACATATATTACACATGAAAAAGAAGAATATTATATATATAATAATACAAATATAGATGTAAATGTTGTTGAAAGTTGGCTTGCAGATGTTGTTAATAGAGAGTATACAACTGGTGAGGAAAAAATTAGAGGAAAAAAATATTATTACGAAGAATATCAAGGAACAACAATGTTTACAGATACAAATGTTTTAAATGATGACGAAAGTCAAGTAAAAACAAGATTTTATTTTGATAATGACAATAAACTAGTATATATAAAAACAATTTTTAGTCAAATGGAAGAAGAAACATTAAAAATAGAAATTTCAACAGATATTGATAAATCTTTATTTGATATTCCAGAAGAATATATGGAAATTTCTATTGACTAAAACATAAAAAAATGTATATAATTTAAAATGAGCAATTAATCAGAATAATTAAATATTACTAAAATTGTTAAGTAATATTCAGAATTTCTAAAGAATTCAAGAGTATTATAATTTAAATAATCATAATAAGTAATATTTATTTGAGATTTAATTGCAAAATTTAATTTATATAAATTTGCCAATATAAAGGCAGTAAAAAATTCAAAAGAAGGAGTGAAAAATATGTCAGTTAAATTTACTTTAAATGAAACATCATATTTTGGAAAAGGTGCAAGAGAAGAATTACCAGGAGAAATTAAGAGCAGAGGATTTAAAAAAGCTTTTGTTGTAACAGATAAGTCATTAGTAGAATGTGGACTAATAAATAAAGTTACAGATGTTTTACAAAGAGCAGAAATACCATATGAAGTATATTCTGATGTAAAACCAAATCCATCAATAAAAAATGTAACAGATGGAGTAGAAGCATGTAGAAATTCAGGAGCTGATGTAATAGTTGCTGTAGGTGGAGGTTCAAGTATAGATACTGCAAAAGGTGTATCTATAGTTATGACAAATCCAGAAAGAAGTGATATTGTATCACTAAATGGAGCTTCAAATACAATAAATAGAGGTATGCCATTAATAGCATTACCAACAACAGCAGGAACAGCAGCAGAAGTAACAATAAATTATGTTATAACAGATGAAGAAAGAGAAATAAAAATGGTATGTGTAGATCCACATGACATTCCAATATTAGCAATAGTAGATTCAGAATTAATGGCATCTATGCCAAAATCACTAGCTGCTGCAACAGGAATGGATGCATTAACACATGCTGTTGAGGGATATATTACAAAAGCACATAATACAATGTCAGATATGTTCCATATGAAAGCAATAAAATTAATCTTCAAATATTTACCATCAGCAGTAAATGAAAAAGATGAAGAAGCAATAGAAATGATGGGATTAGCACAATATATAGCAGGAATGGGATTTTCTAATGTTGGATTAGGAATTGTACATTCTATGGCACATCAATTAGGAGCTGTTTATGATACTCCACACGGAATTGCAAATGCAATATTATTGCCAACAGTTATGAGATTTAATGGAGCAGACCATGCAACAGCACAAAGATTTAGAGAAATATTATGTGAGATTGGTAGACCTGACGCAGAACATCTAAATGACCAAGATGTAATTAATACATTTGTATGGATGATTTCTGAATTATCTAAATCTGTAGGAATAACACAAAGAGTTAGAGATGTTGGGGCAAGAGAAGAGGATTTTGAACTTTTAGCAGAAAAAGCAATGCAAGATCCATGCAAACCAGGAAACCCAAGAGAAGTAACAAAAGAAGATTTTGTCGAATTATATAGACAAGCATTTTAAATTGTGATATAATAGCTTATGATTTTGATGGAAAGTCCATCAAACATAAGCTTTTTTTTGAATTATGTTTGGAGGAGCATATGAAAAGACTTAGGCTTTATTCTGTTAAAGATGGAAGAAAAATATCAGCAGTTGAAGGCAATGTTAGAACAGTGCTTTCTATGTTAACTCTCCCTGGATTGCGGGAGAGTGTTGTTATAACTCGTTTGAGTCTTATTAAGGAGGTGGCAGAGAATATAACAACAACAAATTTAAAAAACAGTCATGGGGATATAATTCATCAAGCAAAGTTAGAACAGGATTGTTCTTTACAGTATGTCGTCATTTTGGATGACAAAAAAAATGAGAAAGAAGCTAAGTGCCAGATTATTAGCATCTGGTATAAAAACAAGCAATTCTATTCTTTGGAAAAAGAGACAAATGCTAAACGCATTTTGTTTCTTGAAATAGCTACCAATTAAATTGGTCATAAATTCAAAAGATTTTTGACCAAGCAGATTGAACAGGAGGTTCTATTATGGACAACCAGCACGTTATGACAAAACTGGAATGGCACTCGAATTTCTTTCGGATGCCCATCGAAAAGTGTGAAGCTGCTTTCTGCAGTCTTGCTGCAAATGGGCAGAACAAGCTTCTCCTCTTCAATGTTGAGGACTTGATGAAAAGCAAAAATGTGAAGAAGAATTACTGCTACAATGGAGAGTATACTTCTTTCTTCCAGCATCTTTCCATCTCGTGGAGGCATGTAAACGACATTGGGTGCTTGATGAGAATCAAGCAAGGTGAGAACATTTTGTACGAAATTCCCAATAGCCTTAAACAAATTGCTTGCGTTGCTTACATCAAGACTGATGTCTAACTAAGTTTTTTTAGAGTTCTAATTCTAAAGCTAAAGACAGGTCAATACAAAGAAGTAATTTCTGAGTACTGACCTGTCTTATTGCTTTCATACTGGAATTTATTATTTTAATTAAGGTAAAACACCAAATTTCAAAAAAAAGTAGATTTTTTTGAAGAATAGTGATATAATATAATAGTATTTGGAGTCAAGTACTCCTTGACGTATATTCACCCCTCAGCAATTATAAGGAGGTAAATTATGGGAATTTTTGGCTCGAGAGTTAACTCAGTAGAAGAGCTGATTGTGAACGAAAGCAATTTCGTTTCAGTTCTCTTTGAGAAAATCAAAGAACATGATGTGCAGGTGATTTTCTCTGCCAATGACTTGCATACTCTTGCGAAGGTTGGCTGGTGCCGGAATTATCTTGAAGGTTACACTCCGAGAGATGATGGCACTTGCATGAAAACCAGTGACGGGATTTTGCGTATGTGCAAGATTGCATATACAATTTATCCCCAAGATTTATATGACGACCTCGTTGGAGTGGAGTCAGTCCTGAACAACGTGTTTGACAGGTATGGGATTGCAACCTACCATAGGCCGTTAAATCCCCAAAAAACGTATCTGCTTAAGTACGTTCCCAAAACCTAAGATAAAGTCCTGAAAAGGAACAAACTTATACAAGCCAGAGAGGAGGTGAGGAAGAAATTCCTCAACCTCCTTTCTGGTTTTATACAATAGGAAAGTTATACTTTCCTATTGTATAAAAAGCTACAATCGCTAGCCCTTTGAGATTTTCTCCTTACAGTCGAAAACTCAAATCGGGCGAGAACAAATTAAAGAAAATCAAAGATTTTCTTATTTGTTCTATATACAATTACTATCTTTTTTAAAATTTACTCATTTTTAAAAAGCTATAGATGTATAAAATATCTTAAAAAGTCAGCTATTATCCCTTTAAAATTATAGATAATAACTTTTAATAAAAATATGGTTACAGTTCAGTAAGAAATTTTTATAAGCATAGCTAAAAGAGGAAAATATGTAATTATTTATAATATAAATTTAGAAAAAACTTGAAATTTGAACTATTTTAAGTTAAAATATAGAACATAAGAAATAAAACTAAATTATATAAATTTAAAAAAGTAAAATCTTAAAATAAAAAAATCAAAAAAACAAAAAATAAAAAATAATGAAATCAAAAAATTCAAAACAATAAAAAGAAAGGAATGATAGAAGAATGACAGTAGTAGAAGATTTAAAATGGAGAGGACTAATAAAAGACATATCAAGTCCAGAATTAGAAGAAAAATTAAACAAAGGTGGATTAACATTTTATATAGGAACAGACCCTACTGCAGACAGTTTACATGTAGGTCATTTATCAAGTTTTTTAATATCAAAAAGACTAAAAGAAGCAGGACATCATCCAATATTATTAGTAGGTGGAGGAACAGGAATGATAGGAGATCCAAGACCTACAACAGAAAGAGCAATGATAAGTAAAGAG
This sequence comes from uncultured Clostridia bacterium, assembly GCA_944388045.1. Taxonomy (GTDB): domain Bacteria; phylum Bacillota; class Clostridia; order TANB77; family CAG-508; genus CAG-269. The sequence goes on along the minus strand of CALXHG010000009.1, from coordinate 4,188 downwards.
CAAGTAAAAAGCAATTTTGAAAGTTTAAAAAAACAAGTAGAAAAAATCTTTGGATTTGAGGTTGTAAATAATAATGACTGGTATAAAGACATAAATGTAATAGATTTTTTAAGAGATTATGGAAAATTTTTTAATATAAACTATATGTTAGATAAAGACATAATAAGAAGAAGATTAGAATCAGGAATAACATATACAGAATTTTCATATATGATATTACAAGCATTAGACTTCAAATATTTACATGAACATAAAGGTGTAGATTTACAATGTGCAGGGTCAGATCAATGGGGAAACATTACAGCAGGAATTGACTTAATTAGAAAGTCAACAGGGGATGAAGTATATGGATTTACAATGCCACTTGTAACAGATTCTCAAGGAAAGAAATTTGGAAAAAGTGAAGGAAATGCTTTATGGTTAGATAAAAATAAAACTTCAAGCTATAAACTATACCAATTCTTTGTAAATGTTGAAGACTCTATGGTTATAGATTATTTAAAAATCTATACATTCCTTTCAAAAGAAGAAATAGAAGAATATGAAAAAAAGAATAGTGAACATCCAGAATTAAGAGAAGCTCATAAAGCTTTAGCTAGAGAAATTATAACATTTTTACATGGAAAAGAAGAATATGATAGAGCAGAAAAATTAGCTCAAAGTTTATTTAACAATAAATTTGATGATTTAACAAAACAAGATATAACAGATTTATTTGATGAGCAAGATATGAAAGATGTTAATTCAAATATAAGTATAGTCGACATGGTTATAAATATAGGTGCTGCAAATAGTAAAAGAGAAGCAAGAGAGTTTATTACTAGTGGTGCCATATCAATAAATGGAAATAAAGTAACAGATAGCAATATAACAATTACAGAAGATATGTTTATAGATAATTATTATATAATTATAAAAAGAGGAAAAAAGAATTATTATGTAGGAAGAAAACAATAGTAGACTTGAAAAAAAAGGAAAAATGTTGTATAATTATATAGATATGGATAATTTGAAAGGAGTGAAAACAATCCATATGATTAAAAGAGAGTACGATAATGCTGTGTGTTACATTCAGAAGAAAGGAAAGAATGTAGCAACTGCGAATTGCCATGATGAAACTCGGAACTTACGAGTAAGTTTGGCAAGTGCTATTGCGACAATGGCGTTTTTCGCAAACACAATGTGTGTTTGTTATCAATCAAGCATCGACATTTTGGACAACAATGCTGAAGCCATAAAAATGGTTAGGCAAGAGGAGATTAAGGAGACTAGTAAGGCAAATATTCAAAGTGAAGATAGGTACAACCAAATTGTTGAGCAAGAAATTGCTCGGCAAATGGAAAGAGAAAAGGCAAGTGAAGAAACAAAAAAATTGATTGGCGAAAGCCAAGCTGAGACTTCATCTCCTGTTGTTGAAGAAGAATTTTCAGAAGAAAATTCTTTGAGTACAACAATTTCCAAAATTGCAAGTGAGGATTTGCAATTGCTGGCGAAGGTTACCTACGCAGAAGCGGGTAACCAAACATTGGAACAGCAACTTGCAGTGGCTGCAACAATTCTGAATCGTGTTGAATCGGAAAGTTTTCCGAACACGATACAAGAGGTTATCTCTCAGAAAGGACAGTTTTCCTCTGTAAAAGGAGGAACTGTAATGGCTTTTGGCAAGCCAGTTGAATTTTCTGAGGTGCCAGAAAGCTGTGTGGAAGCAGCAGAGCGTGCTCTTGCAGGAGAAGACCCGACTGAAGAATTGCTTCGTCAAGAAGCAATTAGTAAGGGTCTTAATCCCGACGAATATGCTCGGGGGGGTGCGCTGTACTTCTATAATCCGGATTACTGTGGTAATTCGGAAATAGAGATGAGAAATAGCATCCAAGTTAAAGTGGAATTTGGTGACCATATCTTCTATAAGGTATGGTAACCTATAAAAATCACTCCAACCTCAGTTTACAATTGTAGCTGAGTACAAGAGAAGCATAAGTTGTGAGGTCAGCTTATGTTTCTTTTTTGATGGGTAAAAATGTACCGGTTCTATAATTTGCTATCAAAAATGGGAAAAAATAGAACCGGTACTAAATTTACTTTTTTTGATGTATAAAAAAGTAACTGCAATAAAATAAGAAAAAATTAAGAAAAAGGTATTTATTTGTCGAATAAAATGTAGTACAATAAAAATAGGATGAAAGTATGTGAGCCTTTAAAACAAGAAAGGAATGTTATTTATTATGAAAATAATAAAAAGAATATTTTTAATAATTATATTATTAATTTTATTAGTTGCATTAACCGGAATAAGTATACTTTTAAATAAGGGTTATAATATATACAAAAATGCAATTAATGAAATGAGTATTAAAGATAAAGTTGCAGAAATACAATCAAATGAAAGTTATACAAAATTAGAAGATTTGCCAGAGTTTTACAAAAATGCAGTTATTGCAGTTGAGGATAGAAGATTTTATAATCATGGTGCTGTTGACCCAATTGCATTAGCAAGAGCTGTATTAGTTAATATAAGATATTGGGAACTTAGAGAAGGTGGAAGTACAATAACACAACAATTAGCTAAAAATATATATTTTACTCAAGAAAAATCAGCTCTTAGAAAAATTGCAGAGATATTTATGGCATTTGAATTAGAAAAAAATTTAGATAAAGATACTATTTTTGAGTTATATCTAAATACAAGTTATTTTGGTGATGGATATTATTGTGTAAAAGATGCATCTATAGGATATTATGGCAAAGAGCCAAAAGATATGAACAGAAATGAGTCAAGTATGCTTGCAGGAATACCAAATGCTCCATCAGCATATTGCCCAACAGACCATTTAGATTTAGCCCAACAAAGGCAAAATCAAGTTTTAGATAAAATGGTAAAATATGAGTACATTACAGAAGAAGAAAAAAATGAAATATTACAAGAATCAAATGCAGTTGTAGAAAAAGTAAATCAAACAGAAAAAGTCTCTGAATAATTCAGAGATTTTTTTCTAGTATAGGAAACAATATGAAACTTTAAGTTACGCAATTCAAAGTGAAAATAAAATTCAAGCTTTTCCTATACTAGAAAAGAGCTTCGCTCAAACGGATGCACACAAATTTTACTTTGTAAAATTTGGCGCACGAACAATGACGCGGACTTTAAAATGTTATAAACATATAAAATGTAAAAAAAGCCCGCTATTGTTCTTCAATGTTACAATCACTAGTTTTTTGGAATTTTCTTATTGAAGTTGAAAATTCAAATTTGAATAAACTTTAATAATTTTAAAATCGAAAAATGTGATAAAATAGTAGCAAAATCATTCTAAAAATGTGATAAAGTTATATTGAAATGTTTCTAAAAATGTGTTAAAATAACTTTAGAATGTAAATTTTGATATGTTAGTAAAGGCAGGATATGATTTATATTTTTACAAAGATAATTCAGACTCAGAAGGCAATCAACGTACTGGATATAAATCTAAATATGATATGAATTATTAGTTAAAGAAAAAGGCACTTACGAAATAATATGTAAGTGTCTTTAGTTATATAACCAAATTTTGTTATAAACTAAATTTCTTTTATTTTCATATGGTATTTATCTTCAAAAACTTTCTTTTTAGCAATATATTCTTTTGTTCTAACCCCTTTAACATCAACAACTTCGTAAGAATTATCAGAATTAAAAACAATAAAATCTGCTTTATATTTTAAACCAGGAGCAAGCATAAAAGTTGGTTGCAAACAAAAGCCTGCAATTTCATTAGCTTGCAATCTTAATTTTAATTCACAATAATAATCTGCTTCTTTTTTGCTATCAAAAGTATGACCATCAATAGAAGTTTTATTTGCTCTATATTTACTTTTTTTTATTTTATTATTTGTAAAGTTTTTATAATCATCAACTGTCCAGTGTTCCATTATTATATCCTTATAAAAATATTTAGGTTTTTACAAGGTTCCCTATAAACCTTATTCTTATAATATTATATAAGAATTTTTTTAAATATTCAATTATTAATTTTAATATTTATAAAAATTATTAGTTACAAAAAACAATTTTAATAATATAATAAAAACATATAAAACTAAAAAAATGATAACAATATTTGTATAAAAATATTATTACAGTTCAGTGAGAAATTTTAATATATTAATAATTGCATAAATTTTTCGACTCAATACGGAAATATAAGAATTTCT
>CALXHG010000008.1 GCA_944388045.1 uncultured Clostridia bacterium | reverse complement strand
TTATAAGTAGCAGCAAGAAAAAAAGATGCAGAAGGCAGACTAAACGAGGGACTTAAGTCCCTGCCAGTAATATGCCCGTATAGGGCTAATCAAAACTACCCGTTGAACGGGTAGTTTTTTTGCCACTTTTTTTAATCTATATTCTTACTTTTTTGCAAATTATTCCAATCGTTTTTCTTTTAATGGTGTATGACTCTAAGAATATATTTTTGTTATTTCGAATTCATCAAAATTTTTCAAATTTGCCTGTTCTTCTGATTATTTCTTCTAAAACAAATATAATCATATATTTTGTTGTTTTTATTTGATTTTCAAGTATATAATTTAGTTTCTAACGGTATAGATACTAGTTAAACTTAAAAAAATATGATATACTATGAAAAAATAAAGGATTTGATTAATGAAACTTTGTAGAAATAAAATAGGGAAGTGTTAAATATGATGATTGACCCATATTCATATATAGAAGAAAAGAAAAATTGGAATCTAGATAAATTATACAAAGAAAAAGATTATTTAGAACAATATATAAAAAACTATAAAAAAGAAAAATATTATTTTATAAATTCTTCTCCTAATGTAATAGCTAGTGTATATGAGGAATATTTAATAGAATTGAATAGATTATTAGCAAAGAAAGAAAGAGAAAATAAAACAGAAAAAAGATATATTGAATTAAATGAGTATAATGAAATAAAATCATTTTTACAAAAGAATGATTTCTTTGAAGGAGCAGAAATATACAAAATCTTTAATAAAAAAGGCACTGCAGAAATTTGTATCAAAGATGGAGAGCAAGAAATAGAATTTTACCTTTATGAAGTTGATGATTTTTTTATAAGTTATTTTACTGATGAAATCTATATAGATAGTATTTGTGTAAATAATTTAGATGGAAAAATTAGTTTGGAAATTGATGATATTGGAATCTATATTTCAGCGAAAAGTATAAAGTTAAAAACATTGGACATTGATAATACCATATATACATATGTTTCTGTAAAATTTAAAGAAAATCAAAATAAAACATTTTATTATATTTCAAACATAGAAAATCTGAAAATAGGTGATTATGTATATGTTCCAGTAAGAGAAACTTCATGTCCTGCAATTGTAAAAAATATAGAAAAATTTTCATATAGAAATGTTCCGTTTCCATTGAATAGAACTAAAATAATTATCAGAAGAAGTTCAAAAAATGAGTTTGAAGATTATAATAGTAAAAATGTTAATGAATTTAAAGAAGACTATAGTGACTTTGAGAGTGATTTTAAATTTGAAGATTTTAATACTATAAAAGATAGAGTAAAAAAACTACCTTATATAAAGAGCCAAAAAGTGGAATGGGAAGGAATAAAAGAAAATGATGATAATTCTTTTTCAATGCCATTCCCTAAATATGATAAAGCAGTAATTGATTGGATTGAGGCATTTTATAACTTAAAATTATTAGATTATAATTATGTGGAAAATTTTAATTATTTAAAAGACAAAACTATTGAAAAAATGGATTTTTATGAGAGTTTATCATATTTAACTTATATTATCAGAGGGGAGAGATTTTGCGATGGATTAATAGCTTCAAATTTAGAAAATGGAAATATAGAATTACTTGAAAAAAGATTATTTTCATATTTAACTGAATTTATCGAAATTGATGACAATAACATAAGAGATTTTGAAGAAAAAGATATAATGTTTTTTACTCTTGCAGAAACTGGAGCTATGGGGGAACCAAATGGAATTGAAATAGTAACCAAAAAAGAAAATGCTATAACACTTTATCATACAAATATATCTGAATTTGATGTAAGAAAATTATATTCAAAATTTAGCACATTAAAAACATTAAATTGTGGAATTTTTGGAGTTGTTACAGGAGTTCAAAGTGGCTTTGTACATGTTGATACAGGTATGGGAAATCATTTATTTATAAATGAATCTATAAATAATGAATTTCAAGAAAAAATTAAAACATTACAACCTTTTGAAATATACAATAGATGGTTAATTATGGGATTAGACTTGTTGGAATTTGATTGGAACAAAGGTAATAAATTATGTTGATTAGTATAAGAATATGTAAACTATAAAAAATTACTTCATTTAAAAATCCAATAGTGATTTACAATAATATAATTTTATTTAGTAAGTGTGTGTCATTTATGTAAAAATTTGTTTTATTACTTTTACACAAATACACAATGTAAAAAAATTATTTGAATGAACTTGCAAATTTTTACATTTTATGATATTATTTCTGTAAAGGTAAAAGGTGGGAGTTTTATGGAAAAATTATAAACATCTTGAAAACCAACAAGACATACAATATTCTTTTAAAAGAAGCGGTAAATAAAACAGAGAAGATGTTAATGCTTGATGAAAAAATATTATATGCTGTTGGTGGAAACATGAATATAGTAGATAATCAAGAAGCTTTAAAAGTTGATTTTTTCAATATTAAAGGAAAGTTGGCAGGAGTATTAACAATAACTAATAAAAGAGTTATTTTTTGCAACAGTGTTTTAGGAACACTTCATAGCAAAGAAATATCATTAAAAGATATACAATCCATAGATAAAAAAGAAGTTTCATTTTTAGGAATTGGAAAGTTGAGAATAAAAGGAAGTACAGAAACTTTTGTAATGGATATTTCTAGAAAAGGAATAATAGAAGAAATAGAAAAAGCTATCAATAGGAATAATCAGGAAAAAGAATATGACAACAATATATCTAGTGCAGATGAAATAATGAAATTTAAGAAGTTATTAGATGGCGGAATAATAACTCAAGAAGAATTTGAAAGAAAAAAACAAGAATTACTTGAGAAAATAAAGTAAAATAAGACACATTACATTATAGAAATGTAGTGTGTTTTATTTATGTTTAAACTTTATATATTGAATAAAATGCATAATCTCTAATAAATCTGCTTCATCTAATTCTGACAAATCATTTGATAATTTATTAATTGTTTCATCATTAGGAAGTAAAGATAGCTCCATTAGAGAATCTAATGAAACATTGAAAAATTTTGCAATCTGAAATTTAATATCATTAATAGGAGTCCTTGTTCTATTTTTATATTGTGAAAATAGCAGACAGATAGGCATTTGTCTTAATATAAATATTGTAGAATGCTTTTTCTTTTTTCTATAAAATACCATAACGTCTCATTATAAATATATAATAATTTAAAATTGAACTGTAGATAAATAAAGAGCTTCATTATAAAAAAGTTAATGTACTGTTTTTGAAAAAAATTGTTGAATATATATTAATGGTATAAAGTATTAAATTTTAAAAATTTTTTTAAAAGATTAAAATCTATTGAAAACCTATCAACAAAATGATATAATTCGAGCCAGGAAGGTAAGAAAAAAATGGACAAAAAACAAGCAGAAAAAAGAATAAAAGAATTAAGAGAAAAAACAGAATATTATGCAAAAAAATACTATGACGAAGACAATCCAGAAATAACAGACTACGAATATGACATGATGATGTTAGAATTAAGAAATTTAGAAAAAGAAAATCCTGAATTTATAAATCAAAACTCACTAACACAAAAAGTAGGAGGACATGTAAAAGAAGGATTCAAAAAAGTAGAACACGAAGTACCACTACAAAGTTTACAAGATGTATTCAATTTTGAGGAAATAGAAGCATTTGATGAAAGAGTAAAAAAGGTAGCAATAGAAAACGGAATAGAAGAAGTAAAATATGTAGTAGAAACAAAAATAGATGGGTTATCATCAGCACTAGAATATAAAGAAGGAAAATTAATAAGAGGAGCAACAAGAGGAAATGGACTTGTAGGAGAAGATGTAACAGAAAATTTAAAAACAATAAAAACAATCCCTCAAGAATTGCCTGAAAAAATAAATATTACTGTAAGAGGAGAAGTATTTATATCAAAAAAAGATTTTGAAAAGATGAACAAAGAGAGAGAAGAAAACGAGGAGGAATTATTTGCAAATGCACGTAATGCAGCTGCAGGTTCTTTAAGACAACTTGATAGTAATATTACAAAGGATAGGCCATTAGATATTTATATTTTTAATGTTCAAAAAATTGAGGGAAAAGAATTTAACTCACATTATGAAGAATTACAATATTTAAAAAATCTTGGATTTAATGTTAATCCAGTTTGCATACCATGTAAAAATATAGAAGAAATAAAAGAAGCAATAAATAAAATAGGAAAAGAAAGAGATAAAATTACATTTGGTATAGATGGAGCTGTAGTAAAAGTAGATAATTTGAAATTAAGAGAAATACTTGGTACAACATCAAAAGTTCCAAAATGGGCAATTGCTTACAAATATCCACCAGAGCAAAAAGAAACAACTTTAAAAGATATTGAATTTCAAGTTGGAAGAACAGGAGTTATAACACCTTTAGCAATATTGGAACCAGTTAGAGTTGCAGGTTCACTTATATCAAAAACCACACTTCATAATGAAGATTTTGTTAAAGAAAAAGGATTAAAAATAGGGGATAGAGTTATAATTCAAAAAGCAGGAGACGTAATTCCAGAAATTGTTAAACCAGTAGTTTCTAAAAGAGATGGTACAGAAAAGGATTTTGTTATGCCTACAACTTGTCCTGTTTGTGGAGCTGAAGCGGTAAGAGAAGAAGGAGAATCAGCTGTTAGATGTACAGGAATAGAGTGCCCTGCTAAACTTTACAGAAATCTAGTTCATTTTGTATCAAGAGAAGCAATGAATATTGATGGTTTAGGTGAAAATATAATAGCTATTTTACTGGAAAAAAATATGATATCAAATATTGCAGATATATATGACTTAAAATATGAAGAGCTTTTAGCATTAAAAAAGAATGGCAAAAAATTTGCTCAAAATTTAATAGATAGTATAAATGCTAGTAAAGAAAATGATTTGTATAGATTAATTACAGCATTTGGAATTAGACATGTAGGTGTAAAAGCTGCTAAAATTTTAGCCAAAACATATGGAACATTAGATAATTTAGCTAAGGCATCTTTTGATAGTTTAAGTTTTGTAGATGAAATTGGACCTATTGTTGCAAATAGTATTAAAGAATTTTTTGAACAAGAACAAACAAAAGATTTAATTAAAAGATTAAAAAATGCAGGTGTTAATATGACTAGACTTAAAAGTGACGAAGAAGATGATAGGTTTGCAGGTAAAACTTTTGTTCTTACAGGAACTTTGGAAAAATATACTAGAGAAGAAGCTTCAGATATTATTGAAAAATTTGGAGGAAAAACATCAAGTTCAGTTTCTAAAAAGACAAGTTATCTTCTTGCTGGAGAGGATGCAGGAAGCAAACTTACTAAAGCTCAAAGTTTAGGAATCCAAATTATAACAGAAGATGAGTTTATAGAAATGTGTAAAAATTCTAAAGAATGATTTGTAACAATGTTTAATATTTTTTGTTAAACATTAAATAATTGTAATAATTATGTTGATTTCTTCTAATAACTAAATTATAATTAAAGTTTATTTAAATTAAGGTTTATAGGTTCCTTTTAAAAACCTAAATATATTAATAAGGAATTTATAAATGGATAATTATACATTTGAAGATATGTGGGTAGATTTAAAAAATGGATATCAAATCTATTATACTTATGTAAGAAATAGATATGTATTATTTAAAACTGCTAAAAATTGTTATACACAAAAATTGTTAACAGATAATCCAAAAAATCCACAACCAAGAATTACAATGTTAACATTAAAAAGAGTTAAAGAAATATTTCCTTTTATGGAAGATATAGAATATAAAATATCAGATGACTCAAATTTCTAAGAACTCAGAACAAAAAAGTTTATTTTGTCAACAGTTTGACAACCAAACATTTTCATATGTTGACCCAAAATATCAATAAAATATATTTTAATTAAGAAGTTATATATTTTTTTCAATATAAAATAATTGAATTTTAAAAATAATAGTGATAAGTAATTTTTGTAAAATAAGGAGATTTTTAGATGGCTGTTATTATAGATGGAAAGAAATTAGCAAAAGAAATTAGAGAAAAATTAAAAATAAGATGTGAGGATTTAAAAAAAAGTGGAATCCAGCCAAAGTTAGCAGTAATTTTAATTGGAAATGATAAACCATCACAAATCTATGTAAAAAATAAAAGTAAAGCATGTGAAGAAATAGGAATACTTTTCAAAGAATATTTATTAGATGAAAAAATTGAACAAAAAGAATTAATAAATTTAATAGATAAATTAAATAAGGATACTACAGTTCACGGAATATTACTACAAAGTCCAATTCCAAATCATTTAGATATAAATGAAGCATTTAGAAAAATTTCGCCAGAAAAAGATGTTGACGGATTTAATCCTATAAATGTTGGAAAATTAGTATTAAATCAAGATACATTTGTGTCATGTACTCCATTTGGTATTATGAAGATGTTTGAAGCTTATAATATTGATTTGACTGGAAAAAATGTAACAATTATTGGTAGAAGTAATATTGTAGGAAAACCTTTAATTCAATGTTGTTTAAATAAAAATGCTACTGTTACAGTTTGTCATTCAAAAACAAAAGATTTAAAAGAACATACAAAAAAAGCAGATATTTTAATTGTTGCAATTGGAAAATCAAAATTTATTACAGAAGATATGGTTAAAAATGGAGTAGTAGTTATTGATGTTGGTATTAATCGAGATGAAAATGGAAAATTGACAGGTGATGTAGACTTTGAAAATATAGAAAAAAAAGCTAGTTTTATAACACCTGTTCCTGGAGGAGTTGGTCCAATGACTATTGCTATGTTAATGAATAATGTTTTAAAAGCTACAGAAAATATTCGAATTAATGCTAAATAATAAATTAGATATGCACACCAATGTTACAAAGTAAAATTGGTGTGCGAATAATTAAGTACACATGAGGAAAATAAAAAATACAAATGAAATATGTAAAAGGAATTAAGGAGGTTGATAAATACTGGAAATAGAAGAAATTTCGATTGATTCAAATGAATATCCAAAAAAGTTAAGAGAGATATATAATCCTCCGAGAAAATTATATGTTTTAGGAAATAAGAAAATTTTAAATCAAAAAGGTATTGCAATTGTTGGTACTAGAAATTGTACAGAATATGGAAAGAAAATTGCATTGGACTTTTCAAAAAAATTATCTCAAAAAGGTTTTCAAATCATAAGTGGTCTAGCTTTAGGTATAGATACATATGCTCATTTAGGAAATGTGCAAATTTTACTTCAAAATAAACAGATAAATCAAAACAAGCAAATAAAAGTGAATTCAATAGAAAATATATTAGGTAATACAATAGCGGTTTTAGGATGTGGAATTGATAAATTATATCCAACACAAAATAGAGAACTAGCAAATTGGATTTTAAAAACAGGAGGATGTATTATTTCTGAATATCCTAAAGGAACAAATCCTCTTAAAGAAAATTTTCCACAGAGAAATAGAATAATAAGTGGATTATCAAATGGGGTTTTAGTTGTAGAAGCTGGAGAAAAAAGTGGAGCAATTATAACTGCCAATATTGCATTGGAACAAGGTAAAGATGTATTCGCGATACCAGGAAATATTAATAGTCCTCAAAGTTTTGGTACAAACAAATTAATTTATGATGGAGCTATAATTGTAACTAGCGTAAAAGACATTATAGAATAGTTTATTTTTATATAAAAAGTTATACTATTTATTATTTGTATTAAAAAATATAAATAATGCAAAAAGTGAATTATTATTTGATATAGGTTATCTGCAATATTTACCATAATAAAATAATTAAAAAATATTGAATTTTAAAATTAATATGTGTATACTTAAAATATAGAAAATATTGAACGAATAGCTTATGCAAAATTATAATTTAAAAATGAAAAATTTTATAAATTATTAAAATCAAAAGAGAAAAAGGAGAGAAAGATGGATAAAGAAAAATTAGCAAGAATACAAAAATTAATAGATATGATAGAAGTAACAGATACTAATGAAAAAGATATAAAAAAAATAAAAAAGTTGGTTGAAGAAGGCAAACTTAAAGAAATGCTAGAACTTTTAAAAAAAGTAAATATTAATACAGATATATTAAAGAAAAATACTGGAAATATAGGAATAGTAAAAACCTCAACAGTTGAAGAAATGACTAAAAAAGAAGAAGAAGAGGATAAAGAACCAACAGAAGAAGAAGAAATAGAACAATTAGTTACGAAAATGGAATCAGAAGCTCAAAAAGAAGAAGATATAATATATCCAGATTTGATTTCAAACAAAAAATTAGAAGAAACATATATTAGTTTATTATTAGCAAATCCAAGGGCTATTTCAATGTATTATATTGAATATCAAGACTGTTATTTTGAAAGTAGATTAATGCTTAATATATATAAAAGTGTTTTATTTACAGAAGGAGAAGCATATGCACCACAAATAGCCAAAGACAATTTTAATTATGCAAAAGAAAGTTTTGATGTTTTTAAAAAGAAAAAAGAATTATTAGAAGTTGGAAGATTTAGTAAACAAGATTTTGAAAAAGTATATGTCGAATTAAGGAAACTTTTTGAAATTCGAAAAGGATATTCTATGAATCCTATAAAAGAACTTCAACAAAGAATTATAGAAATTGTAAATTATGAACTATATGACATAATGACTATACAAGAAGTTAAAGATGCAATTGAACAAATTAATGCTACAGAAAAATTTAAAAGATCAATTTTAAATATTGGAGCTACTGAATTTTTATTAGAAGGAGAAAATGATTTAACAACAGGATTAAGTTTACCTTTTCCGATTTTAAGTAGTGTTTTTAAAGGTATAAGAAAAGGTGAAACAATGTCATATTCAATGCCTTCAAACTCTGGTAAAAGTAGGTTTACAATTAATTTAGCAGCATATATTTCATATATACATAAGAAAAAAGTTTTAATAGTATCAAACGAAATGTCAGAAGAAAAAATGAAATTGTGTTTGATTACAACAGTTATAAATAATCCAGAAATCCAACAGTTACATGGATATAAACTTAGAAAATCAGAAGGTGAAATATTGGAATTTAAATATAAGCCTGATAAAAATAGTGATGTTGAAGTTGATGAAGAAGGATATGTTAAGAAAAAAGAAAATGAAAAATTGAAAGATTTTTCTCAAAGATTATTAAAATGTTCAACAGAATTTAAAACAGTAATAAAAATTACAAATTGGATAGAAAAACAAACTGAAAATCAAATATTTTTTGTTAATATTACAGACCATACAAATGATGAGTTGGAAAAGATTATATTAAATTATTATTATAAAGAAAAAATTGAATATATGTTTTATGATACATTAAAAACTGATACAGAAAATATTGGTAATGCAGATGAATTAAAGAAAACTGCAACAATTTTGTCTAATTTAGCTCAAAATTTAAAAATTTTTATTGGTTCATCATTACAATTATCAGAAAATAGTACATCTCCACTAAATATGGATATAAATGATTTAGCAGTATGTAGAACAGTTAAAGAGGTATTAGATACATTATGTTTAATAAAACAAATTCATAATGAAGATTTATGGAAATATGAATATTCTCATGAAGAAGTTGGGACAGATTTTTTTGATTTAGAAAGATCAAAAAATCCGGATGTTAGATATTATGCCTGTGTTGTAGATAAAAACAGAGCTGGAGCAAAACCAAAAGTTGTATTTAAGTTAAACTTAGCTTATAATGAATGGATTGAATTAGGTTATGTAAGACTTAAATCACAAGATAAATTAGAAGAAAGTAAAACCGCATAAAAAGTAAGCTTTAGGGAACTTTAACCAATTTTGTAATAATTAACTAAATTTCCCTTTAAAATATTGATTTTACATAAAAAACATTATATAATAGAAACATTGGTAAATTAAGACTTTACCAAAATAAGTAATAAGAAAGGAGAGAACTTAATGATTATAAGTTCTCAAGGATTTGGTCATTTTACCAAAGGCCTAAACAATCAAGATTTTGGAATAGAAACTCCGCGGATGTTGCTTGTCTTAGACGGGTGCAGTGGAGCAAAATATTCTGAAGTTGGAACAAGATTGTTTGCACAACTACTCTTACGGAAGGAGGATTTTGATAATTACGAAAAATTTGAAGAAAATGTAAAATTGATCTTTGAAAAAATTATAAAAAAGGTAAAAGAAGATTATCCTAATAGAGATGAATTAGAAAAAGATTTTATCATGGAAAATTTACTCTTTACAATTATTGCCTGTTTTAAAACTGCAGACAAATATATTGTAAAACTTTTTGGAGATGGATATATTGTTTCGCAAAATAAAAAAGGACAAATTAGTTATATGAGATATTCATATGGACAGTGTCCTCCATACTTTGCATACAAGTATTGCAGTGGAGAAGAATTTGAATGTTATAAAAAAGCTAATTTTAAAACATTTGAATTTGACAGAAATGTATTCCACAAAATCGGAATTGGATCAGACGGAATTATGCCAATGGCGAAAGGAGAAATAAGAGGCTTTGACAGTTTTATAGTTGCAAATAACAATGTTATGATTGAATCAGCAATTAGAAATAATAGACAAAGTTTTTTTGATGATGTTACTTTTGCATTTTTTAACGAAGAGACAGTAACTTCTTGAAAAATAGAATTGAGTACAACCTAAAATATTTTGGAGGAATTCTGAATGAGTAAAAACCATCATAAACCAGAAGATGAAAAGAAAAGCATCTTCGAAAAAATAAGAAACAAAATAGAACCACCTGAACAAACAGTTAAACCTAAAAGAGATATCACGATGCCTGCTTTTTCAACAAATATAGGAATAATTCAACCAATAAAAATTGAACCTACAATTTCTTATATAGAAGATAAGCTGATAATACTCTTTATTGAAAATACTTTAGAAGTAGCCCAATATAGAACAAAATTGGAACAGCTGACCAAAGGAATTGTAACAACTGGAAATGTATGCACCATAAATTATGGGAGTATAGTAAAAGTACAGAAACCGTTTGGTTCGATTTTTTTGAGAACAAATGGTTTGTTGAATTCAAGTGACCTTGGAGAAAAATCTTGTTTATATGAAGCATTAATTGCTTTGGAAAAAGTAGTAAATGAAAATTACATGAAAGAAAAAGTGGTAAAACAAACAACATTTGAAACAGAAAAAAGGAGAATAAGCACAATAGAAATTATTGGAATAGGTAGATGTTTTGATAATACCAATACTTCTGTTGAAGTAACTACTAAAGGAATAGAAAGTTTTAATAATGTTGCTAGTAATAGTAAAATTGTAACTAAGTATTTTTGCCTTAGTGAGCAAGACTTTATTAGACCTGCAACACTTGGCTTTCATTCTATAGGAGCTATAAACAGAAGCTTTTTCTAAAGACTGGAGAGAGTAATGTGTTTATAATAAAATTTTTGTATTGTATCTTTAATAATATTTCTGAATTTCTTAAAATGTTAATCAACTCCAATGAAGTTATAAAGATTCCTCAAGTATCTGAAGCAAGATTGGAAAATGAGTTAGAAAAAGAAAATGTAAAAACAAAAAAAGAAGATTCGGAAATAGAAAAGTGCAAACAAATAAATTTATCAAAAAGAACATTATTAAACAAACTTTATTTAATAGAACAAAAAGTTGACTTATTTAAAGAAGATTTTCCTAATGAATACAACTATTTTTTTGGAGAAATCGAAAAATTGCGGAATTTTTATAAATCAAGTTTAGAAAAAGAAGATAAAACGCTAACATTACAGGTTGACCCAGAATTTAATGGTGAATTAATTTGGAAAATCGAAGAACTAGATAGCAAAATTACATTGTTCATAGAAAAAAACATAAAGTTTGAGATTTTTTCTCAAAAATTGCAGAAATTGATTGTGAAATTGAATATTTTATATAATGTTTCAATATCACATTCAAATGAGAAAGAAAAGGTGATAGCACAAACCAAAAAAGCTTTAGAAGTAGAAATGGAACTTGTACAAGAATTAAAAAATTGTGTTCATATTTTTTCTGATAGATATTTAAAAGAAAGAATTACAACACTCATTTCTTATACAGATTACCATGTCTTCAAAATTGTATTAAGAAATTCCAAATACTCAATACAAGAAATATTAACCCATTTGGTAATTATTAATCAATTTAAAGGTTTTGACTATATTTCTGCATTTAATGCATTTATGCAAGATGAAATATCAGATTTAAATGAATTACTTGATTTAGTCAGTAATCCAAACTATCATAAAGAATTTGATAAAAATATTAAATATATTAAAAATCAAATTTTCTGTGATAAAGAAATGCAATCTTGTGTATTAGATGAAGGAATTTGGAGAGAAATTTTTAAGATTGAGTCTAATTTGATTGAATTCTTGAAAAATCAGAAAGTGGAGAATGAAGACAAAATTAAAGTTAAAATCATCGACAGAATGAAAATTCGTGTTAGAGAAGATGATGTTATCACTTCTCCTAAAACAAATGCATATTTAGCTTTAATAGAAATCTTTTCTATAACACATGATGATAGAATATGGATTTTAATCAAATTATGGGAAAATATTTCTAAAAACATAACCTATAAAGAAATATATTTCTTATTGTTATTATTTGATGTAACTGATGTTATTAAAAATACGTCAAACATTCTATATAGGCAATTAGAAAAATATTTCGTCAAATATCCTTATGATAGAGCAACCATTAATAGAAAAAAGATATATGTTATGAACTCGAATGTTCAAAAGAAATATGTAAAAATATTGTCTTTAATTGAACAGAGAGACAAAATCATTTCAATTTTAAAAAATCTCAACATGGATTTTAAAATTGAAAATGATGGGATATATATCAATACATTCTATTTTAAAGGACTCAAGGAGGTATTTATTTAAAGCTTAATTATTATATAGTTAAGGGAGGTGGGAAAAATAATTATATTTTTCCGAAAAAAGTAAATTCCTATTGAAAATGTGAGGTTTTAAAATGAGTAACTACATGAATTTCTCTTCTGATAATATCAACATTTTTATGATGTTGTTTGATGAATCTCGCTCTATGGAAGATGACACTGATTCTGTTAGAACTGGTTGGAAAATGTTCCAGAAAAGTTTTAACAACTTCCCTGAAGCAAATTCCATTGCAGTATCTCTCAGCAAATTCTCTGACAGTTTCTATCCTGAGGAATTTCACAGTATTGAGAATCTGAAGTTTAGATATTATCCTGATGGAGCAACTGCATTGTACTATTCTATTGTTATGGGAGCCGAATATCTCACTAATTACATTAACTCTGTTACTGAAAGGAAAGGTGTAATTCCTAAAGCAACATTTATTGTTTTTTCTGATGGGGAACCTTGTCATGATAAAGCAAAAAGAGCTGATGCTCAGATGGCTATTCAGAATTTGAATTATGCAGGAATTACAACAGTATTTGTTGCATTTGGAAAGAGTATTTCTTCTCGCTTTGGAGAAGAAATGGGATTTGTTTCTACTATTGACGTTAAAAATAGAACAGACCTCGTAAATTTCCTTGGAGTTGAACTTTCCAAGTCCTGCAAAGAACAGTCTAAGAGTATGAAAGCTCTTGGAGCAAATTTCTTTAGTCAAGCTAACAATAGTCAGTCTACTGGATATTCCCAGAAAACTGAACAGGCATTGGAAGATTTGTCTTGGATTGATGAAATTTAAGTTTTTGCAAAAATTTAAACTAATCAAAAAACCAAAACTACAATTTCTCATTATAATCTAATTATGAGGAGGAAAAAATGTTAAGAATATTTGGAATGATTTGGGGCTATATTTATTGCTTTTTCTTGAAAATTTTTTATAAAAAATTTATTCCGACGATCAAATCTAGCAATAATGAAGAATATGTTTTTAAGAGAAAAAACAATTATCTTGTTGTTGTTAAAAATGGAGAGATTGGAGAACGGCTATACAATTTTTTTAAAGGAAATTGGAAAACATTAAATTCTCCCAAACAGTATCAGATATCATCATTTAAATTGGTAGATTATGCAACCTATTTATATGGTACAAAAAAAGCAGTAAAGTGGTTTAAAATAAGACTGAATTCTCAAAAAAATTGGAACGATCTTACAGATTATGAAAAATTGCTTGAGATACAAGAATATATTGAAAACATGGAAAGAGAGGGTTTTGTTTTAGACACTACCAAAATTGATGAAAGTAGTTTTACTAGTTTTTCCAACTTTTTCTCATTATTCATAAAAAGTGAAGATGAAGAAAAAATCAAAAAGTCTAGGGAGGTAATGATAAAGTATATCCACTATTTGTTAACAAATGGTGGAAACTTAGAGGAATTTTATAAGAGTAATGAAATAAAAAATGTGCTTTATGATTGTGAGGTGTTTCCTTATAATTTTCAAATTGCAAAAATGTGTTATGATTTTTATAAAACAGGAACAGTACCAAAAAGTATTTATCAAATATTAATAAATGATGAAAACGATGAGTTTTTCTATTTTATAAAACATTCTGTTCCACAATCTTATTGTTACATTTTGTTAGATGGTAATATTAAACAAAATATAGCAATTATAAGTGAAACAGACCAATATACTGTTTATGCTGGAAATATAAAAATTTATAAGCACATTTCTAGCCAATTTGAAAAATTATTGGAAAATGTAGCCTTATCACAAGATGCTAAATTTGGTGAAACTCTTGAAAAGGTAAAAATAATTTATGATTATGAAGGAAGAGTATTAGGCTATACTATCGAAGATAAGGAGCATTTAGAAGAATTTAAAGAAATACAAGATTTGAAATTACAAACCCAAAAAGAAATTTTCTATTTTGTTAACGAAATTACCAATTATTTTTATGAGAATAATCAAAGCTTTAATCATTGTGTAAAACAAGAAACAGATTTAGACATTGAAAAATGTCTAATGTGTAAAATTGATTATGGTGTAGGTTATGTATTCAAATTAAAAACAATTGATGATTTGTTTAAATTTTGCTATTGCAAGGAGGAAGCATTTTTAGAAAAACGTACTACTCTTTTTTTCAAACTTTTTCTAAATTTTGTAGAAAAAAAGTATGGAAAATTAAGTAATAAAAAGGAATTCCTCAAAAAAACAGAAATTAAATTTTTAAGTCCAATTCTTGCAAGAGAATTTATAAATTTTGCATTAGGAAAACAAGTAAATTATGAAAAGGCAAATGAAGTATTAGATGATTGGTTTTCAGAACATGGAAAGTCAATAGTTTATATTGATTATTATTTTGATAATAGATTCTGTTTGGATAAAACCAGACACCAATTTTTCTTTGACTTCGAAGTTGAAGAAGAATATAAAATAAAGAAAATACAACAATCTAGTACAATAAAATTGCCTGATGGTAAAATACTTGTAACTTTAAAAAATACACAATCAATTAATATATTCTTAAGCAATGAAATAAACTTAAAAAAGTTAATTTCTGAAAAAATAGGAGATATTGAAGATAAACGAGTAAAATTTCCTGAAATTTCTGGATTAGTACTTTCAACAAAAAGATTAAATAGTAAAGGCATGTATAACGTTGCTGGATATATACTAGAATCTTTGAATGGTGAAAGACTCACAGAAGAAAGACTAATAAGCTTTGATAACAAAACTCTATTAACAATTTCTGCATATCTATTTACAAAATTCCATAGGTATTATATTAATTTTGACTCAATATGGATGACAGACGATTTTGTTTTTTATATTAATTATATGGATGAAAATTTCTGTATAAAAGATATAAATGACATAATTACAAATGTCAGTGATTCTCTATTTGTAAAGAAAATTTGGAATCAGTTGATAGAAAAAGGATGTAATCCATATGCATTTACAGGAATTAATTTATATTATAATGGTGATTCTGTAAAAACCAAAAAGAGGTTATTAAAACAAGTAAAAAGTTTTAATGCTTATTGTGATAAACACAAAATCTACTATTATAAAAATCCTGCAAATGATAATGAGGGACAAGAAATAGAAAATATTTGTAGTTGTCCAGCATGTAGAGAAGAAAATTATATTATACCAATAGATTTTGAAAAAAGTAGTAAATACAGAAAGGTATATGAAGACGAAACATCAATCCATTATAGTATTGAAAATGAAGGTGCATATCTAAAAGTATACAAATTTGTTGGAGAAAAACTGCAAAAATTTGAGGAAAACATTAAGCAATTAGTCAAATTAAGAGTTTTTGAGAAAACAAGTTTGTTACAGCAAAATTGCTTTATTCCATACAAAATTGCTATAAGTAAAAATAACTTACAGTTTATTGGATATGTGTATAAAGCAAATGTTAAAGCATTTCCATTTGAAGATACTGGCAGTACATCTGTAGTAGAATTGGGTGATAAATCTCTAAATAATTTGGCAAGACTGAAATGTTTGGTAAGACTGTTAACTCAAGTTAAAGAATTAGTCAATCAAAAAATAGGATTTATACAAAATCCTTTTGGACAAGTATATTTAAACAAAGGTATAAAAAAACAAGTTCAAATTCTGAATATTGATTTTTTAAGACCTAGTTTAGATGATAAAACTCTGCAAAAAACAGAATTGTGGACAATTGAATATGTACGCAAAGTTTTTAAAGCAGATGTTTTACTTGAACAAGAAAGTGATTGCAATTTTGCTAACTTGGAAGATATGTTGAAAGAATTTATAATTCTAACAACTAAAATGACAGAATATTGCCCTATTCATAAATATTATTATAATAGAAAATATATTTTCTGTCCCAAATGTATTCCAAGCCAAAAGCAAAACCAATTTTTAGAGGTTATCAATCAAAAAAAATTCAAAGAAAAAGAAACCGTTGATGGAGGTGAAGGTGGAGAATCTTATATTTATCCATATGGGAAAAATTCTGTAGCCAAAATTTTCAAAGAAGAAGTTGATATTAGATTTAAAAGAACAGTATTAACACGAATTTTTTTGAAGAAAAGTTTGCTAGAAAAGATTAATAATCTTAAAAACAGCAAATTCCAATTTGTAATTCCTCAAAAAGTTCTTGTAGATACTAAGTCTAACGAAATTTTTGGATATACCATGTATGAAGTTCAAAACGCATATCCAATTTCTGTTTTAAGAGACAAAGTTGAAGTTGAAAAACTGAAGCTTTCTAGGAAAGATATATTAGAAATAATCATTACTATAGGTGAAGGTATAGAAACTCTTCATAAAGAGGCTAACATTTATATAGGTGATTTAAATGGTCGAAACATTTTGTTTGACAAAAATAAAAATGTATATTTCTTAGACTTTGACGGAATGGGAATTGATGATATAAAAGTTGAATTTTATACACCTGGTTATATTGACCCGATTTCGGCAAAAAATCAAAATATCACTTTAAAAGACGACTGGTATTCATATGCACTTCA
The DNA here is from genome assembly GCA_944388045.1 of uncultured Clostridia bacterium. Classification (GTDB taxonomy): domain Bacteria; phylum Bacillota; class Clostridia; order TANB77; family CAG-508; genus CAG-269. The sequence goes on along the minus strand of CALXHG010000008.1, from coordinate 73,027 downwards.
AGCATTTTATTATCTGACATATACACATCCTTTTAATGGAATTTTCTATGAAGAAAAATCCGGCAAAAAGGTTGCATTAGATATCATTGATAAGATGGAACGTAGAATTTCGCTTCTTGGAAATCATGATATTAAAATGCCAGAAATAGCTGTTCCTTGGAATTGGATGGATAAAGAACTGCAAAAAGCTTTCTTAGATATTTTTGAAGGTGATAGCAGAGAAAGTATTGTACCATATTTAAAGAAACAGTTAGGAATAATTTGCAAAGAAGAAAATATGAAATCAGACCAACAAGTTTCTGAAGATAAAAATTCAGAAGAAGAAAAAATTATTCGTATTAATTCAAAATTCATAGCAATAAGAAGAGGAGATGCTGATATTACAAATATTGAAAACATTTCTTCCAAATATGGATATAGATATATTCCAGGAAAGGATTGTTTGACAATTTATAATGTTGAAAGTGGAGAAAAAAAGGAAATGAAATGCCCTGGCATTATAACTCCTGAATCTAAAATTTTCGACATTAATTCTAAAGGCTTTAGTATATTGACTAATAATATTCTCTATGATATTCGTAGAGGATAAAAAAGGAGGTTTGACTAATTTAGTCCCTTAAAAATATAAAATAGAAATCTAAATAGAAATCTGTATCCCAAAGGCTCAGCTTTTATAAGCTGAGCCTTTTGGGTATCATTAATTAAAATTGAAAATAAGGCTAAATTAAAAACAAAGTTATACTTTATCAAAGTTCTATTTAACCAGAAATAAGAATACAATTAAACAAAAAGTATTCTTATGGAGGAACAAAATGAATAGAACACATTTATACACAACACAAATGCACAATAAAAAAAATATAGGCAAAAACACTATTGAAGAACGTGCAATAAATTTAGCACAATATATTATAGACTCAAAAGATACAGTAAGAGGAACAGCAAAAAAATTTCGGAATAAGCAAAAGTACGGTACACAAAGATGTAACAGAAAGGCTGATAAAAATAAATTCTGCACTAGCGAGACAAGTAAGAGAAATATTAAATGAAAATAAAGCCGAAAGACATATAAGAGGAGGAATGGCAACAAAAATGAAATATCAAAAAAATCATAATATGGATATTGACAATCATAAATTTATAAGTTAATATTTAAAGAGAGGGAAAAGAAAAAACAAAAAGATAATCATTATCCAATTTCCAAAAGAAAGGACTGATTTTAATGAACGTAAGATTAGAAGATAATTACGAAAAAAATAAAAAATTAAAAATAGTATATATAACTATCATTTCTATATGTATTTTAGCAGTATTAATAACAATAATTATACAAATTGTAAAAAGTATTGACACTAGTCAACCACCTTCAATTGTTGATGAAAGATTAACTAAATATAAAGAAAGCTTTAATGAAATATTTGAAAATAAAGTTAATTATTTAGAAAATAATAATTATAAAATAGATAAAATAGACAATAGTAAAGAAATAATATATACAGGATATAGTGATAAAAATAATAAAATTAGTGATTATAATTTAGATGTTAATATTCCATATATTAATATTCAAAATTCAGTAATAGATGGATTTAATAATGAAATTAAAGAAGTTTTTGAAAAAAAAGCTAGAGATATTTTAAATACACAAAAGCAAAATATAATTTATTCTGTAAATTATTGTTCATATATAACAAATAATATATTATCATTAGTAATAAGAGCAAATTTAAAAGAAGGAGAAAATCCTGCAAGAGATATTGTACAAACATATAATTATGATTTAATAAATCAAAAAGAAGTTTCATTTGAAGATATGCTTGAATTAAAATCAGTATCTAGATTAGATGCTAGTAGAAAAATAAATGCAGAAATTAAAGAAATAGAAAATGAAGTTAAAAATATGTCACAATTAGGATATTCTGTATATCCAAGAAATTCTAGTGATGAAATTTATGATATAGATAATATAACAGAATTCTTTATAGGAGAAGATAATGCATTATATGTTATATTTGCATATGGTAATCAAAATAATACAAGTGAAATGGATATAGTAGTATTATAAATATGGATGTCTAGGGTCGGCTCTAAAACAGACCTAAGTGTTTGGGGTCGGTTCCAAAACATATCTAAATATGGTAATCAAAAAAATTATAGTTACTTAAAAAAGACCTAAGTTTTAAAACTTAGGTCTTTTTCGAAAATAAAAGGGGATGTTTGTTTTAATCAGTTTTTACTTTATTAAGCTTACTGACTATATATAATATACCAACCAAATTTGTTCTTTGTGTGAACTGAAAGTGAAAATTCAAGAAAATGCAAAATTTTAATTCTCAAAATTTATTTATTATTAATATATTAAATTTTCTTAAAGAACAAAATAATAAAATGTTTTTGTTTATCGTTGTAATTTAAAAAATTGTTATTGTCTGTAACAAATTTTTGGTTAAAAAGTATAGCTAGTATTGAATTAAAGGCTTAATTCAATACTAGCTTAATTTAAATAACATATAATTAAGGAGTTTCTTCTAGAGTTACAGTAAGTTCACGTTCTTCACCATTTCTAGTAACAACTAGAGTCATTGTTTCTCCAATTTGATGAGAATTTTTAATTTCGTCTAAGTCATCCATATCTTCAACATCTTTTCCATCAGCTTTTATAATAACATCACCAGGTTTTACACCAGCTTTTTCTGCAGGAGAGAAATCTTCAACACTTTTTACATAAACACCAATTTCTAAATTTTCTTTTTTAGATAGTTCCTCATCAATATTAATACCAGTTATACCAATATAAGGTCTTAAAACTTTTTTATGATCAATTAATTGATTTATAACATCAAGAGTTGAATTAATTGGAATAGCAAATCCTATACCCTCAACACCTGAACCAGAAAGTTTTAAAGTATTAATACCAATAACTTGACCATCACTGTTTACTAATGCACCACCACTGTTACCAGAGTTGATAGCAGCATCTGTTTGAATACATGTATAAACAACTCCATCAGATTCAACTTGTCTGTTTACAGCACTAATAATACCTTGAGTAACTGTTGTGTCTAATCCAAGAGGACTACCAACAGCCATTACAAATTCTCCAACAACGGCTTGGTCTGAATCAGCAAATTCAGCAGGAGTTAGACCATCTTTTTCAATTTTTAAAACAGCTAAATCAGTTTGAGAATCTTGACCAACAACTGTTGCATCAAAAGTAGCATCATTACCATATGTTTCACTATTCAATTTTATTTTAATTGAAGTTGCTTCTGAAAGTTCATAATATGAATAAGATGAAGTAGAAGTAGTATCTACAACATGATTATTAGTAACTATATATCCATCTTCACTAATGATGATTCCAGAACCTGTTGCTTTTGCTGTTGCAGTTTGAGGTGAACCAAATCCAAAAAATGAATTTGTTGTAACACTATAATTAACTTCAATACCAACAATTGATGGTAGAATTTTATTTGCTGCAAAAACAGCCGTATTAGAAAAGTTTGAAAGTGATACTAGATTTGTAGTTGTACCATTAGCTGTTGAAGTTGATGTTTGAACAGAAGTGGTTTTTCCAATTAATTTTTCTTTAATACTTGGAATACCAAAACATGTTCCAATTACCACAGAACATCCTACAATACCACTAACAAATGGTAAAAATATGTTTTTACCAAAATTAAAATTATTTTTCTTTTTAAAATCAGAATTTAAAGTTTTACTAGAAATAACTTCAAATCCATTATTATTTCCGTCCATAAATAAGACCTCCCCAAAAATGTTTTTTGCAAAATAAGTATGTATAAAATAATATCAATATTATTTTGCTTTTTTATTATTATAAGAATACATTATGAATGTGAAAATTTTGTGAAAGCAAAGTAAATTATATTGATATTTTATACAAATTATTATAAAATATCTTTAAATAATATTTAAAATAAAAATTTAATAATTATTATTATGAATATTAATTTAAAAAGATTAAAAATTAGTATAAGTATGTGAAAGGACAAATCAAAAATTATTATAACATGAAAGAAAAGGAAGAAGAAAGATTAATAACTTTAAAAAAATATGAAAACGAATTAAGAAAAAAAGGATTTAAATATATATGTGGTATTGATGAAGCAGGAAGAGGTCCTCTTGCTGGACCAGTTGTTGTTGCAAGTGTTATTTTACCAGAGAATTCTATGATAGAAGGAATTAATGATTCGAAAAAAGTGTCAGAAAAAAAGAGAGAAAAACTATATGATATGATAATAGAAGAAGCAATAAGTTATGGAGTTGGAATAATCGGACAAGATGAAATAGATGAAATCAATATACTAAATGCAACAAAAAAAGGACTTACTATGTCATTAGAAGAATTAATACAAAAACCTGATATAATTTTAGTAGATGCTCTTTCAAAAATAAACACATTAGGAGTACCATATGAATCAATAATTAAAGGTGATGCAAAATGTTATTCAATATCTGCAGCATCAATTATTGCAAAAGTAACAAGAGATAGAATAATGAGAGAATGGGATAAAGTGTATCCACAATATGGATTTGCATCACATAAAGGATATGGAACATCAATACATATTAAGGCATTAAAAGAATATGGTCCAAGTCCAATTCACAGAAAAACATTTATAAAACATTTTATTTAAAATTATATATGAGAAAAGAAAGGATAAAAATATGAGAAAAAACAAAGGAATAACATTAATATCATTAACAATTATGATAATTATTTTAATAGTACTTGCATCAGTTACAATGTATTATGGCAATAGTATTATAACAGAAACAAAAATACAAGATTTAGTAACAAATATGTTACTAATACAGGCAACACTTAAAGGAAATTTAGAACAATATAATTTTGAATTACAAACAGTAGATCCTAATGATACAGCAACTATAGAAGAATTAAAAAAACAATATTTAATTGGTAAAAAGCTATCAGATAATCCAGAGATTGAGCAAATATTTAATGATTTGGGAGTTCAAGAATATGGATATGAATATTATTATTTGGATACAGATACACTAGTTTCACTAGGATTAAAGGAATTAAAAAGTGAAGAAGATACAGGATATTATATAGTTGGATATACAACAGATTTAGATACAGCTGATGAAGAATATACATCAAAAGTACAAGTAATAAATACAAAAGGATATCAAAACAACTATACATTAGATAGTATACAAAATATTTAAAAAGGATGAAAGATTGTGAATATATTAGATATTATTTCAAAAAAAAGAGATAAAAAGGAATTAACAAAAGAAGAAATAGAATATTTTGTTAAAGAATATACAAAAGGAACAATTACAGATTATCAAGCTTCTGCATTGATAATGGCTATATATATTAATGGAATGAATGAAAGAGAAACAACAGACTTAAGTATAGCAATGGCATATTCTGGAGATGTTTTAGATTTATCAAAATTAGGAGAAAATATTGTTGATAAACATAGTACAGGTGGAGTTGGGGATAAAGTGTCTATAATTTTACTGCCAATTATTGCATCATTAGGAATACCAGTTGCTAAGATGTCTGGTAGAGGACTAGGTTTTACTGGAGGTACTGTAGATAAACTAGAATCTATACCAGGATATAGAACAAATATACCAATAAATGACTTTATAGAGAATGTTAAAAAAATAGGAATAAGTATGATAGGGCAAACTCTAAATTTAGCTCCAGCAGATAAAAAAATATATTCATTAAGAGATACAATTGCCTGTGTTGATAGTATTCCATTAATTGCATCAAGTATAATGAGTAAAAAGATTGCAGGTGGAGCTAATAAAATTGTTTTAGATGTAACTGTTGGAAAAGGTGCATTTATGAAAACACAAGAAGAGGCACAAAAATTAGCAGAGCTAATGACTAAAATAGGAAATTTAGCAGGGATAGAAGTTGTATGTATTTTTACCCCAATGAATGAGCCTCTTGGAATGGCAGTTGGAAATTCATTAGAAGTTAAAGAAGCAATAAATTTCTTAAAAGGATTTATGCCTAAAGATTTGAAAGATGTTGTATTTGAATTAGGTGCAAATATAATAAAACTTGCAGATAAAGGACAAGATTTAGAAAAAAATAAAGACATGATTATTGAAAATATTATAAATGGTAAGGCATATGATAAGTTACTTCAAATGGTACAAAACCAAGGTGGAGATATTTCATATATAAATGATACCAGTAAATTTGAAAATGCTCAATTTATTATACCAGTGAAGAGTAAAACAAATGGAATAATAAAAGATTTAGATGCAGAAGAAGTAGGAAAATTAGCTTGTATATTAGGAGCTGGTAGAATAAGAAAAGAAGATGAAATAGATAAAAATGCAGGAATAATATTAAACAAAAAAACAGGAGATTATGTAAAAGAAAATGAAGTATTAGCATATTTGCATACAAATAAAGAAGATATTATTGAATATGCAAAAAGTAAAGTTCTTGAAATTTGGAAAATTTAATTCAAAAAAACTTTGATTTTTCTAAATACTTCTGTTATAATAATTATGTATATAAAAATACAATAAAAAACAGGTTTATAGGTAAACCCTTTTTAAAAACCTAAATATATTATATAAGGGACGAAAAATGATGAAAAACAAAGAAAATAAGATGAAAAAGATAGATAAAAAAAAGATATTAACAAAAGTTATGGCTGTTATAGTATTAGCACTAATTATAATACCTTCATGTTCTACTTTTATATATTATTTAGTATCTAACTTTCAAAATTAGTTAATATAGATTATTTGTAAAAAAGAATGGAGAAAAAATGTTAAATTTAGGAGAAATAGTGCATACATTTTATGAACAAAATATTTTATCTTATATACAAAGCTTACAAGAATATCCAATAAAATTAGTATCTGTAATAATAGATATAACTATAGTTTTGTTATTAGCTTATGAATTAATAAAAATAGTAAAAGGCTCTAGAGCTTGGCAGTTGATAAAAGGAATAACTTTTTTAGTAATTGCAACTTTATTAAGCAAAGTACTTAATTTATATATATTGAATTTTATTTTATCAATGATAATGGATTGGGGAGTAATATTAATAATTATAATATTCCAGCCAGAAATAAGAAGAGCATTAGAACAATTAGGTGGAACAAATAAATTTTCAAGATTTTTTGGTTTTGATAAAGATATTGTTACAAGAACAAAAGAAGACATTTACAAAGTTGTTATTGCTGTTTTTGAACTTGCAAAAAGCCATACAGGAGCGTTAATTGTAATGGAAAGAGACATTAAGATTAATGACATAATTGCAACAGGAATTCCAATGGATGCAGAAGTGTCCCCACAATTAATTGTAAATATATTTGTTCCTAATACCCCTTTACATGATGGAGCAGTAGTAATAAGTGAAAATAAAATTGCAGCAGCTGCCTGCATGTTGCCATTAGCAAGTGACCAAGACATAGCTAAAGAATTAGGAACAAGACATAGAGCTGGAATAGGAATTTCTAAAGAATCAGATGCATTAGCTATAATAGTTTCTGAAGAAACAGGAAAAGTATCTGTTGCAAAAGATGGAACATTAATTGCTGATGTTAGAGAAGATGTATTAAAAAAGATTTTAATAAGTAATATTGTAACAAAAAGATTTGCAAATATTGAAGAATCAAGAAATAAAGGAACAAAATTAATTGATAAAATTAAGAAATTTTTTGATAAACTTAAAAGAAAATAATTTTTATAATATAGATAAAAAATAGTAGCTGGTATTTGTTGATACCAGCTATAATCAAATTGAAAAAAATAATAAATAAAAAATGGAGAATAAAAAATGAGAAATATAAAATTAACAATAGAATATGACGGAAAAGACTTTAACGGATGGCAAAAACAGCCTAATAAATTAAATATACAAGGAACAATAGAACAGGCAATAAAAAATATAACAGGAGAAGAAGTAGAACTTAATGCATCTGGAAGAACAGATGCAGGTGTACATGCATTAGGTCAAGTTGCTAATTTTAAAACAAACTCAGAAATACCAATAGAAAAATTTGCTATAGCAATTAATTCTAATTTAAAAAAATCAATCATTATAAAAAAAGCAGAAGAAGTTGATGAACGCTTTCATAGCAGATTAAATTGTAAAAGAAAAACATACAGATACATAATAAATAATTCGCCATATGGAACTGCAATTTATAGATATTTAGAAACACATATTCCGCAAAAATTAAATATTGAAAAAATGAAAAAAGCAATAAAATATTTTGAAGGTGAACATGATTTCAAAGCTTTTAAAGCAAGTGGAACAAGTAATAAAAACAGTGTTAGAATCATATATAATACAAAAATATATGAAAAAGATGATAGAATTATTATAGAACTAACAGGAAATGGCTTTTTATATAATATGGTAAGAATTATTGCAGGAACTCTTGTTGAAGTTGGTTTAGAAAAGATTGAGCCTTCAAAAATAGAAGATATTATTAAAGAAGGAAAAAGAGAAAATGCAGGAAAAACATTGCCACCAAATGGCTTGTATTTAGTTAATGTTGAATATGTCTAAGAATTAATTTAAATAAAGTATTTTTATAATGGTAACAAATTAAATATAAATTCATAAAATATAATAGAAAAGAACAATAGCGGACTTTAAAATGTTATGAACATATAAAATGTCTAAAAATGTCCGCTATTGTTCTATCTTATAAGTTTATAACATTTCAATAAAAGAGATTATAAATCTATAAAAATAGTTTTATTAATTATAAAGGTTTATAGGTAACCATAAAAAAACCTAAATATGTTATAAAAGGAGTAAATGTATATTATAATATACATTTAAAAGTTTTATGAATTTATTTTTGATTTTTTCTGTTATATTGATATCTATAATATTTGGAATATTTTTGCAGAGATTAATACATAGTCCAATATTAGTCGGACTAATAGTTTTTTCTGTATTATTATTAATATCAGCAATAACTAATAATACATTTTTTATAATATTAGCATTAGTTTTAGCTGTAATAGCTTTTATATCAGCTTTATTAGACTGTTTACTTTCACAATGCAACTTTTTTAGAAATAACAATTGCTTAAGAATGGGTGAAAGAGGTAGAAATAATTGTAATGATAATAATGGCGTAAATAATATTAGTTCAAATTTAAATAATTGTATAAATACAGCTAATAGTAATTGCAATTCATCACAAAGATTAACTATTTTGAATAGTGATGGGGAAATAATTGCAAAAATAAATGGTGATAATATAACTTGCACACAAAATAATAATTCAACATGTAATTCATGTAGAAGATATAGATAATAATATAGTGAAGACGAAGATTTTTGGTACTAAAACCATATAAATAATCTTTGTCTTCACTGATATTTGTTATTGAATAGGACACAATATGAAACTTTATATTATACAACTTAAAGCAAAATCTTAAATATAAAAATTTTATTTTCAAAAGAAAAATTAAGTTTTTATTATAAGAAATGTTAAAAATCACAATTATTTGGAGTTCTAGGAAATGGAATAACATCTCTAATATTTTCTATACCAGTAATATACATAAGTAATCTTTCAAAACCTAGACCAAACCCAGAATGAATATTTGTACCATATTTACGCAAATCTAAATACCAATATAAAGGTTCTTGTTCAATTCCCATTTCCTTCATACGAGCTACAAGTTTATCATAATCTTCTTCCCTTTGAGAACCACCCATAATTTCACCAGCACCAGGAACCTCTAAATCAACACCAGCAACGGTTTTTCCATCAGGATTTAATTTCATATAATAAGATTTTATATCTTTTGGCCAATTTTTAACAAAAACTGGACCATTAAAATATTCTGTAATATATTTTTCATGTTCTTTGGCTAAATCTTCACCATATTCAGGTTCAAATTCCCAAGTTCTATCTGCTTTTTTTAGAATATCAATAACATCTTTATGGTCAATTCTAACAAACTCAGATTCTAATAATTTATTTAATTTTTGTTTTAATCCTTTTTCTATAAAATTATCACAAAAATCAATTTCTTCTGGACATTTTTCCATAACAGTTTTTACAATATATTTTAAACAATCTTCTTCAATATCCATTAATTCATTTAAATCACAAAAAGATATTTCTGGTTCAATCATCCAAAATTCATTTGCATGTGTTTTAGTATTAGAATTTTCACTTCTTAATGTAGGACCAAAAGTGTAAATTTTTCCAAAAGCAGATGCAAAAGTTTCTCCATGTAATTGTCCAGAACCTGTAATATAAGCTTTTTTTCCGAATAAATCTTCAGAAAAGTCAACTTTTCCATCTTTTTTTGGTAATTCTTCATCTAAATTAAAAGTTGTTAGTTTAAACATTTCTGCAGAGCCTTCACAATCTGCACAAGTTATAATAGGTGAATGTACATATACATAACCTCTTTCTTGAAAATATTGATGAATAGCAAATGCAGTAACACTTCTAATTCTAAAAACTGCATTAAATGTATTTGTTCTAGGACGTAAATGTGCAATTGTTCTTAAATATTCAAAAGAATGTCTTTTCTTTTGAAGAGGATAATCTGTAGGTGATAGTGCCTCTATTTCTATAGAAGTTGCTTGTATTTCAAAAGGTTGTTTTGCATTTTCAGTAATTATAACCTTTCCAGTAACTTTGATTGTTGAACTAATAGTTAATTTTGTGATATTTTCAAAATTAGATAAATTATCATTAAAAACGATTTGAACATTTTTAAAAAATGAACCATCATTTAATTCAATAAATCCAAATGTTTTTGAATCTCTAATAGTTTTTACCCATCCTTCAATAATAACCTCTTTGTTATCATAACATTTTGTATCTTTGTATAAATCTTTAATTGTTAAATTAGTCATAAAAATTCCCTCTTTCTACTGTTAGTATGGCAAAATTATACAATATTATGTTAAAAAAAACAAGTCAAACAATAAAAAAATCTTGCACAAAAATCAAATACGTTATATAATATACATGTAAAATTGAAGAACGAATAATATAAATAGGGCATTTCAGATTTGTTATTTAAATATTTGAGCTTTATTTATAGAGAAAATTTCAATCAAATTTATGCCTAATGAAAGGAATGAATGTAAAATTGAATAAAACGAAAAGAAAAATATTTGAAACATCAATGAAACTATTTGCAGAAAAAGGGTATGATGCAACAAGCATAGAAGAAATAACAGCAACAGTTGGTGTTGCAAAAGGAACATTATACTATCATTTTTCAAGTAAAGAAGAAATATTCAATTTTTTAATTGAAGAAGGAATAAAATTATTGCAAAATAGTGTAGATATAAAAACTGCAAAACATAATAATTATATTGATAAAATTAAAGCAATAGTATTAATACAAATAAAAATAGTTGCAAAATATGAAAATATAATAACAATATTATTAAGTCAATTTTGGGGAACTAAAGAAAGAAACAAAAAGTGTCAAGATTTAATTTATCAATATATTGGAAAAATTGAAAAAATAGTTCAAGAAGGAATCGAGAAAGGTGAAATAAAAAAAGGAGATACAAGAGCAATAGCCTCAGAAATATATGGATTAATATGTTCTACATTAGTTTACCAAAAAAGAGAAGGACAAAATATGAATATAATGCAATTATATCATGAATATGAAAATACAGTTATAAATGGATTAAGAAATAAAGCTTTATAAAAGAAATAAATTATGTCCTAAAAAATTTATGCAATATTTAATCAAAGAAAGGAATGTAATAATAATGGAATCAAAATCTAAATCATTTAAATATACAGATTTAAAAGATATGTTAAAACAAACAGGAGAAGCATATGGAGATAGACCAGCTTATATGTTCAAAACAGAGGAACCAGGAAAAACAAAAAAAATAACACATAAAGAATTCAGAGATGAAATAAATTCATTAGGAACAGCTTTAATTCAAATGGGGTTAAAAGATAAAAGAATTGCTGTTATATCAGAAAATAGATATGAATGGGAACTTGCTTATTTAGCTGTAGTTGCTGGAGTGGGAGTAGTTGTACCATTAGATAAAGCTTTACCAGATAATGAACTAGAAAATTTAGTTCTTCGTTCACAAGTAGAAGCAATATTTTATTCAAAAAAATATGACAATATAATGAATACACTAAGAGAAAAGAAAAATACAAATTTAAAATATTTTATTTCAATGGATTTAGAAGAAAATACAAATGGAATATATTCACAAAAAGTTTTAGTAGAAAAAGGAAAAAAATTAATTAAAAATGGAGATAATAGCTATTTAGAAGCAAAAATCAATCCAGAAGAAATGGGAATAATGTTATTTACATCAGGAACAACAGCAATGTCTAAAGCAGTAATGTTATCACATAAAAATTTAGTTACAAATATAATGGATATTACTCAAAGATTTGATTTAAATGAAGAAGATGTTTTACTATCATTTTTACCATTACATCATGTGTTTGAATGTACAGTAGGATTTTTATATCCAATTTCAATAGGTTCATGTATAGTTTTTTGTGAAGGCGTAAAACACATGGCAAATAATATTAAAGATTATGGAATAACAGCAATGATATCAGTTCCAGCAGTTTTTGATATTATATATAGAAAAGTAATGAAAGAAATAGAGAAAAAAGGAAAATTAGCAACATTAGAAAAAGGAAAGAAAATATCAAATTTACTATTAAAAGTAAAAATAGATTTAAGAAAAAAATTATTTAAAGAAGTACATGATAGTTTAGGACCTAAATTAAAATTAGTAGTAACAGGTGGAGCAGCTTTAGACCCAGAAACAGAAAAAGGATTTAATGATTTAGGTTTTGATGTTGAACAAGGATATGGTTTAACAGAAACATCACCAGTTATAGCAGCAGAAACTCCAAAATGTAGAAAATTAGGTTCAATAGGTAAAAAATTTCCTAGTATAGAAGTTAAAATAGATAATCCAGATTCCGAAGGCATAGGAGAATTAATGGCAAAAGGACCATCTATAATGATTGGATATTACAATAATGAAGAAGCAACTAAAGAAGCATTAGAACCTGATGGATGGTTTCATACAGGAGATTTAGCCAAAATAGATGAAGAAGGATTTATATTTATTTTAGGAAGAAAGAAAAGTGTTATAGTATTAAATAATGGTAAAAATGTATTTCCAGAGGAAATAGAAACATTATTAAATAAAGTAGAAGGAATAAAAGAATCTTTTGTTTATGAGAAAAAAGAAGATGACGGAGATGTTAAAGTATGTGCAGAAATTGTATATGATAAAGATTTAATAAAAGACCTTTATCATATAGAAGGAGAAGAAAATATTAAAACATTTTTATGGGAAAAAGTAAAAGAAGTAAATAAATTAATGCCTAAATATAAATATGTTAGAGAAATGGTAATCACAGAAGAAGCTTTAATAAAGACAACTACATTAAAAATAAAAAGACATGAAGAATTAAAAAAAGTTCTAGCAAAATAAATAATTGCAATATTTAAGCAAAAACGAAAAATAAGACATAAAAGATAGTATAAGAAAAAATAAAAAATTACAAAAATATTACAACAATATTTCGAGTTGTAATATTTTTGTAATGAAAAAGTAACACAAAAAATCTCAAAAATACTTGTAGTTTTACGGAAACTAGTATATAATAAAAAAGAATAATAATTTATATACCACACATGAAGAGGAGGTATTTGCAATGTCAAGAAGAAGATCTGGCATAGTAAATGTTCGAATGGTAATTACAGAGGAAAAAATACTATCCAATATAGATAAAGTACAAAAATTAATAAATCCAAAAAGTAAGAAGCAAATAGTTCAATTTGAAGATGATACTTATTTTAAAGACTTGATTGAATCTATAAAAGCTTATTTAATAGAATATCCAAAGAAAAAGAATTTTCCAGTAAGTGTTTATAAAACTGCTTATGAATTAGTAGAATTCGCAACAAATCAATTTGAAGAAAATACAAAAAAAGTTGAAGAATTAATTAGACAAAGGGAAGAAAATATTATTTTATCAGGAAAACTTAAAGATTTAATTGAAGCTGTAGAAAATAAAAACGAAGATTGGAAAGAAAGAGTAGATAAAGTAGAAGAAGAAGGAAAATTTGCTTCTGATGTTATAGAAACATTAAGAATAGTTGGAAAAGCAAAAACAAAGACAAACCAAAATTATCTAGATGCAATAAAACTTTTAAATGCTAGAGTAAATAATTTAGAGACAAATCTTCATATAGAAATTGACATGGAAAGAATAGAAGATAGATCAAAAGCTTTAAGCTATATTGGAATCGAAGTTGCTGATGCCCTAAAAGTAATACCAAAACCAATAGAAATGGAAGTTGATTCTAAAGCTGAGAAAGAAGAAAAAGTTGCTGATGAAATAAAAATAGAACCTATTGTTGAAGAAAAAACAAAAGAAATAGCAGAAAATAAATCTCAACCAAAACAACCAGTTTCTCAAGTAGTAGAAACAGAAGAAAAGAAAGAACAAGATTTAGGAGAATTAGTTGATGAATATCAAAAAGATAATGAAATAGAAGAATATAAAGAAGCTATTTTATTTGATAAAAAACCATCATTATGGCAAAAATTTAAGAAAACAAAGATTGCAAGAGCTTTCTCATATATATTTAAAATTAGAATTAAAATTGAATTACCAAATGCTTTGCCAGAAGGTAGAGGAGAGTAAAATATAAGAACTTTAGGTTAAAACTTAAAGTTCTTATATTTTTCACCAATTAAATTAATGTTCAAAAGTCTAATATTTTCATCAGATAAGTCTTTTTTTAAAGTAATTTCTATATATTCTTTTGGAAGAGCATCTTTTATAATTTCTCCCCATTCAATAATACATATTCCAGAATTAAAATATTCTTCTCCTCCAATTGCATAAAATTCATCTATATTTTCTAATCTGTATACATCAAAATGAAAAATAGTTGCTTTACTGTTTTTATATTCATTTACAATAGTAAATGTTGGACTAGAAATTTCATTTTCTAATCCAAAATAACTTAAAAAACCTTCTGTAAATTTTGTTTTGCCAGAACCTAATTCTCCAGATAAGACTATAATATCACCTATATTTAACTTGCTAGCAAGTTTTTTTGCAAAATCTTTTGTTTCAGATTCATTGTGAGATGTAAATGTTATTGTTTCCACAAAAATTCATTCCTTTCTTTAAGTTAGTTATAACAAGCTTTTTTTACATGTTCGATTATTGAAGTTAACAGCTAAATAAAACTGTTATTTTATTTCTATTGATATTTAATATACACTATTTTTTATAAAAAAGCAATAAACATTTAAGAAGTTTATAGGCTATTAAAGTATTTTTGCTATGATTATATGTCTTTTAAGATATATATACAACTAATATTATGTTTGTGTTACAAGAAGGCTTGAAACAACATTTACATCTACATCTGCAGAGAATTCTGCATTTTTATATTTTTCGTCCCAATTAAAATTATAAAAATCTTTTTCTGTTGGAAAATATTTAAGAGTTGACAAGCAAAATTTATCAATATCAACAGAATATTCTTTAGAGACTTTATTAAAATATTTATTTAATTCATTTTTAAAATAAGAACTAGTAGCTTCAGAAACTTTTTCTAAAATAAAATTATTTTCATAATCTGTTTCTCTATCTAAAGAAATAATATCAGCAACTAGATTCAATTTTACATTAATTTTTAAATTATTATTTTCAATATTAGTAGTTATTTTAGACTTTTTCTTAGGAGAAATTTGAATTTCGATTTTAGAATTTTCTTTTAAAGGGTTATCAATAGAAACAACACAAGTACTTATTTTATTATTAATAAGTAAATGAGAAATTGTTTCAGAAACAGTTAATTCTCCGCAATATTTATCATTTTTAAAAACAGCAAGACCTAAGTTTTCTGTACCACGCCCACCTGATATAGAACTATTTCCAGCAATTAAATTTTCTGAAGAAGTTATAATATCTGATGATGTTGAATTTTGTACTTTAGAAGTGTTAGAAGAACTTTCTGAAGAACTATTTTCAGAGCTTTCTGATGATGAACTTTCTGAACTGTTTGAAGAGCTTTTTGATGATTCTTCATCTTCTACAGAACTTTGAGAAGAATTTCCTGATGAAGAATCATTTTCTCTTGCAGTTAAATTAAGACCACCTAATATTGCTGTAGAATCACCACTTCTTCCAGAAAGATCATTAAAAAAATTACCTATTGTAATATCTGCAATATAACCAGTAAATTTACTTGTAATAGAGAATGTTTCATAATAATGACTAGTCAAAGTTTCTATATTAGGTTTTACATTATTAATATAATCATAAGCTGAACAATTACTAACAACGAGATTTGCATCTGGTCTAATTTCTTCATTATTAATTAAACTATAGATTTCTTCAGAAATGCCTTGTTCTGCAATTTCTTTTGAAAAAACAACAACACTACAATGTGCTAAATTAACTTCTCTACCAATATAACTATTTATAAGATTAATTCCATTAAAAATAGAATCTGCCTCACAAGAAGTAAGAACAAAATTAGAAGAATCATCAGAAGAATTTCCTTTGGAAATTGCAGAATTTTTTGTAAATTGAGCAGTAATTTTAAAATTGGCATTTTCTCCTTTGTCTATTCCTAAAGAAAAAACATATGCTAAATTACTTAAATTATGGGAAATATATGAATTAGAAAAGCCATATATAAAAAAGAATAGAAAGATAAAAAATATTAAAATCCAAATTGTAGTTTTATTCATATAAAAGATCCTTTCATCTAATAATTTAAATTTTTTAATAAGTGTAGTTTTATTTATTCTTAGATTTGAAATATTTTAGTTTTAAATAAGCAAAAATTAATATTAAAAAACTAATTCCAAATATAAGAATAAAAAATGACCATTTTAAAACGCCTTGTGCAAAAAGTATAGAAGAAGCATATGTTTTTTGCCATCCAGAGGCAAAGAACAGTAGAATACCTAAAATAACAATAAAAATAGAATCAGTTTTTATTAAAGATAATTTTTTTAAAATATTGCTAGAAAATTTTAAAGTAATTCCCAAATAACTTACAAAACTCATAATCCAAATTAGTAAAAATATCGAATTCATTTTTTGAAAAAATGAACCATAATCAATATATCTAACTGCAGAATATAAAGGAAGTAATTCATCTATTTCTACAAGAGCATTAAAAGTAAATAATATAGTTGAAATAGTTAGTAAAATAAATAAAGAAGATATTATAATTGATGTAATTGTTATTTTTTTTATTTCTGAAGGATTTTTCATTATTGGGGGTAGAAAAAATATATAAGCTAAAGTTTGAAAAATCAATAAATTACTTAATCCACTTACAAAAGTGGAAAAAATACCATATCCAAACATTGGATAAATATTTTCAACATCAAAAAATTGAATATCAGAAATAAATAAAAATAAAGTACTAATAACTAAAATAGGAAATAGTACAAAAGTACTTCTATATATTGCATTATTTTTAAATAGACAAATAATAATAGCGGCAATTATAAAAAAAAGTCTTATAAAAAATAATAATGTTACTGGAAAATAGATAATTTGTAAACACGTAGAAAATAAATATAATAAATTTCCTGAAAATATTATAAAATATGTGATATATAATAATCCAATAATCCATTTTAAAAAATTTCCACCTAAATATTTAGAAATATCTATTAAATCAAAAGCAGGAAACTTATTTAAGAAAAAGCAAATAGCACAAGTAAATAGAATAACAATAATACTAATGAAAAGTATATTTAAAAGAGATGCAGAAGATGTAGTATTTAATATTGCTTTCGAACCATTTATAATTAATTGATTAAATGTAATAGTTACTAAAAGAGCAATAGCTTCTTTATTACCAATTTTTGTGTTTTCCATTTAAAATATCCTTACATAGAAATATTTAGGTTTTAAAAAAAGGATAGCCTATAACCTTAATAAAAATAATTATATAAAATAATTATAATTAAGAAAATTACAATGTTTTTAGACAGTATTTACAAAATTTAGAAAATTATTCATTTGACAGAGATTTAAAAATATGTTATAATATAAAACGTGTTGTAAAGAGATTATAAAAATACAATTATCTATTTTTTAAAATTTTAAAAATAAAATTAATTATGTAGAGATAAAACAAATTAATATAAAAGATTTATGGATTATTGTATTAAAAGAAAAAAATAGTAAATAATTAGAAGAGATAATTAAATAAAGAGAATTAAATATAGATAAACAAATTTAGTTTTTCTATATTTATTTATACATTTAGGAAACAATATTAAACTTTAAGTTACTTAGTCTCAAAGTGAAAATACAATTTTAAATATAAAAATATATTTTCTAATTTTGATACAACAAAAATAAAAAAGAGAGGAGAATTATATATTATGACAAATGAAAATAAAATTGTAGAAGATAATTCTACAAATAATTTAGTTGAAAAAATAAGAAAAAATAAGAGAAATTATCATAAAAATAATGATTTTAAAAATGAAGAGGCAATAAAGCCAAAAAGAAATTATAATAAAAGGAAAACAAAAATAATTAAAGAAAAAGAGGTAGAAATAGAAAATATAGAAAAAAGATTAGAAGAAAAGAAAAGTATTTTCAAAAAATCAAACTTAAAAATTATACCATTAGGTGGTTTACATGAAATAGGAAAAAACATAACTGTTTTTGAATATGAAGACGAAATGATTGTTGTAGATTGTGGACTTTCATTTCCAGAAGATGATATGTTAGGAATAGATTTAGTTATTCCAGATATAACATATGTAATAAAAAATAAAGAAAAACTAAAAGGTTTAGTAATAACACATGGACATGAAGACCATATAGGAGGAATACCATATTTCTTAAAACAAGTAAATACTCCAATATATGCTACAAGATTAGCTGCTGGATTAATTAGTAACAAACTAGAAGAACATAAATTATTAAGAAGTACAGAAATGCACATAGTAAATCAAGGAGATACAATTAAATTAGGAAAATACTTTAAAATTGAATTTATACGTAGTTCTCATAGTATTCCAGATTCTGTTATGTTAGCAATAACAACACCAATTGGAACAATATTGCATACAGGAGACTTTAAAGTTGATTATACCCCAATAGATGGACAATTAATGGACTTTGGAAGGATTGCAGAATTAGGAAATCAAGGAATATTAGCATTAATGTCAGACAGTACAAACTCAGAAAGAAAAGGTTTTACAATGTCAGAAAGTTCTGTTGGAGAAATGTTTGATACAGTATTTCAAAATTGCCATAAAAGAATTGTAGTAGCAACATTTGCCTCAAATGTACACAGAATTCAACAAATAGTTAATTCTGCAGTAAAATATGGAAGAAAAATAGCTGTATGTGGAAGAAGTATGATAAATATTATAAATACTTCAATGGAATTAGGATATATAAAATGTCCTGACAACCTATTTATAGATATAGACATGATGGGAACATATACAGACGAACAATTAGTTATAATTACAACAGGAAGTCAAGGAGAGCCAATGTCAGCACTAACTAGAATGGCAGCTGGAGACCACAGAAAAATAACTATTACACAAAATGATTTAATAATAATCTCTGCAACACCAATACCAGGAAATGAAAAATATGTATCAAAAGTAATAGATGATTTAATGCAATTAGGAGCAGAGGTTGTATATAGTGCACTTGCAAATGTACATGTTTCAGGACATGCATGCCAAGAGGAACAAAAACTAATATTAGCTTTAACTAAACCAAAATACTTTATACCTGTTCATGGTGAATATAGGCAATTAAGAGCACATGCTGAAACAGCACAATTAATGGGAATAAAAGATGATAATATATTTATGTTAGTTAATGGACGAGTTCTTGAAATGAATGAAGATGAATGTAAATATACAGGAACAGTTCCAAGTGGTAGAGTTTTAGTTGATGGATTAGGTGTTGGAGATGTAGGAAATATAGTACTAAGAGACAGACAACATCTTGCCCAAGATGGATTAATAGTTATTGTTTTAACAATGGATTCTCAAACAGGGGAGGTTGTAGCTGGACCAGATGTAATTTCTAGAGGATTTGTATATGTAAGAGAATCAGAAAATTTAATGGAAGAAGTAAAAACAGTTGTAAAACATGAGGTTTCTAAGTGTGAAGAAAGAGGAATTAGAGACTGGTCAACAATAAAAACATCTGTTAAAGATAATTTAAGAGATTATTTATCAATAAAAACAAAAAGAAATCCTATGATTATACCAATTATTATGGAAGTTTAATAAAATTGCTTTAATTAACTAAATAATTGTATATAAAACTTTTTCTTGTATAGGAAACAATATGAAACTTTAGTTTTCGCAACTAAAAGTTAAAATAAAATGTTAAATATAAAAATTTTATTTTTAAAAGAAAATCAAGTTTTTCCTATACAAGAAAAGAGCTTCGCTCAAACGGATGCACACAAATTTTACTTTGTAAAATTTGGTGCACGAACAATAACGCGGACTTTAAAATGTTATAAACATATAAAATATCTAAAAAAGTCCGCTATTGTTCTTTTAAAATTATTAGGAGGTACAAAACGAAATATAATAAAAAAATTATTTCAAAAATTTTAGATGCATTTTATCCACCAATGTGTGGAATATGTGGAAAAGAAAACAAAAATTTTTTATGTTATGAATGTAGAGAAAAATTACAAAAAGAGTTTGAATTCAAAAAAATTAAATCAAAAAATAATTTTTTCATTGAACAATATTATTTCTTTAAATATAAAAATTTTGCAAGAAAATTAATTTTAGAGTTAAAATTTGAAAAAAAACCATATATTTACAAGACAATTGAATATTTTTTAGAAAAAAATCAAAAAAAATTGGAAAAAATAAAAAAGTATGATATAATTATAGTAGTACCTTTGAGTAGAAAAAGAAAACTCAAAAGAGGCTATAATCAAAGTCAATTAATTGCACAATGTATTTCAAATATTTTACAAATAGAAATTCAAAATGGTATATTATATAAAACTAAAGATATTTTGCCACAAAGTACATTAAATAAAGAAGAAAGAATACAAAATATAAAAGGTGTATACAGTGCTAAAAATATAGATAATATAAAAAATAAAAAAATATTATTAGTTGATGATATATATACAACAGGAAGTACATTGAATGAATGTTGCAAAGTTTTTGCAAAAAGTGGAATAAAAAAAGAAGATTTAGGAATACTTACTTTTGCCAAAGATTAAGTAAAGAAAGGAAATACTACATGGAAGACTTAGTTGAAAGTATATTAGACTATATAAGAGCTGATTATACAGATTATGCTATTATGATAAATGGCGAATGGGGCTCAGGAAAAACATATTTTTGGAATAACAAAATTAGAAAAAAAATAGATTCATTAAATTTTAATGGAAAACGTTATACAACAATATATATGTCTTTATATGGAATTTCTAATCTTGAAGAAATAAGCAAAAAAATTTTTATAGAAACAACCCAATTAATGGATAAAAATTTAAGAAAGTTTATGAATCAACATAAAGAGATGGCAATACCAGAATATGCAAAAACAGGATTAGATATGGCAAATTTATTTGGAATATCAGCAAATGAAGGAAAAATAGATTATGAAGAATTTTTTTCAACAGATGACAAAGTTTTATGTTTTGATGATTTAGAAAGAGCCAATGTTGACGTTATAGATATTTTAGGATATATTAATAATTTTGTTGAACATGACCACATAAAAACAATTATTATCTGTAATGAAAAAGAACTATCTACTAAATTAAAAAGTAACAATTTAGAAATGAAAACTTTTATTGCAACATATTTATTAGATAAAAAAGGAGAACTACTTACAAATGATAAACCAATGGTAGAAAAAATAAAAGATCAAATTGAAAATGTATTTGATAAGGCAAATGAATATGAACGAATAAAAGAAAAGCTTATAGGCGAAACATTTGAATATGCTCCAAAGTTTGATTATATAATAAATGGAGTATTAATGAGGTATGAATCAGACAAAGAATATTTAAGATTTTTAAAAGCAAATACAAATTTAATAATATCAACATTTAATAAAAGTGGAACAAGAAATTTAAGAATATTAAAACATTCATTAAAAGATTTTCAAAGGATATATAAAACAGTAGTACAAAAATATCCTAATATAAGTAATAGAGTAATGCAAACAATGCTTATATTTACAATTGCAGTTTCATATGAAATAAAAGCAGGTAAAGTTACTAAAAACAAATTTGTGGATATAAAAAATAATGAAGAATATAAATCAATATTAGTATCATCAAGAGTCTTAATGGATAATAGTCAATTTTATATAAAAGAATTTGATAATAATTATTATTATAATTTTAAAGCTGATTATAAGTTCTTTAAATTTATTGAATATTATGTAAGAACAAGAATTTTAGATATGAAATTATTAAAAAATGATATGGATGAAATACAAAAAACTTCTGATACAGTAAATATGCCCGCATATAAAAAATTATTAACAGAAGAATATTGGAAAATACCAGATGATGAATTTTTAAAAGTAATAAATGATATTATTAAAGAAGTAAAAAATGGAAAAGTAAATTTAGTAGATAATGTTAAATTATATGCATATTTTTCATATTTTATAAATAAAAAATTAATTCCATATAAATTACAAACTATAAAAAATATTTTTATAGATGGGATGAATTTAGTATTAGAAAAATCAGAATATTGTGATAATATTGATGAAGAATTAGAAAAAATAGCTATAGATCAAAAACAAGAAGATATGGAAGACATTTTACAAGAATATTATAAATTAAATGATAAACTTAAAGAAAAATTATTTAGTAGTTTAGCAGAAGATATTTTCAAAAATATCCCAATGAAAATGGAAACATTTTATGATAAATTTGATGCTAATTGTATGGATGTTCCGATATTTAAATTCCAAGATCCAAGATTAGTTTTACAAAGATTGTTATATGTAAGTAATGAGGATTTATTTACAATAAAAGATAAACTAATAAATAGAGTAGAAAAAAATGGACCAAAACTTATAGAAGAGAAGGAAAATATCGAAATATTAAAACAGAGTATGGATGAATATATAAAAGATAAAAATACATCAATTAAAACAGTTATGCTAAAAGAATTTTCAAAAGGATTGGAATATATTTTGACAAAATATAAAATTTAAATATTGAAAGGAAGTGATTTTTATGCAAAACACAGCAACAACTGTAATTGCTTTGTGTGCAGCTGCAGCTTTACTATTAGTTGCACCATTAGTTACATTAGCTTCAAGAAATGATAATGTAGTTCAAGAAAATGTAAAATTAATTGTAAATGAATTTGTTACAGATATTCAAAATACGGGTGTATTAACAAATGCTAAATATCAAGATTTTGAAGATAAACTTGCAGCAACAGGAAATACATATGATATAGACATAGAAATCCAGCATTTGGATGAAAACCCAGGGAAGAAAACAACTCAAGCGAATTATACTAAAATAGGAGAAAATGTATATTATTCAGATTATACAACACAAGTTTTAAATCAGTTAAATGTTGGAACAACAAGTGGAACTGGAAAAATTGTACTTAAAGAAGGAGATAGAATTGTTGTTGATGTAAAAAATACAAATGAAACACAAGCTCAAACTTTAAA
The DNA here is from genome assembly GCA_944388045.1 of uncultured Clostridia bacterium. GTDB lineage: Bacteria > Bacillota > Clostridia > TANB77 > CAG-508 > CAG-269. The sequence continues at coordinate 49,303 of CALXHG010000008.1, read as the reverse complement.
AAGTTCATTTTTAAGTTTCTCTAATGCAGGACAATATGTAATCTCTGCTAGTAGTACAGGAATGATTAATGTTAATGGAAAATAAAATTAGTAAGGAAAAGGAAGAAGAAATGAAAAAGATAAGAGGATTTGAAATAGCAAAAGGATTTGAAGATAAAGGCATAAATTTGCCAGAAAGAAAAACAAAATTTTCTGCAGGATATGATATAGAAGCAGCAGAAGATGTTATAATTCCAAGTTTTAAAAAAGGAATGAAACCTACAATAATAAAAACTGGAGTAAAAGCCTATATGCAAGATAATGAATATTTAATGTTAGTAAATAGAAGCTCTAACCCAGGGAAAAAAGGATTAATAATGGCGAATAGTGTAGGAATAATAGATAAAGACTATTATGGAAATGCAGAAAATGATGGTCATATTATGTTTGCTTTTTATAATATAAAAGATGAAGATATAGAAATTAAAAAAGGTGAACGAATTGGCCAGGCAATATTTACTCCATATTTATTAGTAGACAATGATAATGCAAATGCAGAAAGAACAGGAGGATTTGGATCTACAAATTCTTAAATTAGTAAAAAAATTATAAAAAAATGGCAAAGCCTTTGACTTTTGCCATTTTTTGTGATATAATATAAGAGGTTGAAAAAATCTATAAAATAATATTTTATGATTGAAATATACCAAAATATATTTTCTAGGAGGAGTGAATAGACATGTATAATATAGGTGATAAAGTAGTTTATCCAATGCATGGAGCAGGAAGTATCGTATCAATTGAAGAAAAAGAAGTAATGGGAAAAAAACAATCATATTATATATTAGAAATGCCTGGTGAAGTTAGAGTTATGGTACCAACAGAAACTGCGAAAGAACATGGAATAAGAGATGTTATCGGAAAAACAGAGGCAGATAAAGTTATTTCTATATTAGAACAAGATGAAACAGAAATGGAAAAGAATTGGAACAAAAGATATAGAGAAAACATGGATAAAATTAAAAGTGGAAATATCTATGAAATTGCAGATGTTGTAAGAAACTTAAGCTTCAAACAAAAAGAAAAAGGATTATCAACAGGAGAAAAGAAAATGTTATATAATGCAAAACAAATATTAATAAGTGAATTAGTCTTAGCAGAACATTCAACACAAGATGAGGTTGAACAATTAGTAGAAAATAAAATTAATTCATCATATGCATTATTTAGAACAGATGGAAATATAGAAGAAGTTTCAGCAGGAAGTATAGTAAACAAATTTATACCTTTTAATGAGAACGAATAAAAAGTGGCTTTTAGCCACTTTTTTTTATGATTATTAGGGTCGGTCCCTTTTTTGTTAGGGTCGGTCCCTTTTTTTGTTGGGGTCGGTCCCTTTTTTTGTTAGGGTCGGTCCCTTTTTTGTTAGGGTCGGTCCCTTTTTTGTTGGGGTCGGTCCCTTTTTTTGTTGGGGTCGGTCCCTTTTTTGTTAGGGTCGGTCCCTTTTTTTGTTAGGGTCGGTCCCTTTTTTGTTAGGGTCGGTCCCTTTTTTGTTGGGGTCGGTCCCTTTTTTTGTTGGGGTCGGTCCTCTTTTTGTCTATGGTCAGTTCTAAAATCAAACCCAATATATAAATTGTTTTGTAATACCGCGTAAGCGACCAAATGAGCGTAGCGAATGCGATTTGGAGCAACCTACATATTGAAATTTTTTTGTAGGTTGCGACACACAAGGTATAAAAAACAATTTATATATTGGGTTTGATTTTAGAACTGACCATAGACAAAAAGAGGACCGACCCCAACGAAAAAAGGGACCGACCCCAATAGCGACAATAGCAACAATAACAACAATAGAAAAATAGTAATATCAAGATTACAATAAAAAAATTTAATAGAAAATAAAAAAATGTTAATAATAGAATAAAATAGAAAAATATATATTATATAATTTCTTAAAAAATGGAGGATAAAAATGATATATACAATTACATTTAATCCTGCTTTAGATTATATAACACAAGTTGATAATTTTGAAATTGGTAAAGTAAATAGAACAATAACAGAAAAAATTTTAGCAGGAGGAAAGGGTCTAAATGTTTCGATTGTATTAAAAAACTTAGAAATAGATAATACAGCAATTTCTTTTATAGCAGGATTTACAGGAGATGAACTAGAGAGAATAATAAAAGAACATGATATAAAAACAGATTTTATAAAAGTACAAAAAGGAAATACTAGAATAAATGTAAAAATTAGTTCTTCAATAAACAAAATAAAAAATATAGAAAGTCAAAAAATTGTTTTAGAAAAAAATAGTAGTAATTTAAAAGACAATTGTAAATATATAAAAAAAGAAGAAAATATAGATATACAGGAATTTATAGAAACAGCATTAAATGGCAATGGACCAGAAATTACAAAACAAGATATAGATAAATTATTAGAAAAAATAAATCAAATAAAATCACAAGATTTAGTTATTTTATCAGGAAATGTACCTAAATGTATAAATGAGAAAATTTATGAAATAATAAGTAAAGAATTAAATCAAAAAAAAATACCTTTTGTAGTTGATGCAACACGAAAATTATTAGTAAATACATTAAGATTTGAACCAGAATTAATAAAACCAAATAAACAAGAATTAGAAGAAACATTTAATGTAAAAATAGAAAATAAAGAAGATATAATTTTTTATGGCAAAAAACTTCAAGAAAATGGAGCTAAAAATGTATTAATATCACTAGGGGAAGATGGTGCAATTTTATTAACACAAAATAATGAAACATATTATTCAAATGCTCCAAAAGGAAAAGTGATAAACACAGTAGGCTCTGGAGATTCAATGATAGCAGGATTTATATCAGGATTTTTTAAAAACAATAATTATTTAGAAGCACTAAAATATGGAATTGCATCAGGGAGTGCAACTGCATTTGGTCAAGAATTAGCTACAAAAAAAGATGTAGAAAAACTATTACAAATAGTTAAAATTGAAAAGATTTAATAGATTATATTATTAATAAAAAGATAATATAAATTTTTTAAAAAATAAATATCAATATTGAAAAAATATTAAAGTTTTCAACAAAATTTAAGAATTAAAAGGAATGTGAAGGAAATGAAAATTACAGATTTACTTAATAAAAATGCAATTCAACTAAATGGAACATTTAAAAACAAAGAAGAAGTAATAGATAAATTAATAGAACTAATGACTACAAATGGAAATATTACAGATAAAGAAAAATATAAAAAAGTGGTATTAAAAAGAGAAGAAGAGGGAACAACAGGAATTGGAGATGGAATAGCTATACCACATGGAAAAACAGATGCTGTAACAAAACCAGGATTATCAGCAATTATAGTTCCTGATGGAGTTGAATTTAATGCATTAGATGGAAAGCCAGCAAAAATATTATTTTTAATAGCGGCTCCAGACACTAAAGACAATGTACATTTAGATGTATTGAGCAGATTATCAACATTATTAATGGATACAGAATTTAGAAAAGCTTTATTAAATGCTAAAACTCCAGAAGAATTTTTGATGTGTATTGATAGAGCAGAAAGTGTAAAACTATCAGAAAATAAAAATTTAAATAATTCATACGAAATTTTAGCAATTACTGCATGTCCAACAGGAATTGCACATACTTATATGGCAGCAGAAGCATTAGAAAAAATGGGAGAAAAATTAGGACATAAAGTAAAAGTAGAAACACATGGGTCATCAGGAGTAAAAAATAAATTTACAAGAGAAGAAATAGATAATGCCAAAGCAGTAATTATTGCAGCAGATACAAAAATAGACTTGTCTAGATTTGATGGAAAAAAATTAATAAAAGCAAGAGTGGCTGATGGAATAAATAAACCTCAGGAATTAATTGAAAATGTACTTTCAATTAATACACCTATATACCATTCAGATACTAAACAAGAAAGTGATTCACAAGCAAAAGAAGGAATAGGAAGAAGTATTTATAAGCACTTGATGAATGGTGTAACACATATGTTACCATTTGTAGTAGGTGGAGGAATTTTAATTGCAATATCGTTTTTATTAGATGATTATTCAATAAACCCATCTAATTTTGGTATGAATACACCAATAGCTGCATTTTTTAAAACAATAGGAGGAGCTGCATTTAATGTTATGCTATATATTTTAGCAGGATATATAGCAATGAGTATTGCAGATAGACCTGGTTTAGCAGTTGGATTTGTAGGAGGAATTTTAGCAGTACAAGGTACAACATTTGCTTCTCTAACAGACAGTTCTGTTGCACTAGTTAGTTCAGGATTTTTAGGGGCATTAATTGCAGGATTTGTAGGAGGATATATTGTAGTATTTTTAAAGAAAATATGTAGTTATCTCCCAGACAGTATAGAGGGAATTAAAACAATTCTTTTATATCCTGTTTTTGGAATTTTATTAATAGGATTATTTATGCTATTAATTAACCCATATGTAGCAGGAATTAATACAGCTATAAATAATTATCTATCATCAATGGGAACTGCCAATAAGGTATTATTAGGAGCAATTTTAGGAGGAATGATGGCAATAGATTTAGGAGGTCCTATAAATAAGGCTGCATATACTTTTGGTACAGGAATGTTAGCTTCAGGACAATACGAAATTATGGCAGCTGTAATGGCTGGTGGAATGGTACCACCTCTTGCAATAGCAGCTTTAGCAACAACTTTTCCTAAAAAAATAGAGAAAAAAGATAAACAAGCTGCATATGTCAATTATATAATGGGTCTTTCTTTTATATCAGAAGGAGCAATTCCTTTTGCTTCGAGTGACCCATTAAGAACAATACCAGCATTTGTTATTGGTTCAGCAGTTACAGGAGCATTATCTATGGTATTTAATTGTTCTTTAATGGCACCACATGGAGGAATATTTGTTATAGCAACAATAGGAAATCCACTAATGTATTTATTAGCAATACTAATTGGTACAATAATTTCTGCTTTAATTATGGCAAAATTAAAGAAAAACTTACCAGAGTATGAAAAACAAGTTGTTTAATAAAAATATATGAAAATTATTAAAAATATTTTACAAATAAAAAACTTATATATACTAAAAATTTGAAAGTTTATTTTTGAGGTTTATAGGTTAAACCGAAAACCTAAATATTTTTTACAAGGAGCAAATTGTAGATAATTAATGAAAACAAAAAAAGTTATTCTAAAAAACGAGTCTGGACTACATGCTAGACCAGCATCAGAAATTGCAAAAATTGCATCAAAATATCAAAGTACAATTAATTTAATTGTTAATGGAAAAACTATAAATGCTAAATCTATTTTAAATATAATGTCAGCAGGAATAAAGTTTAGTTCAGAAATTGAAATACAATGTAATGGAGAAGATGAAAAATCAGCATTATTAGAATTAGAAACAGCTTTTGAAAATAATTTTGGAGAATAAAAGTCAAAAAACACGGCATTGAAAACAAATAAAAAAATGTCGTGTTTTAAAATACAAAAAGTATTGTACTGTGAAAAGTAAATTATTATATAAGGAAAGTGGTATATATGATAAAAGGAAAAGGTATATCAAAAGGCATTGGATTTGGTAAAATTTTTATTTTAGAAAAAAGAGATAGAAAAATCCAAAAGAAAAATGTAGAAAATACAGAAGATGAATTGAAAAAATTTAAAGAAGCTTTAAATGAAGAAGAAAAAGAGATAGAAGAAATAATACAACAATCATCTATAAAAGAAAAAGAAATTATGAATGCCTATTTAATGATATTAAAAGATCCAACACTAATAATAGAAACAGAAAATTTAATAAAGAATTTTAAATATAATGCAGAATATGCTACAGAAGAAGGATTTAATAAAATTGTTGAAATGTTTAATAAAATAAATGATGATTATATGTCAGAAAGAGCGAAAGATATTATAGATATAAAAAATAAAATTATTGATAAAATTTTTGGAGAAGATAATTTTAATTTAAAAAAATTGCCTCAAAATACCATACTAGTTGCAAAAGAGTTAACAACATCAGAAACTGCCAAATTAGATTTTGAAAATGTATCTGGAATTATTACAGAAATAGGAGGAGTTAACTCACATACCGCAATTATGGCAAGAACACATTCTTTACCATTTGTAACAGAAATTCATAATATTTTTGAAGTCTTTAATAATGGACAATATGTTGGATTAAATGGAAAAACTGGAGAGATATATATAAATCCATCAAAAGAAGAAGAAAATAAATTATTAAATATACAAAAATTAATTGAAGAAGAAAATGACGAATTAAAAGAATATAAAGATAAAGATACAAAAACAAAAGATGGATTCAAAGTAGAATTAGTAGCAAATATAGGTATACCTTCAGATATAGAAAAAGTAATAGAAAGCACAGCAGAAGGAATAGGACTGTTTAGAAGTGAGTTTTTGTATATGAATAGTGAGAAAATGCCGACAGAAGAACAACAATTTTTAGCCTATAAAGAAGTTGCAGAAAAAATGCAAGGAAAACCTGTAATTATAAGAACATTAGATGTTGGTGGAGATAAAGAAATAAAATATTTAAACTTACCAAAAGAAACTAACCCTTTTTTGGGATATAGAGCTATTAGATTATGTTTAGATAATATAGAAATGTTTAAAATACAAATAAGGGCAATATTAAAAGCAAGTGCATATGGAAATATATCAATTATGATTCCAATGATTTCATCAATTGAAGAATTAAGAAAAACTAAAAAGTTAGTGGAAGAATGTAAAAAAGAATTAGAAGAAAAAAATATAAAATTTAAAGAAGATATAAAATTAGGAATAATGATAGAAATTCCTTCAACAGCAATTATGGCAGAAAAATTTGCAAAAGAATGTGATTTTTTTAGTATAGGAACAAATGATTTAATACAGTATACAGTTGCAGTTGAAAGAGGAAACGAAAAAATAGCAAATTTATATTCGCAATATCATCCTGCAGTAATTAAATTAATAAAAATGGCAATTGACGGTGCTCATAAAGAGGGAATATTTTGTGGAATGTGTGGAGAAGTAGCAAGTGATAGTAAAATGATTCCTCTTCTTATAGGAATGGGACTTGACGAATTTTCTATGAATTCTAATAAAATATTACAAACTAGAAAATTAATTGGAAATTTAGATAAGAAACAATGCGAAAAATTGATTGAAAAAGTAGAAAATCTTGAATCTTCTAGTGATATAATAAAAGAATTAAAAAATTTTTTTGAATAAAATGAAAAAAAATATTTTAATTTAAAAAATATGTGATATAATATTATAGGTCAAAAATCAATTTGTGGTAAAGGAGGAAAAATTATGAACACAAATAGAAAAGTTGTATTAGTTGGTGCAGGTTTTGTAGGAATGAGTATGGCATATTCAATACTAAATCAAGGTGGAGTAGATGAATTAGTACTAATAGATGTTGTTAAAGATAAAGCAATAGGTGAAGAAATGGATTTGTCACATTGTTTACCATATGCACCTCAAAAAATGGTTATAAAAGCAGGAGATTATTCAGAATGCAAAGATGCTAGTATTGTTGTAATAACAGCAGGATTGTCACAAAAGCCAGGACAATCAAGACTAGAATTGGCTGTTGCTAATGCTAAAATTGTAAAAGAAATAACAGAAAATGTTAAAGCAAGTGGTTTTGAAGGAATTTATATTGTGGCAAGTAATCCAGTAGATTTAATGACATATGTTGTTGCACAAGTTTCAGGAGCACCAAAATCAAAAGTTTTTGGGTCAGGAACAGTATTAGATACAGCCCGTTTAAGATATTTGATTGCAGATTATCTTGGTATTTCAAGTAAAAATGTACATGCATATATTTTAGGAGAACATGGAGATTCATCATTAGTTCCTTGGGAACATTGTTATGTTGGTTGTAAGAAAATGATTGATATAATGAAAGATAATAATCATCCAATGGATGATTTGAAAAAAATACATGATGGAGTTTGGAAAGCTGCTTATGAAATTATAGAAAAGAAAAAAGCAACATATTATGGAATTGGAATGGCATTAACAAGATTAGTGAAAGCTGTATTAAATGATGAAAATTCAATTTTAACAATTTCATCATACTTAGACCATGAATATGGACAAAATGGAATTTATATAGGAGTTCCAGCAATAATAAATAAAGACGGAGTAAAAGAATTGCTAGAATTAAAATTGAATAAAGAAGACCAAGACAAATTTAATCATAGTTGCGAAATTATGAAGGAAAATATAAAAAATGAGATAGATCCAATTTTAAAATAGACAAAAAATGTTAATATATAGATATTTACAAGGAATATCTAATATTAACATTTTTTATTTGTTCTATTTACAATAAAAAATTGTTATGTTATAATACGAATGAATACAAATGTAAAATATATTAAATATGAGGTGGATAAATGAATCAAATATTATTTACAGGTGATGATGATAGAGAAAGAATAGAACCAAAAACAAAAAAACAAAAAATGCCAAAAGCAAAATCATATAATCAGATAAATTCTTATACAACAAATAAAACAGTTGATATAAAAAAAATAGTGATTTTCTTTTCTATTTCAATTATAGTATTAGGATTTTGCTTAATAGGAGGAAGTATTTATGCTAAAGAACAAATAAATGAAGAAGTAAAAGCCAATGCAACTCCATTAGTAAATATAAATCAAAATGACAGTAATCAAACAATTGATATTGTTGTAAATCATATTAGAGGAATACAAGAAATTACTTATCAATGGAATGATGGAGAAGTTAAAAAAATCAATGGAAACAATCAAAATAATATTTCTGAAAGTATTGAACTAATTGGAGGAAAAAATATTCTAACAGTTACTGTTACAGAAGAGAATGGTCAAACCGTAAGATATCAAAAAGAATTTTCATTTGGTAATATTCCAACAATAACATTACAAAATGTAGATAATGGAGTAAAAATAATTTCATATGCAGAAGACACAATTGATTATTTAGAATATAGTTGGGATGATGCAGAACCAACTGTAGTTAATGTTGGAAAAAAAGATTATGAAGGAACAATAACAGCACCTAAAGGTAGACACACACTAAAAATAACAGTTGTAGATAAAAAAGGAATTCCTGCAGAAAAAACAACTACAGTAATTGGAGCAACAGTGCCAGTTATAGAAACAAAATTAGGAAGAAAAGACGGAGCAATTTATTTTGTAATCAATGTAGAAGATGAAGATCAATTAAAAAATGTAAAGATAACATTAAATGATGAAGAAATTGAAAATGTTCAAGTAAATGAAAAAACATATTATGTAGAAATTAAAGCTATAGATGGAGAAAATAGATTAATTATAGAAGCAGAAAATAGAAATGGATTAAAAACAATAGATAAAAAAGGATTAGATACGAATTCATTGAACTAATAAAAATTATAGAAAGAAAGGAAAGTTATGACACAAGATATATATGTAATAGATGATGATGATTCTTCTATACCAATATTTAAAGAATTATTCAAAAATGATAAGGAATTTAAATTTATAGGCATAAAATCAGAACAAATTGATATGGCTCTTAAAGATATACCATTTTTAATTATAATAAATGAAGATTCTATAGATAGGGATATAATTGAACTTTGCAAACAAATAAGAACTGATGAAGATAATCAAATTACACCAATTATAATTGTTTCATCTAATACAGAAAAAAAACACAAACTAGAATTATTAAAAGAATCTGTAGAATATTATATAAGAAAACCTGTTGATGCAGAATATCTATATTATACTATAAAAAATATAGAAAGATTATTAAGAACAAACCGAAGAATTAGTCCTTTAACTGGATTACCAGGAAATGTTCAGATACATGCAGAATTAAAAAAAAGATTAATAAAAAAAGAAGATTTTTCAGTATTATATATGGACCTAGATAATTTTAAAGCATATAATGATGTTTATGGTTTTTTAAAGGGAGATGAAATAATAGAATATACTGCACAAGTAATTCTAAAATGCATACATGAAAAATTTGTTGAAAATGCTTTTGTTGGGCATATTGGCGGAGATGATTTTATAGCTATTGTTCCAACATTACAAGTTGATGATGTTTGTCAAATGATAATTGCAAATTTTGATCATGATGTTGGAAAGTTCTTTACAGATGAAGACATAGAAAGAGGATATATTGAAGTTGCAAATAGAAAAGGAATTATAGAACAATTTCCATTAACCTCAATATCAATTGGAGCAGTAATAGCTGAAAAAAACAAATTTTCTAACATATTAGAAATAGGTGAAGTTGGTGCACAAATAAAACATACAGCAAAGACTATATTAGGAAGTTGTTATGTAATAGATAGAAGACAAAATTAAAATTTTAGTAGAAATTTAATAGTAATAAAAATAAAAAGTTCTCATATAATTTTATATAATTATGTGAGAACTTTTTATTTACAATAATTTGACTTAATAATATTTATATTATCCAAAAATTTGAAAGGAATGAAAATTAAAATGATTGTTTTTAGTAAAAAAAGAATATCAATAATAGTTTTAAGTGTTTTTGTATCAATACTTTTTTTTGCATTTATTACAGATATTAATGATACAGTTCCAACTGTTTCTTTGCCAGTATCAGGAAAAACGATAGTAATAGATGCAGGACATGGCAAACCAGATGAAGGAGCAGAGAGTAGTACAGGAACTACAGAAGCTGCAATAAATTTAAAAATAGCATTAAAATTACAAAATTTATTAGAACAAAGTGGAACAACAGTTATATTAACTAGATCTGACGAAAATGCAATATATGACATAGATAGTAAAACACTAAAACAAAAAAAGATTTCAGATATTCATAATAGAGTAAAAATAGGAAATGAAAGTTCTGCAGATATATTTGTATCAATTCATTTAAATAAAATTCCTCAACAACAATATGATGGATGGCAAACATTTTATAAAGAAGGAAGTAGCGAAGGCCAAAAACTAGCTGTATCTATTCAAAATAATTTAAACCAAAGTATACAAAAAGAAAATAATAGAGTTGCAAAAACTATAGATAATATTTATATTATAAAACATGTTGAAATTCCTATTACAATTGTTGAATGTGGTTTTCTGTCAAACCCAGATGAAGAAAAACAATTATTAACAGATGAATATCAAAACAAACTAGCTTGGGGAATATATAATGGAATAATAGAATATTTTTATTGAATAGGAAAAACCAATTTTTCCTATTCAACAAAAGAACTTCGCTCAAACAGATGCACACAAATTTTACTAACATAAAATTTCTCACTAAACTGTAACAAAAAAACATTTCAGACACCAATTTTCCCTTGACTTTTTTTCAATTTGAGTGTATTATATAAAAAGATAATTAGGACAAAATAGATAAACAGATCCTAAGGAGGGAAAATATGGGAGAAGTTATAGTAATAACATCAGGAAAAGGTGGAGTAGGTAAAACAACAACAACAGCAAATTTAGGTTCAAGCTTGGCTCTAGAAGGAAAAAAAGTCGCATTAATAGATACAGATATAGGGCTTAGAAACCTAGATGTTGTAATGGGACTAGAAAACAGGATTGTATATGACATTGTAGATGTTGTTGAAGGAAAATGTAAATTAAGACAAGCATTAATAAAAGATAAGAGATTTAAAGAATTATATTTGTTACCTGCTGCACAAACAAGAGACAAGAGTGCAGTAAATGAAGAACAAATGAGAGATTTAGTTGGAAAATTAAAAGAAGAATTTGATTATATATTAATAGATTGCCCAGCAGGAATAGAACAAGGTTTTAAAAATGCTATAGCTGGGGCAAATAGAGCAATTGTTGTAACAACAGCTGAAATTTCTTCAATTAGAGATGCTGATAGAATTATAGGATTATTAGAAGCTTCTGAAATCAAAAACCCAGAATTAGTAATAAATAGAATAAGACCTAATATGGTAAAAAAGGGTGAGATGATGGATGTAGATGATATTGTAGATTTATTATCTATAGATTTGATAGGAGTAGTACCAGATGATGAATATATAATAACACAAACAAATAAAGGAGAACCTGTTATTCAAAATAGAAAAGCTCCATCAGGAAAAGCGTATTTAGAAATAGCTAAAAGAGTTTTAGGAGAAAATATAGAAGTAACAATACCAGGAAGAGAAAAAGGTTTTTTAGAAAAAATAAAAAATATATTTAAAAAATAAAATACATTGGAGGAGAAAAATAATGTTTGAAAGCATAATGAACAAAATAAAAAAAATTACAAAAAAAGAAGATCAAACATTAAAATCTAAAGATGCTGCAAAAGAAAGATTACATTTAGTGCTAATGCAAGATAGAGCAAATGTATCTGCTGATTTTTTAGATTTGATGAAACAAGAAATAATAGAAGTAATAAAAAAATATATAGATATAGATGAAAGTGCAATGGATGTTAGATTAACCAATAAAGAAAACGGGGATGGAACAAATGGAGCTCCTGCTTTGTATGCAAATATACCAATATTAAATATAAAAGATGAAGCAAGACAAACTGTAAAATTTGAATCTAACAAAACAGAAAAAAATGAATATTTTCATGAAGAATATAATTATATTGATATAAATAATCAAAGAACAGAAGATTATGAGTCAAAAGAGGTAAGTATAAATAATAATAGAGAAAATTTGGATAATGAAAAATATAATTATGAAGAATCTAATGAAAAAGAAACACAATTTAACAACTATGAAAATATAAATAATAATATACAAGATGATTGTAATAATGAAGAAAAAGAAGAAAACACAAATATTGTAGAAACAGAAAAAAATTTAAAAGAAGAAGAAAAAAAAGAAGAAATAAAAATAGAAAATAATTCAAATAAACAAAATAATAATTATCAACAACAAAATAGAAATTTTAAAAAACATAATAAGAATTTTAAAAAACATAAACATAAAAAATATTAAAAATAAAGAGTGAGAAGATGAATATTAGAAGATTAAGAAAAATAGAATGGTTAATACCATTATTTGCAATAATATTATGTGCAATAGGACTAGTTGCTCTATTTTCTGCTTCTTATGATTCTGGATTAGAAGAATTTAAAAAGCAAGTTGTTTGGGTTTGTACAGGAATATTTTTAATGTTAATTGTAATGTTTATAGATTATAAATTTTTAATAAAAATATCTCCAATTTTATATGGTATTGCAATTATTATGTTGATTGCAGTATTATTTACTGAGCCAATTAGTGGTGCACGAAGTTGGTTTTCGATAGGAGATGATTTATTCTCTCTTCAACCAGCCGAATTTTCAAAAATTTGTGTAATTTTATTTGTATCATATGTAATTTCAAAGATACAAATCCAAAAAGGAAGAAAAGAAATAAATAAAATTTATAAATTAACATTAATTATTTTAACTGTTACAATTCCAATAATACTAATTGTTTTAGAACCAGACTATGGAACTGCTGCAGCATTTATTGTATCATTTTTACTAATTATATTTGTTGCAGGAATTGATAAAAAATATATTTTTCTTGCAGTAACTATAGTAATTGTTGCAGTACCATTACTATATTTATTTGTTTTGCCAGAACATGCAAAAACTAGAATTGACACATATTTACATCCAGAAACAGATCCCACAGGAGCGGGATATAATATATTACAATCAAAGTTGGCTATAGGAGCAGGTCAAATAACCGGAATGGGAATTTTAGAAGGAAATCAAACACAGCTAGGATATTTATATCCTAAAACTACAGATTTTATTTTTGCTGTTATAAGTGAAGAAATGGGATTTATTGTTGCATGTGTTGTTATATTATTAAATGTAATGATTATAATAAAAGCTATACAAGTAGCAAAAGGAATTAAAGACCAAGCTGGAGCATATGTAGCAATAGGAATTGCAGGAATATTTCTATTTCATACATTAGAAAATATTGGAATGACGATGGGATTATTACCAATAACAGGTGTACCATTACTATTTGTTAGTTATGGAGGTAGTTCTATGATGACAAGTTTTATTGCAATAGGAATATTATTGAATATTAGTAGTCAAAGAAAAAATGGACTATTTAATAAATAGGAGTAAAAATGTATTTAAAGAAACTAAAAATTGGAAATGTAGAATTAAAAAATAATTTAATATTAGCTCCAATGGCAGGCGTTACAGACCTGCCTTTTAGAATTATTGTAGAAAAATTTAATCCAGGATTGGTTTGTACAGAAATGATTAGCTCTAAGGCTTTATTTTTTGGAGATGAAAAAACAAAAAAGTTATTGAAGACAGACGGAGAAAAAAGACCTATCAGTATACAAATTTTTGGAAGTGATTCTGAAACAATGGGCTTTGCTTCAAGATATATTAGTGCTTATGCTGATATTGTAGATATAAATATGGGATGTCCAGCACCAAAAGTTGTAAAAAACGGAGATGGAAGCAAATTATTAATGGACTTAGAAAAAGCAGAAAAAGTCATAAAAGCAGTTGTAGAGAATTCAAAAAAACCAGTAACTTTGAAAATAAGAAAAGGTTGGGATAAATATCATATTGTTGCATGTGAAATTGCACAAATAGCAGAAAAATGTGGAGTATCTGCTATAATAGTACATGGAAGAACACGAGAAGATTATTATTCTGGAAATGTAGACTTAGATATTATAAAAAAAGTAAAAGAATCTGTAAAAATTCCTGTTATAGGCAATGGAAATATAATTGATGAAGAATCTGCAAAAAAAATGTTTGAATATACAGGAGTTGATGGAATTATGATAGGAAGAGCAGCTATAGGAAATCCATGGATATTTGAACAAATAAAATATTATTTAGAAACAGGACTAAAAAAAGAAAAACCATCTAATCAAGATAAATATAAAATTCTTAAAGAACATATTGAAATAAGTATAAAAGAAAAAGGGGAAAAAACTGCTATAAATGAAATAAGAAAATATATTTCTGCTTATTCTAAAGATATGCCAGGAGCATCTAAATTTAGAGATGAAATAAATCATATAAATAATTATTATGATTTTATTAATAAAATAAAAGAATTTTATCTTATGAGATAATATTACATATAAAGCAATTTTAATTTTGGAATAATATTACATATATTATAGAATAATTTTAATTGTTTTATAAAATTAATAAAATAAAAATAGAATATTGATATTTTATTGAAAGAATAGTAAAATATATAAAGTTAAGAAAAATGAAAGGAGCATCTAGTTTTGGAAAAAAATAATATACCACGAGAAATAGAAAAAAAACTAGAATATATAGGTTTAAATATCGAACAGATTCCAGAAACATTAAAATATGTTGAACAAATAAATTTTAAACCTAATATAGGAATTGAAGAAAATAAATATAGGCAATATAGATATGTTTCACCAAAAGAACTAGAGATTTTATTATCACCATGTAATAGATTAGAAGATATTAGAACTAAATATTCAAAAACTAAGCCATTAGTTTCTTATTTAGAACCAAAAACTGATGAAGAAGTAGAATTACATGAAAAATTTTTAGAGATGTTAAAAGAAGTTAAAATAGAAGATATAGAAAAAATAGAAGAAGAACAACAAATTTTAAATAAAAAAATACCATTTAAAATAAGATATCCAGGAAATTATTTATGGCAAATTTACTATTCAGAAATAGATAATAAATATTTTATGATAGTAACAACAGATGATAAAGACTATTCAGCATTTTTTTATGTATTAAAAAAACAATTAGAAAAGAAAAAAGCAGGAAAAATATTTGTGCCAATAAGTAATATAAATTATACAAAAGAAATATTAAATCCAACAGAAATACAAAGTTTAGAAAATTATTTATGGTCTATAACTGGAAATTGGCCAACAATATATGAGGTTTATGATAAAACAGATAAAGGCTCAATTCAAATTATAGGACAAACTCAAGTAATTGAAAAAATTGAATCTGAATATAAAGTAAAGCTTAATAACAAAATAGAAGCAGATAAATTTTTTAAATTGGTAAAAATTTTGTTTATTCTAAAATCAAAAATTCCATCACATTATAATTTTAATACACAAATTGATAAACAGGGAAAAATAGAAATTTATTATCAAGATGAATTATTAGAATACGATGAAATTGGTGAATGGATTAATTCACAATACGAGAAATTTATTGAATTAGAAAAAAATATATCAGAAGAGATTATAGAATTTTCTGAAAAATTAAAGAAATTTAAAGAAGAATCACAAAATTTGGAGATAGAATATTTAGCTAAAGAAAAGCAAATATCAACTTTTTTAGAATGTAAAAAAAGTTTCTTTGGAAAAGTAAAATACTTTTTTAAATATAATGGAAAAAAATCAAAGAAAAAAAATGATAAAAAAGTTGAAGAAAAAGAGAATTGCAATGATGAAATTAAAGTAGAAAAAAATGAGCAAGAAAAAAATAATAATGATAGTAATATAAAAAAACAATACACATTAGATGATTTATTAGAAATAGGAGAAAATATAACAAATGAAGAAAATAAATTAAAAAACATAAAAATGGATATAAATGCTCTAAAACTAAAAAATGTTAATTTAAAGAAGAAAATTGAAAATGCAACTGCATATATAGAAGAAATAGATAGTCATAAAAAGAGTATATTTGAGTTTTGGAAATATAGCAATAAAGATGAAATACAAAGCTTAGCAGAAGGCGAAGAAGAAATTATAAATGTAAAAACATATTCAAAGATAATGAATTTTGAAGAAAACTTTGAAGAGTTTGGAAAAGAAATAGATGATTTGCAATCAACAAAATTAAATAAAGTGGAATTAAATGCTCTTTATTTAACAACAACAAATCAATTAGATGTTATTAATAAAGTTAAAACAAACTCTTTAGAACCTAAAGAATTGGATAAATATCTAAAAGAATTAAAAGCTGAACAAAAAAAAGATAGTAGTATAGCAGAAGATGATAGTAATATATTTGGTGTTCTTGAAGAAGATACAACAAAAATAAAAAAATTAGCAAATAAAACACATAGAGAAAATCAGAGAAATAAATTTTTAATTTTAGGTGTTTCAAAACAATATAAGGTAGTTGATTATAAAGTAAATTTGAGTCAAACAATTTGGAGAATAAATGAAGCATTAGAAAAAATAACAACGAATCAAGAGCTATTAACTTATATGTGGACAGAAGATGAAGAAAACATTGATGCAAATAAAATAAATATTTTTAATTTAGATGTAAAAGAAGAAATATCAAATGCAATAGAAAATTCAAAAGGAAATAAAGTTAATTTATATAAAATGAATGTAAAAAGCGGAGTAAATATTATTGCATTTTCAAATTGTATTTATTTTGATAATTTAAATAAAACTTTACCTCGTGGAATGGACAAAGATACAAGACTTATAGTAAAATTAAAAGATACTGATATTACATTAGATTCTAAAAAAACAATTAGAATTGGATTATTAGAAGGCAATGATGAATTATCTTCAAAGCTAGCTGTAAAAACTATTAATTTATTAGAATATACAATTAATCCAATTGAAGAGAAGTAAAACACAGATATTTATTTTATAATAAAATAAATATCTTGTAAAAAAATTTAATTAGTAAATAATAAAGAAAAAGAGGAAAAATTGATTATGCAAGAATTTAAATCAGGATTTGTAGCAATTATAGGAAGGACGAATGTTGGAAAATCTACATTATTAAATCTTCTTGTAGGAGAAAAAGTAGCGGCAACAGTAAACAAAGTTCAAACAACAAGAACAGCTATAAAAGGAATTGTAAATAGAAAAAATTCACAAATAATATTTATAGATACTCCTGGAATACATAAGCCAAAAACAAAATTAAATGAAGTTATGATAGAAACATCATTTGGAGTATTAAATGATATTGATGTAATTTTATTTGTAATAGAAGCAACGAGCCAAGAAATAGGCAAAGGTGATATGAAAATTTTAGAAAAAATTAAAGAAGCAAATAAAAAAACAATTCTTATTATTAATAAAATAGATTTAGTTAAAAAAGAAAATTTATTGCATTTAATTGATATATATCAAAAAGAATATCCTTTTGAATCTGTAATACCTATTTCTTCTATAAAAGGTAAATATAAAGAAATTATTTTAGACGAAATAGAAAAACAATTAGAAAAAGGACCAGCATACTATGATTTAGAAGAATATACAGATCAAACATTAAGACAACTTGCAGAAGAAACAATTAGAGAAAAAGCTTTAATATATTTGCAAGACGAAGTACCACATGGAATTTATGTAGAAGTTGAAAAAATGAAATTAAAAAAGACTCAAAAAGGTCACGAAATGTATGATATAGAAGCTACTATATATTGTTTAAGAGATTCACATAAAGGAATTATTATTGGAAAAAATGGAGAAATGTTAAAGAAAATAGGTCAATCTGCAAGAATTGATATGGAAAAAAATTTTGGAGTAAAAATAAATTTAAAAACATGGGTAAAAGTAAAAAAAGATTGGCAAGATGATAATTCAATTGTTGATAAGTTTAAATTAACATAAAAAGATTCACCAAAATGAATAAAAAATAATAAAATGCAAAAGATAATATTAAAGGATGTGAGCTTATGATTAAAAAAATTGCATGGGAAACTTTTAAAAATACCGGAAATGTGAATACCTTTTTGGAATTTAAACAATTTAAAACTGTAGAAGAAGAGTTAAAAAAACAAAAAAGTATATATAACGATTTTGAGCAAGTATCAAAGGTGGAACAATATGGGGACAGTAAAAATGAGTGGAATCATAATTTCTGAAAGTAACTTAGGAGATTATGATAAGATGTTAACAATGTTAACTCCGGGATTAGGAAAAATATCATGTGTAGCAAAAGGAGCAAGAAGGCCTAAAAGTGCCTTACTTGCTGGTACACAACTATTTTGCTTTGGAGAATACTTAATGTATAAAGGGGTTAATACATATAATATAAATTCTTGTGAAACAATTGAAGTGTTTTATAATTTAAGGACAGATTTAGATAAATTAAACAAAGCTATTGAAATTACAAAAATAGTAAAAAATGTAACTGAAGAAAATGAAAATTGTTATAGAATTATGCAATTATATTTAAATACATTATATACATTATCAGAAACAGATAAAAATATGGAACTTGTTGATTCAATTTTTAAATTAAAAATATTATGTCTTTTAGGTTACTCGCCAAGAATTAATGAATGTGTTAATTGCAAAAAAAAAGATAATATAAAATACTTTAGTATAAAAGATAATGGATTCAAGTGTGAAAATTGTGGAAAAGTTGATAAAGGTGCTATTGGAGTATCAGAAGGTACAGTTTCTGCAATAAAATATATAGTTTTGGCTCCACCAAAGAAACTTTATTCATTTAATTTAAGAGATGAATCTTTAGAAGAATTAAAAATGATAACAAAATTATATTTTGAAGATAAATTAAATTTTATTTTATAATAAATGTTGATTATATAAAAATTTTATTTTAAAAGATTTTAATGTAATTAGCCCCCCAGCTTCGTTAGAAACTGGGGGGCTCTTGTATCTCACCTAAAATTTAAGTGAGAGAAAATTTAAGGTTATCTTTTTTTGCTTTCCGGGAATATATTGATGGAATTCCAAGGAGCGGTCGCAAAGCCGAGCAAACCCTGCTCCTGGCAAAGCTGTTCGTAATAAGAAATTCCTGCCACTTTAGTCCTAACCTTCGCAGGCTGCTTAACAACTCTTACATCACACGAAGGAAATTTCTTTGTGGTCCTTTCCGTTTCTTTGCTTAACCGTTCGATGGGCTCCCATTCAATTTCACGAGAAAACATGTCCGAAAATAATTCGTTTCCATAAGCCATAATAGATAAACCTCTTTCATATAATTTACCATTTTATAAATGGTATCTAAAATAATAATAACACTTATAAAGATTATTGTCAAATTATTGACTTAAAAAAATATATATGATAAAATAATATTGTTCTAAAATCTTTAATATATATTAAAAAATCTGGAACTTTATATATAAAGTAATAAACAACATTTTATATAAAATTATTTTGAAATTTTTTATATTTAAACATTTTATTTAAAAAAGTTATTTATTTTTTATATTAAATTTCCAGATTTTTTGTAAACAATATTTTATATATTTAAATAAAAAATAATAGTTAAACACTTATAAAATATAAAAATGAAAGGTAAGAGATGGAAGATTTAGTTGATGTATTAATTGCAACATATAATACTGAAAAAAAATACTTAGAAAAGCAAATACAAAGTATATTAAAACAAACATATAAAAACTTACAAATATATATAAGTGATGATTGTTCAACAAAACCAGAAGTACAAGAAATTTTAAAAAATTTTGCAAAAAAAGATAAAAGAATAAAACTATTTTTACAACCTCAAAACATAGGATATAATAAAAACTTTGAATTCTTATTAAATCAATCCACTGCAAATTATATAGCTTTTTCAGACCATGATGATATATGGTATTTAGATAAAATAGAAAAAAGTCTAAAAAAATTAAAAAAAGAAAATGTAGACATGGTTTATTGCAATTGTAGACAAATAAATGAAAATGGAATTGTTTTAAAAGAAAATTATTTCAAATATAAAAATGTACCATTAATAAATAAGAATGGGAAATTAGCAATTTCAAGATGTGTAGGAATTGGATGTTCACAAATTATAACAAAAGAAGTTAAACAAAAAATGATTCCCTTTAAAAAAGAGGTAATTGCACATGACTGGCTAGCAGGTTTTATAGCAAATGAAGGAAAAGGAATTACATATATTAAAGAGCCATTGTTTGATTATAGATTACATAATTCGAATGTTTTTGGAGGAAGAAGTCTATCACAAAATTTAAATAGGTGGAAAGAGAAAAATGGAAAAAGTTTTGAAGCTTTTTTAAATTATAGAAAAGATGCTATTCAAAGAGCCTATGAAAGCGGAATAAAGATGTGTTTAAAATATTCTACAAAAAAGGAAAATCAGGATTTTTGTAAAAATGCAGAAAATTATTATGAAAAAATATATAAAACAAAAATAATTAATTTAACAAAAATACAAGAATATTTTAAAATATTAAATGGAAGAAATATAGGCAAAAAGAAGATAAGAGAAATTATTTTGTTCCATTTTCCAATAATTGCTTATTTTAAATTTATTATTACATAATTCAGTTTTAAATAAAAAATTAAAATAAAAATAAAAAAATTGAAACTTTTTTATAAATAAAATGTATCTAATAATAGAAAACACAAATAAAAATATTTTTTTGTGTTAATTAATTTAAACTTGTAATAAGTTAAAATACATAAGAAAGAAAGGAAAAGTAAATGAAAATAATTAATAAAAAGTTAATTTTTATTTTTACTGCAATAGTATTAATATCATTTTTTGGTATAGTTTTTGCAAATGCACAAAATAATGAATCAAATTATGTTGCAAAAACATATATTGATAATCCAACAGGAAGTAATGTTGGAGGAAATATTGTTATAGACGGATGGGTAATGACAAATGATAGTAATTCAAAAATAAAAGCATATATAGATGGTAAAGAAGCAGAAATACTATCATTAATAAGAAAAGAAAGATATGATGTATTAGAGCAAATAACAGGCTATGGAACAATTGAACAAAATAAACAACCAGGAATTAGATTAACTTTAAATTGTACAAACTTATCAAAAGGAAAACATACAGTTTCAATAAAAGTATTTTCAAGAGAAAATAAGGAAATTGCAGAATTTAATAAAGAACTTATTTATGATAATGAAAATTCATTAATATGGGTAGACACACCATTAGGTACTAATAATGCTTTTAGTGGAAATTATACATTAAGAGGATGGGTGATGGCTAATACTGCAAATTCAAAAATAAAGATTTATATAAATAATCAAGAACAACCTCAAGAGCAAATAAAAAGAGTTTCAAGAAAAGATGTATTAGATCAAATAAAAGGTTATGGAAGTAATGTAGAAAATCCAAACCCTGGATTTGAGTATATAATTAATTGTTCAAATTATGTTGATGGAACATATCCATTAAAAATAGTTGTTTTATCAGAAAACGGAAAAACAATTGGACAATATACAGATAATATTACAATTCAAAAATACAAAGCAAAAACATGGATAGATTATCCCCAAAATACTTTTCTTGGAGGAAGTATTAATGTTGAAGGATGGGTAATGACAAATGATACACAATCAAAAGTAAAACTATATATAGATGATAAAGAAGCAGATATTCTTTCAACAACAAGAAAATCTAGAAATGATGTTTTAACTCAGATAAAAGATTATGGAACAGAAGAACAAAATAAGCAACCAGGTATTATTTTTTCATTAGATAGTTCAAAATTAACAAAAGGAAAGCATAAATTATCATTAAGAGTAATATCAAGAGAAAATAAAACTATTGCAAATTATCAAACATATTTTACATACCAAGATGAAAGTGCAAAAATATGTGTAGATTCTCCATTAGAACAAAATAATGTTATTGGAAGTAATTATGTATTAAAAGGTTGGGTAATGGCAAATATACCTAATACACAAATAAAAATATTTATAGATGATAAAGAACAAACACAAAATCAAATAAAAAGATTAAATAGACAAGATGTATTAGATAAAATACAAGATAGTGGAAGCAAAAGAGAAAATCCACAACCTGGTTTCGAATGTGTAATGAATAATGCGAATATTAAAGATGGAAATCATATTTTAAAAATCCAAGTACTTTCAAAAGAAGGAAAGATATTAAAAGAATATGTAAAAAATATTGTTATAGAAAAATATCATGCAAAAACCTGGATAGACTATCCAAAAAGTTCATTAGCAGGAGACTTTGTCTTTGAAGGATGGTTTATATCAAATGATGAAAAATCTACATATAAATTATATTTAGATGATGTTGAACAAAAAGATATAAATTTTATAAGAATAAAAAGGAATGATGTATTAGATTTTTATAAGGAATATAATACAGAAATAAATAAACAGCCAGGGATAATATGTAATATAGACTCAAGTAAAATAAGCAAAGGAAAACATAAATTAACATTAAAAGCATTTTCTAGAGAAGGAAATGTAATTGCAGAACATTCTACAAATTTTACTTTAGAAGAAAGCAGAGCAAAAATTTGTATTGATAAACCTTCAACAAAAATTGATATTGTTGGAAAAACATTAAATGTAGTTGGTTGGGTAATGTCAAATGATAAAAATACAAGTATAAAAGCATATATAGATGGAAAACAACAAAATTTTAATAATTTAGTTAGACTACAAAGAAATGATGTATTAGAAGCTATAAAAGATACAGGAACAAAAAAAGAAAATCCAACTCCAGGTTTTAAATTTGATATAGATTTATCGAAACTTTCTAATGGTACACATACATTAAAAATTGATGTTTTATCAGGAGAAGGAAAAATAATAAAAACACAAGAACGAAAATTTATATTAGATAAATATACAACAAAACTATGTGTAGATTTTCCTATAAATAATGATGAAGTTTCAAAATCATTATTTATAAAAGGTTGGGTAATGTCAACTGAAAAAAATGCAAAAATAAATATATATATAGATAATCAAAAAATAAATGATGTTAATATTACTAGACAAGCAAGACCAGATGTAATAAATGCAATAAAAGGATATGGCACAATTAAAGAAAATCCAACACCAGGATTTGAAGCAACTATAGATACTACAAAAATAAAAGATGGAAAACATACTTTAAAAATAGTTTCAGTAGTTAATAATGAAGAAACACAAGTAAGTATAACAAAAACTTTTTCTGTTAAAAAATATCAAACAAGTTCTTATATTGATGACCCAGCAAAATCATCAACCAGAGAAAGTGTAATAACAATTAGAGGCTGGGTAATGTCTGAATTAGCTAATAAAAAAGTTATAATAAAAATAGATGGAAAAGAAATAGGAAATATACAATATAATGAAAGACCAGATGTAATAAGTGCAATAAAAGGATATGGAACAATCAAAGAAAATCCAAAACCAGAATTTAAAACAACAGTAGATTTAAATTCTTATGGTAAAGGAACACACAATATTACAATTCAAGTATATTCAAATGAAACAAATGAAGTAATTCATGAACAAAGCCAAAATATAGTTTATTTAGGAAAAATAGAAAGAGAAACAATTAAATATGGATATAGTGGAGCTTATTTACATGGTGTAAGTGGAGGTTCTGAATTAATATGCTATAAATATGGAGATGGTCCAAATGTATTATTTGCAACATTTTGTGTTCATGGATATGAAGATTCTTGGGATAGAGATGGAGAAATTTTAGTAAAAACAGCAAATGATTTTTATGATAGATTAATCAAAGACCAAGATTATTCAATAGCAGAAAAATGGACTATTTATATTTTTCCAGAAGTAAATCCAGATGGTAGAAGATTAGGACAATCTAAAAATGGACCAGGAAGAACGACTTTATATAGTAAAGTTGGAAAAGGAATAGATATAAATAGATGTTGGCAAACAGGAACAGAATATGAGAGATTTACTTCAGATAGAAATTATAATGGAACAGAAGGATTCCAAGCATATGAAGCAGAATATTTAAGAGATTTTATATTAGCACATAAAACAAATGTTGGTCAAAATGTATTAATTGATTTTCATGGATGGGAAAACCAATTAATAGGAGATGAAAGTGTATGCAAATATTATAAAGAACAATATCCTTCTTGCAGAACAACTGGATATGGAAGATATGGTTCACAATATATTATATCTTGGGCTAGATTAAATATTGGTGCAAAAGTTGCTTTAGTTGAATTACCATTAGCAAATAGTATGGCAGAAGCATTAAGTATGAAATTACCAGAAAAATATATAACAGCAACATTAAATTTTTTAAGAGGTATGTAACATTATAATTAATTAAAAAGGTTTATAGGTTTATCCTTTTATCAATACAAGAAAATATTTTCTCAGAAATGTATATAAAAACCTAAATATTTTATACAAGGAAAAAAATTAAATGAAAAAGATAATAATAGAAATAATATTAATTATATTAGTTATTGGTTTTATAATTTTTGAAATTACATATCTATTAAAAAAACGTAGTCAAATGACAGAAACAACAATTGAATTAGATTTAAATAATTTACAAAGTGAATCAGTAATGTATGATGAAGATGCAACAATTGATGATTTAAAAGAAGAATATAAAATGGAAGGCAATTCTGATTTATATGAAATTCAAACAGAATATGATGGAAGAAAAGTATTAGTAATAAAAGCAAGCGAAGATTTTAAAGTTGCCTTTGCAGGACTTATAAAAAAATCAAAACCAACATTTGAAGAATCATCCCAAATATATAATGAACAATATCCAAAAGAAAATGGAATTTGGATTGAACCAGAAAGTAGAGAGAAAATTTTAAATGACTTAAATAGTATATTAAAATCAAAATACGAAATATCAGATAATGGATATTTAAAAATTGTTGAATATGTTGAAAGTGAAAATGATATGATATTAAATCAGATTATAAATGGAGAAAAACAATGTATTATAGGAATTTGTGGAACAATGTATTATATTGATGCAATAACAGGAGAAATTTTTGATAATCCATATGAGGAATTAGACAAATATCAAACTTATTCATATTTAACAGATGAAAATAAAATGATAATATATTTAGCAGAAAATAATGATAATCACTTAGATAAAAAAGAAATATATGAAAGTTTATTTAGAATACTAAAAGAAGATTAGTTAAAATTGTAATTTTAAATGAATCTTAAATATTAAACTTTTGATTGAATTCTAATTATTAATTAAATCAATTAAGAAATGTTTAATATTAAAGATTCATTTTTTATTGAATAGGAAACAATATGAAACTTTAGTTTTCGCAACTTAAAGTGAAAATAAAATTTTATTTTCAAAAGAAAAATCGCTTTTTCCTATTCAATAAAAGAGCTTCGCTCAAACGGATGCACACAAATTTTACTTTGTAAAATTTGGCGCACGAACAATGACGCGGACTTTAAAATGTTATGAATATATAAAATGAAAAAGTCCGCTATTGTTCTGAAAATTTATGCTAGTTGAATCTCGAAAATAAAATAATACAATAACCTTAAACTTCTTTAAATTTCTTGACAAATAGGCAATTTAAAGATAGAATGTAATACGAATAAAGAAGAAGAAAAATGGGTTAAAAAGGGACCGACCCCAACGTAAAAAGGGACCGACCCCAACAAATCAACAAGGAGTAAGTATGGAATTTTTCAAAGATATTATAAAAAATAGAAAATTAATATGGCAATTAGGAAAAAACGATTTTAAAAATAGATTTGCAAGTACAAGTTTAGGAACAATATGGGGATTTTTACAACCATTTATATTTATGATAACATATGCCATTGTATTCCAATTTATACTAAAAACAGGAAGCAGTGGAGAATATCCATATGCAGTATGGTTTTTTCCAGGAATGACAATGTGGCAATGGTTAAATGATAGTATCATGTCTGCAAGTAATTCAATTAGACAATATAGTTATTTAGTAAAAAAGGTAGTGTTTCCTGTAAATATAATACCAACAATATCAATTGTAGCATCAAGTTTTGTAGGATTATTTTTAGTAGCAATTGCTGTAGGGATTTGTGTAGTATATGGATATATACCAAATATTTTAATATTAATATATGTAATATTTGCATTTTATTGTTTTGTAGTAGCATTTACTAGATTTACATCAGCAATTACAACAGTATTACCAGACTTTTCGAATTTATTATCAATAGCAATGCAATTATTTTTCTGGTTTACACCTGTAGTATGGAATTTAGGAATGTTAGCAGAACATCAAACAATATTAAAACTAATGCAATGTGTACCATTTACATATCTAGTAACATCTTTTAGACAAGCATTTATAGGAGAAAATATTATTTTTGCAAACCATGGATTATTTACAATAGTATTTTGGGCAATAACAATAATATTATTTATATGGGGAAATGCAATATTTAAAAGGACTAAAAAAGACTTTGCTGATGTATTATAATAAATTTAATTAAAGATATATAATTATATAATTTAAAATAAAAACTATTTAATCAAAATGAAAATAAAGTAATTTTAATATTTCAAATTATTTATAAATTTTTAAAATAAAAGGAGAATATTCAATAAAGAAGAACGAGAAAGGAACTCTATTTTAATGGAAGAAAACGTTATTGAAATACAAGATTTAGTCAAAAAATATAAAATGTATAAACAGAAAAAAGATAGATTAGTAGAAATTATGTTTCCAAAAGTGCAAAGACATACAGACTTTACAGCAATGAACCATTTAAATTTAAATGTAAAAAAAGGAGAAGTTGTTGGAATATTAGGAAAAAACGGAGCAGGAAAATCTACACTTTTAAAAATGATAACAGGAGTTGTTGTACCTACATCTGGAACAATAAAA
This sequence comes from uncultured Clostridia bacterium, assembly GCA_944388045.1. Taxonomy (GTDB): domain Bacteria; phylum Bacillota; class Clostridia; order TANB77; family CAG-508; genus CAG-269. The sequence goes on along the minus strand of CALXHG010000008.1, from coordinate 21,806 downwards.
GTAAATGGAAAAATAAGTTCATTACTTGAATTAGGAACAGCATTTAATATGGATTTAACTGGAGAAGAAAATATATATCAACATGGGCAAGTAATGGGACTAACAAGAGAAGAAATAGAAAATAGCAAGCAAAAAATAATAGACTTTGCAGACATAGGAGACCATCTATACCAACCAGTAAAAACATATTCATCAGGAATGTTTGCAAGACTTGCATTTTCTTGTGCAATAAATGTAAATCCAGAAATATTAATAGTTGATGAAGTTTTATCAGTTGGAGATATGGCATTTCAATTAAAATGTTTCAAAAAATTCGAAGAATTTAAATCACAAGGAAAAACAATATTATTTGTAACACATAATGTATCTGATATATTAAAAAATTGTACAAGAACAATAATATTATCTGAAGGAACAAAAATTTTTGATGGAGATGTAAAAGAGGGAGTAGAATTATATAAAAAAATTATAACAGGAAATATGCCAAAAACAAGTAACAAAGAAAAAAAGCAAGAAGATAAAAAAGAAAAGAAAAATAACAAACAAAAAGACACAAGTACATGGAAATCACATTTTAATGAAAATCCTAATTTAATAGAATATGGCAATCTTGATGCAGAAGTAATTGACTACGGCATCTTTGATGAAAAAGATAATTATTTAAATGCAATAGACAATGATAAAATAATAAAATTAAAATCAAAAGTAAGGTTTAATAAAGATGTAGATAATCCAATATTTACAATGACTATAAAAAATTTTAATGGAATAGAGATTGTTGGAACAAATACTATGTTAGAAAAAATATATCCAGGGAAATTTAAAAAAGGTGATATAGTAACAACAGAATTTATACAAAAATTACCAATAGCCCCAAATAAGTATACACTTTCATTTAGTTGCACACATATTAATGCAAATGGAGAATTAGAAGTATTAAACAGGAAATATGAAGCATTATTAATAGAAATTTTATCTAGTAAAGACTGTGTTGGATTATTAAGAATTGATCCTAAAATTAATATTATAAAAGAATAGTAAATAAAAATATTTCTTTTCTGACTATATTTGTACTTAGGAAAGAATTAAGGTTGAAAAATAATTATAATTCCAAATTTAATTTTTTTCCAACCAGATTTATGCCTATAGGAAGGAATGAAATTAAATATGGAAAATAAAATAAAAAATAAAAAAATCTATTTTGTACTAATAATTATTATTATAAGTATTACAACAATAGGAATAATAAAAATAAATAATAAACAAGTAGAAATAATTCAACTGGCACAAATAGAAGATAGGCAATCAATGGGATATTTAATAAAAACTAAAAACAATAAATTAATTGCAATAGATGGAGGGCTAAAAGAAAATACACAAAATCTTATAAATCAGATTAATGAGAACGGAGGGACTGTTGACTATTGGTTTTTAACACATCTACATGATGACCATTTAGGAGCATTTGTTGAAATTATAAAAAACACCAATATTCAAATAAATAATATATATGTTTCATTAAATGATTTATCTTGGTATGAACAACACGAAAGTTCAAGAATAGAGTTTACAAAAGAAGTTTTTAAAACATTAGAAAATGAAAAAATAAAAGAAAATGTGCATCAGCCAGAGCTTAATGAAATAATTCAAATAGATGGAATAAAAGCAGAAATATTAGGAATTAAAAATCCAGAAATTACAGAAAATGCTGGAAATGAACAAAGTATGGTAATAAAATTTGACACAGGAAAGACATCATTTTTAGTTTTAGGAGATACAGGAACACAAAGTAGCGAAAAATTAATAAAAACACAAAAAGAAAAATTAAAAAGTGATATAGTACAAGTTGCACATCATGGGCAGGCAGGAGCTACAGAAGAATTGTATAAAATAATAAATCCACAAATTTGTTTATGGCCAACACCAACATGGCTATGGAATAATGATGCAGGAAGCGGAGAAAATACAGGTGAATGGAAAACATTTGAAACAAGAAAATGGTTAGAAAATTTAAATGTAGAAAAAAATTATATAGGAAAAGATGGAAACCAAGTAATTGAAATAAAATAAAAAGGAATTAAATTTTAAATGGAACAAATAGATATATTAATGGCAACATATAATGGTGAAAAATATTTAAGAGAGCAAATAGAAAGTATATTAAACCAAACATATAAAAATATTAGATTAATAATTTCTGATGATTGTTCAACAGACCAAACAAGAGAAATAATAAAACAATATGAAAAAAAAGATAGTAGAATAAAAGTATATTTACAAGAACAAAATTTAGGATACTTAAAAAACTTTAATTTTCTACTTACAAAAGTAGAAAATTACATTTATATGCTATCAGATCAAGATGATATATGGTTACCTCAAAAGGTAGAAAAAACATACAAATTTTTAAAACAAAATAACTCAGACTTAGTTTTTACAGACTTATTAGTTGTAGATGAAAAAGGAAATGAAGTAAACAAATCATTTGATAAATTAATGAACTTAACAAAAAAAATAAAAAAAACAGTGGGAACATATAAATTAGCTTATTTATATAATTGTGTAACAGGATGTACAATAATGTCTAAAAAGGAACAATTAAATAAGATATTAGATATACCAACAAATTCAAAACATGTATTTCATGACCATTGGATAGCATTATCAGTATCTATAAATGGAAAGGTAAGTTATTTAGAAGAACCATTAATAAAATATAGGCAACATGGAGACAACCAAGTAGGGGCAAAACATACAATAGATAAATTTAACAAATTTGATGAAATAAGAAATCATTTTATAGATGTGAAATTGGGAATATTTGGAACATATGTACAAAATCCAAAGATTTTTACAGATGAATTAAAAAAATTAAATGAAAAATCTTATAATTATTATAAAATGTTAAGTAAAAAGAAAAATATAAACTTTAAGAACTGGCTATTATTTCATAAATTATATAAAAATGAAAATTTTAAATACTATATAGAAAATTTTTTAATACTTAATATTCCTTGTATAGTAAGAACTTTTTTTAACAATAGGAAACAACATTAAAGTTTTGGGCTTTGTAACTCACTTAAAAATAAAATTTAGTATTAAATATTATATTTTCAGAAGAAATTTATACTTTACTATTGTATAAAATAAAAGTTAAAATAAAAAATAAAAGGTAGTGGAGGGGAAATGGACTTAATTAAGGAACACAAACTAAAAAAGAACGTTTTACACTGGTATCCTAATCAAAAAAATAAAAAAATATTACAGATTGGATATGTAGAAGAAGAAATTATAGAAGAACTATGTGATAAATTTAATAAAGTAGTAATAATAGTAAATAATGAAGAACAAAAGAAAAAAATAAAATCAGAATTAAATGCAGAAAATTTAGATATAATAACAGATTTTGCAGAACTAAAAAATAATAAGTTTGACTATATTTCTTTAATTGGAACAATAGAAAATTATGAAATAAATCCACAAGTTAAAGCACATAAAAAATTACAAATTATATTAGACCTTATAGAAAACTATATAGAAGAAGAAAGTAAAATTCTATTGGTAATAGACAACCAATATGGAATGAAGTTTTGGACAACCTTACAAGCACAAAAAAATATATTGTGTAATCAAAATTTTGCATTAAGTAAAAGAACAATAGAGAAAATACTTAAACAAAAAGGATATGAAAATTATAAATATTATTATGTTTTACCAGATTATAAAGCACCAAATGTAATTTTTACAGATAAATATTTACCTAATTTTGAAAGTATTCATAGAGACTTTTTATATGGAGAAGAAGAATATGTAAATTTTAATGAAGTAGATGCATATATAGAAATATTAAAAGAAGATCCTAATAAATTTAAATTTTTTGCAAATTCATTTTTTATAGAAGCATCAAAAAAAGAATTAGAAGATAATAATATAAGATTTGTTTCTTTTACAAATTTAAGAAAAAAGGAATATAAAATACAAACAATAATATATAATGAAAATGTGGAAAAAACAAATTTAATAGAAGAGTCTAGAACTCATATAGAAAATATAAAAAAGTATATAGATATAATGAAAAATCAAAACATAAAGACTGTAGATGAATATAAGGATGGAAAAATTATAAGTAAATTTATTGAAAATGGGAAAAGTTATGATAAATTTTTAATAGAATTATTAGAAAAAGAAAAAAATAATGAATTTTTCGAGCATATAAATAATTTTAAACAAGATTTACTAACAAAACTAGAAAAAGTGGAATATTCAAAAATAAAAGAAAACAATATATTTACAAAATATAATTTAGAATATAATTATGAACAACTACCATTAACATTTGTTAAATATGGGTTATGGGATTTGATTTTTCAAAATTCCTTTTACATAGATGATGAATTATATTTTTATGACCAAGAATGGTTTGATGAAAATGTCCCTATAGAATTTATTATTTATAGAACAATTGCATATTTCCCTACTGCACATGCATTTATAAAAACAGAAGAATTATATAAGAGATTAGGATTAGAAAAATGTTTAAGTTTGTTTAAAGAATTAGATATAAGGATTCAAAGAAATATTAGAGATGAAGAAATGTGGAATATTCATAATAGAACAAAAACAGGACAAACGTTATTAAATTTATATTATAATAAAATAAAGGAATTAGAAAATTATAAACCAATATTACGAAATACAGAAGAAGAAGTTGAAAAATTAACAAAAGAAAAAACAGAACTAGAAAGAAGAATAAGCGATTTATTAAAAGAAAGAGAAATAATTAGTAATTCTACATCATGGAAAATAACAAAACCAATGAGATGGATTAACGGAAAATTTAAAAAGAAATAAAAAGATAGGGGATTTTTGTAAAAGTAAGTTACACAATTTTAAATTAGTTTGACAAAAATATAAAGGAAAGGAAATTTTAGCTGTGAAGATGTTAATTGCAAGAATCAAAAATGTAATAAATCAAGTTAGATATTATAGAAAAAAATATGGAATAAGAAAAACAATAAAAAAAATTGTATCTAAAACATATGCAAAAATTTTTAGAAAACAAGAAATTGCAAAAGCACAAAGCGAAAGAGAGAAATATCAAGTTTGGATACAAAATAATGAACCAAATGCTGAACAATTAGAAGAACAAAGAAAAACAAAATTTAAAATAAATCCTAAATTTAGTATTGTAGTACCAATGTATAATACACCAATAAACTTTTTTACAGAATTGGTAGATTGTTTAAAAGAGCAAACATATTCAAATTGGGAACTTTGTTTAGCAGATGGAAGTCCAACACAAAATGAAGAATTAAAAGAAATAATCAATAGTGATAAAAGAATTAAATATCACTTTATAAATGAAAATAAAGGTATATCAGGTAATTCTAATGAAGCACTAAAACTAGCAACAGGAGATTATATCTTATTAGTTGACCATGATGATTTATTACCAATATTTTGTTTATATGAATTAGCAAAAACAATAAATAATCATCCAGAAGTTGAATTTATATATACAGATGAAGATAAAATAGAGGGAACAAAAGACAAAAGATGTGATCCTCATTTTAAACCAGATTTTGCAATAGATACATTACGATCTAATAATTACATTACACATTTATCTGTATTCAAAAAGGAATTAATGGATAAATTAGGAGGATTTAGAGAAAAATATAATGGAGCACAAGATTTTGACATAATTATAAGAGCAACAGAAAATACAAAAAATATAATACATATACCAAAAGTTTTATATCATTGGAGAGTACATGCAAATTCAACAGCAATGGTAGCAGATGCAAAACCATATGCATATGAAGCTGGAATAAAAGTAATACAAGACCATTTAGAAAGATGTAATTTAAAAGCAAAAGTAACACATGGTGGAGATATTCCAGGTGTATATGAAGTTGAATATGAAGTAAAAGGAAATCCGAAAGTTTCAATATTAATACCAAATAAAGATAGTGTAAAAATATTGCGAAATTGTGTTAATTCAATATTAAAACTTTCTACATATAATAATTACGAAATTGTAATTATAGAAAATAATAGTGAAGAACAAAAAACATTTGATTATTATGAAAATATACAAAAATTAGAAAAAGTAAGAGTAATAAAATATAAAGAAAAAGGATTTAATTATTCAAAAATAATAAATTTTGGTGTTAAAAATTGTAAAGATAGTGATTATGTAGTTCAATTAAATAGTGATACAGAAGTATTAACAAATAATTGGATAGAAAAATTTTTAGGATATGCACAAAGAAAAGATGTAGGAGCAGTTGGAGCAAGATTATATTATGAAGATAAATCTATTCAACATGCTGGTATAGGTGTTGGAATATGTAATTTGGCTGCAAATTTATTAACAAATACACCAAAAAATTTCCATGCTTATTTTGGAAGAGAATGTTTAACACAAGATTTATCTGCTGTTACAGGAGCATGTTTATTTTCTAAAAGAAGTATATATGAAGAAGTAGGATATATGGATGAAGAAAGCTTTAAAGTAGCATTTAATGATGTAGACTTTTGCTTAAAGATAAGACAAGCAGGATATTTAATTGTATATAATCCATATGTAGAATTTATGCATTACGAATCAAAAACAAGAGGATATGAAGATACTCCAGAGAAAAAAGCCAGATTTGACAGAGAAGCAACAAATTTTAGAGTAAAATGGAAAAAAGTATTAGAAGAAGGAGACCCATATTCTAATATAAATTTTGATAAAAATACCGCACAATATAATATAAGTACAGAAAAAATTGAATATAAAGACACTGAAAATTGAAAAATAATTGAAATTTAGCGTTTTTACAAAATGTTCTATTATTTGCAAATTTAGAAAGGTGAATATAAAAATGATAAATTTATTGAAAAAAAAGTTATTAGAAAACACGAGCGAATTTAGATATATGTATTTTGGAATTGTATTGACAATACTAGCCTTTTTGGGATTTCAATTTATAAAATTTTTATATAAAGAGATAAAAAATAGAGGTACAATAAAGGAAAAATTAATTAGAGTATTAAAAAATCAATATTTAATAGGAATAATTTCAACAATTATTCCTATTATCCTTGAAATTGTCTTATATAAAAATTATTTAATTGCATTTTCAAAAGATACATATATAAGATTAGCCTATGCTTATACAGTTATATTGCTAATATACATATATTTTTGGGGAACCAAAAGAACTGAAAAATTAGAAAAAATCTTAAATTTTGTAGTAAAAAATAGATATAAAATTGCAGTGATTGTATTTATAATATTAGTTATGTGTAGAGTACATTTTTCTTCTATAGGAATTTGGAATGAATATATAAAAGAAGATGTTGATTCTACAATAATTGGAAAAAGCAGAGCAATTAGATCAGATGAATGGCTAGTTACAACTCCATTTATTTTATCACAAGAATATGATGGATTTCATTTAGTAAATGAAAATTTAAATGTGGGAAATAATGATATGAATATTTTTCACGCTCCTGTTTTAGATGCAACTATATTTGTAAAAGTATTTCATTGGGGATATTTCTTGTTTGGAAATGAAATAGGTCTTTCTTGGTCATGGTGTTTAAAAGTTATTGTAATGTTTATGGTATTTTTTGAATTTGGGATGATGTTGACCAAAAAAGATAAATGGTTATCATTAGTATTTGCTATATGGTTATCATTCTCACCAGCTATAGTTTGGTGGTCAATATTAGAAACTATAGTATATGCAATAGCAATAATAGTATTATTTCATACTTTTGTATCTAATAAAGAACTTAGAATGAAAAAGAAGATTTTAATTGCATATGCAATGATTGTAGCTTTATTTTATTTTGTATATCAATTGTACCCTGCTTGGCAAGTACCACTAGCATATTTGATACTTGTATTTATTATAATAGATTTTATTAAATATAGAAAAAACTTGCAAAAAAAAGACTTCATAATTATGGGAGTGACTATTCTTATAACAGTTTTATTATTGGGGTATTTTGTAATTTCATCATGGAAAGGAATTAAAGACATAATGAGTACTAAATATCCAGGAGGAAGAGATGAAACTGGTGGAACTTATGATTTTTCGAGATTAGTAAATTATTACTTAAATTTCTTTACACCATATTTTGATGAATATGCAAATCCATGTGAAATATCAGCATTTATTTATCCAAGTATATCTATTTTATTAATATCTACATATATTATAATCAAAAATATAAAAAATAAAACATTAAAAGAAAAATTTAAAGATAGAAATAATTGGTATATATATGGAATTGTAATAGTAATAACAATATTTTTATTATGGATGGCTTTTTCTTGGCCAACAATATTAAGAAAAATAACACTATTATATTTTTCACCAACAGAAAGGACAGAAACAATATTTCAATTTGCTTGTGTAATATTAACAATATTGATAGCAAAAAAAATATTTGATAAAAAAGACAAAATAATTAAACCACAAATTGCATTTATAATATCAATATTAATAACGATTTTAACCTATTTTGTAGCACAAAAGACTAAATGTGCAGAAACATATACAATATTTAAATTTAGTATATTACTTCCAAGTATATTTCTTATTAATTATACTTTTTTATCTAGTAATAAAAAAGCTTTTGGATATGTGATGATAATTATAAGTTTACTAGTAGGTGGATTTGTAAATCCTATAGCAGTAGGAATTGCTCCAATAACAAATACAGAAATAGCAAAAACAGCAGTAAATATAGCAAAAGAAAATCCACAAGGAATTTGGATTGGAGCAACTAGAACAAATTCACAATATTTGGTAGCTAACGGTATAAAAGTATTAAATGGAATAAATGAATATCCAAATTATGATTGGATAAATTTAATAGACCCAGAACATAAATATGAAGAAATATGGAATAGATATGCACATATTTTTATAACATTAGATGACAAAACATATTTTGAATTAATAGCTGCAGATTCATATTCTTTGCATTTAACATATCAAAATTTAAAAGATATGAATATTGAGTATTATTATACAAATGAAAAAATAAATGAAGAAAAAATGCAAAAATTTGCTTTAGAATCACTTTACGAAAATGATAATACATATCAATATATTTATAGAATAAATTAAAATTAATAAAAGTCAAGATTGCTATATTTACAACAATCTTGGCTTTTAATCGTCTGCTTTTTTGTACCAAAATTGACAGTTAATGTAAAAAATGGTATAATAAAAGTATATTTTGAAATTAGAAAAAAACAAAAGAATGGGGGAATGTATTATGGATAAGAAAAAAATATTAAAAATTTGCTTAATAATGATAGTCTTAATTATAGCAATATTATTATTTTATATGATAAGAAATTATACAATTGCCAAAAATATCATAGATGAAAATATAGATAAAGCAATAAATAGTGAAAGTATTTATGCAAAAACTACAATAAAAGAAGAAGAAAATATTAGTGAAACATTTGAAAATTATAAAAAAGGTGATAAAGAACTGACAATAAATATTATGAATAATGAAGATGGTAATTCAACAAAAATATCAATGTATATAGATGGAGATAAAGAAACAATATATTATGAAAATAAAGCAGGAAAATTTGTACAGCAAGATGAAATTCAAAAAATAGAAAAACCTACTGAAGAAGATGCTCGTGCATCACTTGAAAAAGAAAGTAAAATAGCAACATTTTTTGCAGGAGCATTTACACCATTTAAATCAGTTAATATAGACGGAAAAGACTGTTACTTAGTAGAAAAATCAAGTTTACCAATTTTTGATGATATGTTAAGAGATGAAGCAAAAGATAGAAGAATATATATAGATAAAGAAACAAATATGATTGTAAAAACAGTTGCAGATGATGTAATAACAGAATATGAATACGAATTTAATAATGTAGATGATAATATTTTTATACAACCAGATATAAATGAATATCAACCATATGTTTAGAAAAAAACGCTATTGTTCTTGCCTGATTTAAGTTTTGACTACAAGGAGAAAATCTCAAATGGCTGGCGATTGTATAAAAAAGAGTTCTTGACTAAGTCAAGAACTCTTTTTCCTATTTCAACTTTAAGTAATGCAACTCAATAAAAAGAAGAAAATTACTTTACAAAAAGAGGTTTATAATATAAAATATAGCAGAAAGGAAATATTCAAATTATACAAAAATTTAGATGATATAGTATATTTATTTTATTAGCAAATAATGCAAAACAATGAAGAATTTAATATATAGAACTTGTTAAATATTATAAAAATATTGTATAAATAAAGCATTTGTGGTATTATAATCTCAAAGTAATGACTATAAAAAGGAGACACGCCTTTATGGAAGAAAATATAAAAAAAGAATAAAATACTAAAATAAAATCTAAAAACCAAAAAGAAAGGAAAGATAAACAATTGAAAGTTTTATTAATAATACCAGCATATAATGAAGAACAAAATATTGAAAAAACAGTAAATGATGTAATTCAAAACACAGACTATGATTATGTAGTTGTAAATGACTGTTCAAAAGATAAAACAAAAGAAGTATGTGAAAAAAATAATTTTAATATGTTATCATTACCAATAAACTTTGGATTAACAAGTGGAATACAACTAGGAATGAAATATGCATATAAAAACAATTATGATATAGCAATTCAATTTGATGGAGATGGACAACACCAAGCAAAATATGTAAAAAATTTAGTTGAAGAAATGGAAAAAACAAAAAGTGATATAGTAATTGGCTCAAGATTTGTAACAAAAAAGAAACCACATAGTTTAAGAATGTTTGGAAGCAAATTATTAACAATGGCAATATTTTTAACAACAGGAAAAAAGATAAAAGACCCAACATCTGGAATGAGAGCATATAACAGAAAAGCTATAGAATTATTTGTTAGAAATGCAAGTTTAACACCAGAACCAGACACATTAGTTTATATGTTAAAAAAGAAAATGACAATAAAAGAAGTACAAGTAGAAATGAAAGATAGAGAATTTGGTGAAAGTTATTTAAAACCACTAAAATCAATAGAATATATGATAAATATGTTTTTCTCTATAATATTTATTAGAGCAATTACAAGAAAAAATATTTAAATTGCTTATTAAATAGTAAAAATTGTTTTTGCTAACACAAAAAGAATTTGATTAAACTAATGCCAATAAAAAGGAGGAAATATAAATGACAATAACACTAAGAGTAATATTAATAATAGGCTCATTAATTGCATTTTTTCTATGTGTTAAAAGAATTAAACAAGCAAAATTAAAAGTATCAAACTCAGTAATGTGGATGGTTGGATGTCTAATATTAATCTTAATGAGTATATTTTCAAATGTAGTTGAATGGATTTCTGTAAAATTAGGATTTATAGCACCTGTTAATTTTGTGTTTTTAACTATGATTGGATTTTTACTAATACAGATGTTTATATATAATATAAGAATTTCTGAACTAAACGAAAAAATAAAAGATCTAAACCATTATATAGCATTAAAGGAAAATGAAGAAAAAAACAAATAATAAAAAAGAGGAAGAAACGATGGAAGAGTACAATAACCACACATTTGCAATATGTGCATATAAAGAATCACCTTATTTAGAAGAATGTATAAAATCATTAAAAAATCAAACCGTAAAAAGTAATATAATAATGGCAACATCAACACCAAATGACCATATAAAAAATTTAGCACAAAAATATGAGATACAACTTTTTATAAATAATGGAGAAAAAGGAATTGGACAAGACTGGAATTTTGCAGTAAGTAACACAAAAACAGATTATGTTACAGTTGCACATCAAGACGATGTATATTGTGAAAATTACTTAGAAGAAATAGTTAGAAAATTAGAAAAAGGAAAAGATTTTTTAATAGCATTTTCAGATTATAATGAAATAAAAAATGGAGAGACAATACCATTAACAACAAATTTAAAAATAAAAAAAATACTATTATTTCCACTAAGAGTGAACAACATGTGGAAAATTAACAAAAAATTTGCAGTAGCATTTGGTTCAAGTATTTGCTGCCCTGCAGTAACACTTAATACAAAAATACTAGGAAAAAAACCATATAAAACAGAATTAAAAAGCAATTTGGATTGGGATACCTGGTATGAAATATCAAAAAGAAAAGGAAGATTTTTATATATTCCAAAACCATTAATGAAGCATAGAATTCATGGAGGGTCAGAAACAAGTAACTTAATACAAAACAATGTTAGACTTGAAGAAGATTATTTAATGTTTAAAAAATTTTGGCCAGAATGGTTTGCAAAATTATTAATGAAAAAATATAAAGATGCAGTAAAAACAAATGGATAAAATATAAAATTTAAATAAAGAAAATCAACCTAATATTAAAAAAGAATTTACACTATTCACAAAATTAACATTAGTGAATACAAGGAGGAAATGAGATTATAAATGAATATAGAAACTCAACTAAATAATATAAAAACAAAAAAAATACTAGTTATTGGTGACATAATGTTAGATAAATACTTTTTTGGAGAAGCAACAAGATTATCACCAGAAGCACCAATACCAATTTTACACAAAAAAAGAGAAACAGTAGTATTAGGTGGAGCAGCAAATGTAGCGAGAAACTTAGTAAGAGCAAATCAAAATGTATGGATTATGAGTGTTATAGGAAAAGACGAAGAAGGAAAACAATTAAAAGCAATTCTAGAAGAAAATAAAATAAACACAGAATTATTAATTACAGACAATGCAAGAGTAACAACAGTAAAAACAAGAATGATTGGACCTAATAATGCTCAAATGTTAAGACTAGATGTAGAAGATACAACACCAATATCAGAAGAAATATCAAATAAAATGATTAAAGAATTTGAAAACAAAGTCAAAGAATTTGATATAATTCTTATTTCTGATTACAAAAAAGGTGTTTTAAGTATAGAAAATACATCTAAATTAATAGAAATTGCAAATAAATTTAGCAAAAAAACATTAATAGACACAAAGGAGCCATCTTATGCAAAATACAAAAATGCATTTTTAATAAAGCCAAATAAAACAGAATTGCAAAACTTAACAAAAATGAGTGTAAATAATGATGAAGAAATTGTTAAAGCCGGACAAGAACTAAGAAAACAAACAAATGCAAAATATGTATTAGCAACAAGAGGAAAAGAAGGAATGACACTTATTGGAGAAAATAATTTTCAACATATAAGAGGTGTTTCTAAAGAAGTATATGATGTATCAGGAGCAGGAGATACAGTAATTTCATATTTAGCAGTAGGTCTTGCAAATAATTTTGATATAGTAGATACAGCAAGATTATCCAATATAGCTTCAAGTATTGAAGTATCAAAAATGGGTACATATGCAGTATCTATTGAAGAAATTAAAGAACACATTAGTAAAGAAAATGAAGTATCATATGATAATAAAATGGTAGAAGTTGATGAATTGGTGAAAATCATACAAGATGAAAGAGAAAAAGGCAAAAAAATTGTATTCACAAATGGTTGTTTCGATATTTTTCATGTTGGACATGCAAGATATTTAAAACAGGCTTCTACTTATGGCGATATACTAATTGTAGGTGTTAATTCAGATTCTTCTGTAAAAAGATTAAAAGGTTCAGAAAGACCAATTATTCCAGAAAAAGAAAGAATGGAATTATTGGCAGATTTGCAATGTGTAAGTTATGTTGTAAAATTTAGTGAAGATACTCCTTATGAGTTGATTAAAAAGCTTCAACCAGATATTATTACTAAGGGTGGAGATTATAAACCTGATGATGTTGTTGGTAAAGATATTGTTGAAAATAGGGGCGGAAAAGTTGTAATTTGTAAATTAGTAGAGGGGAAGTCGACTACTAGTATTATTACTAAAATTAAAAACACCTTTGTTGAAAAGCCATAGCAATTTTGGCGTTGTTGTTCTGCAAAAGAAAGGAAGTTGTGTTATGAAAGAAGATATTAAAGAAAAATTTATGCAAAGTATAGAGTGTAAAACAAAAGTAATTAATGATGATAAAATAATATCACAAGTGGAAGATGTATGTAATAAATTAATAGAATGTTATAAAAATGGTCATAGAGTTTATATAATGGGAAATGGAGGTTCTGCAGCAGATGCACAACATTTTTCTGCAGAATTAGTTGGAAGATACATGATGGAAAGAAAAGGTTTGCCAGCAGTGGCTTTTACAACAGATACAAGTATTTTAACAGCTGTTGGAAATGATTATGGATATGATGATGTATTTAGAAGACAAACAGAAGCTTTAGTAGAAAAAGGTGATGTAGTATTTGGTATTTCTACAAGTGGAAATTCAAAAAATATTTATAATGCACTTAAACTTGCAAAAGAAATAGGTGCAACAACAATTGGCTTCTTAGGAAAAACAGGAGGTACATGCAAAGAATTATGTGATATTCCAATTGTAATAGAATATCCAAGAACTCCAAATATCCAAGAAGCACATGAAATGATTATGCACACAATATGTGAGATTGTAGAGAAAAAATTATATGAATAAGGCAGTATTTTTAGATAGAGATGGAACAATAAATGTAGATAAAGATTATCTATATAAAAAAGAAGATTGGGAATTTATAGATGGAGTAGTAGATGGATTGCAGATATTACAAAATTTAGGGTATAAATTAATTGTAATCTCAAATCAATCTGGAATTGCAAGAGGATATTATACAAGAGAAGATGCAGATAAAATTTTTGAATATATGGTAAATGAATTAAAAAAATATGGGGTAATAATAGATAAATACTATTATTGCCCTCATATAGGTAATGAGTGTAATTGTAGAAAACCAAAACTTGGTTTATTTTATCAAGCTCAAAAAGATTTTGATATAGACTTTTCAAAAAGTTATGCAATAGGAGATAAAATAAGAGATTTAGCAATATGTGAAAAAGAGCAAGTTAAAGGATTTTTATTAGATATGGTGCCAGAAATAGAAAATAAAAATATAAGAAAATGCAAAAATCTTTATGAAGCTGTAAATTTAATAAAAAAGGATGAACAAAATGGCTAAAAAGGGATATTTTTCGACATTTTTTACAAAAGTAAATAATGCAGTATTAAAAAATGAAAAACTAAGAAACTTAAAATCAATTTATTATTATATTGATGGAATAAATTTAAAATTTATAAAAAAACCAAAAAAACAAGAAAATTCAAAAAAGAAAGTTATAATAGTATATAATCTATCACTTGGTGATGGAGCAATGTTTTGTTGTGCTTTAAAAAATATAAGAGAAATATATCCAAAAGATAAATATGAATTAACAATAACATGTCAAAAGGGATTAAACAAAATATATGAAGCAACAAATTTATTTGATAAAGTATTACCATTTAATTATACAAAATCAGCAGTAAGTTTGTCAGAAAGAAGAAAAATATTTAAAGAATTAAGAAAAGAAAAATATGACATAGTTATAGATCCAATAGGAATAGAAGAATGTTCTACAAATTTACTAACAACTAGAGCAATATGTGGAGACGAAAAAATAGGGATAATAAATAATGGAAGAAAAGTAACATGTCCTAAAAAAATCTATAAAAAAGTATATACAAAAATTTTAGAAGTTGATAATTCTAAAATGCATTTAATAGACCATTATTTTGAATTTTTTAATCTTTTAGGAAATATAAAAAAAGAACCAGAATTTGTTGATTTACCAAGTGTGCCAATAAAAGAAAAATTGCCAAAAGATTATTTTATTGTATATCCAAGTGCAAGTACTGAATATAAAAGATGGCCAATAGAAAGATTTGCAGAAATTACAAAAAGAATTTACAAAAAAACTGGTTATAAATTAGTTGTATGTGGAACAAATGTGGATAGAGAAGTAAATGATAAATTAATATCTTTAGTAAAAGATGAGGTTAAATATATAGACTTAACTGATAAAACATCTATATTAGAATATATAGATTTAATAAAAAAAGCAAAATTTGTAATAACAAATGATACTGGAATATATCATGTTTCTGTTGTATCACAAGTTCCAGTATGTATTACAGCAGGAGCATATACTTATGATAGATATTTAACTTATAATTTTAAAGGAAAAGATAAATACAAAAGACCATATGTGGTATGTAAAAAAATGGATTGTGCAAATTGTGATAATAGATGTGTTAAATCAAATGAGTTAGATAAAACATGGCCTTGTTTAGATGAAGTTACAGTAGAAGATGCTTGGAAACAGATAGAAAAAATGATAGAAGAAAATAATTAAAGTAAAAAACAATATGTTAAGATAAAAATCGTAGAAAAGTAGTATATTAAAATAATATTATAAAAATTCACAGAAGAAAGGAATGAAATTTATATTGGAAGAAGATAGACAAACAGATGGAAAAAAAACGATAATATCAATGGCATCATATTTATTTGCTAATATGATTGGTTTATTGGTATCACTAGTTGCATTACCAATATTAACAAACCTCTTATCAACTTCAGATATGGGAATAGCAACAAGTTTTATAACACTAAAAAACATAGTAACAATAATTTTATTATTATCAATGTATATTTCTATAGATAAAATATTTGTAACACTAAAACCAGAAGAAGATAGATATAAATTTCTATCTTCTATATACATATTTTCTACAATTGCCGGAATTGTAATTTATGCAATATATTTTATTTTTAGAGATTTTTTAAATCCAATATTAGGATTTGATACGAAATTTATGACATTAATGTTTATTATGTGTTTACTAATAAATGGATGTACATTAATGAATTCTTACTGGAATTTTTGCAATAAAGCAAAAAATACATTTATTTATAATTTATTAGTTTCGCCAGTATCTCAAATTCTTTCTATAATACTTGTTTATGTACTTGCAACAAATAAATATTTAGGAAGAATAATAGGTGTTGACTTTTTTAATATTGTATTAGGATTATTTTGTGGGATTATAATTTTAGTAAGAGGCAAATTTACAATAAAAAAACAATATGTAAAAGAAAGTTTACAAATAAGTTTGCCAATGGTTCCACATTTACTAGCACAAGTGTTTTTATCAAGTTGCGATTTACTAATGATAAAAAATATGGTAGGAGAATCTCAAGCTGGAATTTATAGTGTAGCATATACAATTGCGAATATTTTATATACAATATCATTACAAATCTTTAAACCATGGTCTCCTTGGGTATATAGAAGAATAGAAAATAAAGAAACAGATTCAATAAAAGAAAACTCAAAGATAGTAATGCATGTTATATGGATTTTATGTATAGGTTTATTTACATTAGCACCAGAATTAATAAAATTATTTATAAATGCAGAATATGTAGAAGCATCAGTTATAGTAGCACCAATATGTTTGGGAATTTTCTTCCAGATGATGTATACATTCTTTTATGATATTGAATATTTCCATAAAAAAAATATTCAAATTGCAGTATTTTCAATAATTACAGCAGTAATAAATATTATATTAAATGCTATAGCAATAAAAATATGGGGATATCAAGCAGCTGCCTATACAACAGTAATTAGTTATTTTGTATTATGTATTTTGCATTATTTTGGAATGAGAAAAGTGGACAAGACAAAATATTATGATATAAAAACATTAATAATATTAAGTTTAAGTTTAACTATATTTACAATAATAAATGTTGTATTTAATAAAATCTTTATTTTAAGATATGCAATACTTCTTGTAAGCGGAATTTACATTTTATATAAATATAGAAAAATGATTTTTGCAATTTTAGATAAGATTTTCAAGAAAAATAATATGTAGAGAAAATATAAGATTGAAATATATATAAAAATATGATAAAATACTAACGGAAAATATTATATAGAAAGAAAGGTGCAAAAAATGTCAATATTAGTAACAGGAGGAGCTGGCTATATAGGAAGCCACACAGTAGTAGAATTATTAAACTTAGGAAGAGAAGTTGTAATAATAGATAATTTTTCAAACAGTAAACCAGAAGTATTAGAAAACATTAAAAAAATAACAGGAAAAGACTTTAAATTTTACGAAATAAACTATTTAGATAAAGAAAACTTAGAAAAAGTATTTGAAGAAAATAAAATAGAAGCAGTTATGAATTTTGCAGGATACAAAGCAGTAGGAGAATCAACAAAAAAACCACTAGAATATTATGAAAATAACATATCTGGAGCTTTAGTATTATTAAAAACAATGCAAAAATACAATGTAAAAAAATTTATATTTAGTTCATCAGCAACAGTATATGGAGAGCCAGAACAAATACCAATAACAGAAGAATGTAAAACAGGAGAAACAACAAATCCATATGGAACTACAAAACTATTTATAGAACAAATATTACAAGATTTATATAAATCAGACAACAGTTGGGATATTGCAATATTAAGATACTTTAATCCAGTTGGAGCACATGAAAGTGGATTAATAGGAGAAGAGCCACAAGGAATACCAAATAATCTAATGCCATATATAGTTAGAGTTGCATCAGGAGAATTAGAACAATTATCAGTATTTGGAAATGATTATAATACTCCAGATGGAACAGGAGTAAGAGATTATATACATGTTGTAGATTTAGCAAAAGGACATATAAAAGCATTAGAAAAACTTGAAAAAGAAAATAAAGGAATTTTTGTTTATAATTTAGGAACTGGAACAGGATATAGTGTATTAGACATGGTAAAAGCATTTGAAGAAGCAACAGAGCAAAAAGTAAATTACAAAATAGTAGAACGTAGACCAGGAGACATAGCAACATGTTATTCAAACCCAGAAAAAGCAAAAACAGAATTAGGTTGGGAAGCAAATAAAACATTAAAAGATATGTGTAAAGACTCATGGAGATATATACAAAATAGGAAGAAATAAATGCCTTTAAAAAATTATAAATAAATAAAAAGCTTCCAAAAGAAAGAAATTTTTTGGAATATGTAAAAATGGTTTATAGGGTGCCTTTAAAAACCTAAATAAAATAAATAAGGAGAAATCATTGGAATACCAATATACCAATAGATGTATCAAAAAATGGAGAAAATATCTGTAGTAGTATCATGTTACAACGAAGAAAAAGCTTTACCATTATTTTATGAAGAAATGGAAAGAGTAAGAAAACAAGATTTTGATGGAATTGTAGATTTTGAATACATTTTTGTAGATGATGGCTCAAAAGATAACACTTTACAAATAATGAAAGAACTACATTCAAAAGACAGTAAAGTAAGATATGTATCATTTTCTAGAAACTTTGGAAAAGAAGCAGCAATGTATGCAGGACTAGAAGCATCAAAAGGAGATTATGTAACACTAATGGATGCAGATTTACAAGACCCACCAGCATTATTAAAACAAATGTATAATGCAATAAAAAATGAAGGATATGATTCTGTAGGAACACGTAGAGTTACAAGAAAAGGAGAGCCACCAATCAGAAGTTTTTTTGCAAGAATGTTTTATAAAATAATAAACAAAATGTCATCAATAGAAATGGTAGATGGAGCAAGAGATTATAGACTAATGAAAAGAAAAGTGGTAGATGCAATAATATCTTTAAAAGAATATAATAGATATTCAAAAGGCCTTTTCAGTTTTGTTGGATTTAAAACAAAATGGATTGAATACGAAAATGTAGAAAGAGTAGCAGGAGAGACAAAGTGGTCATTCTGGAAATTATTTAAATATGCTTTAGAGGGAATAACAGCATTTTCAACAACACCATTAATATTATCATCTTTATTAGGTTTAATTTTCTGTTTAGTAGCATTTATTGCAATTATATTTATTATAGTTAGAACACTAGCATTTGGAGACCCAACACCAGGTTGGCCATCAACAATATGTATAGTTGTATTTGTTAGTGGAATACAACTATTTACAATAGGAATAATTGGACAATATTTATCAAAAACATATTTAGAAGTAAAAAAACGCCCAATATACATAGTAAGAGAAACAGAAAATGATTAATAAGAGAAGGGAAAGAAAAACATGAAGATAAGGAGCAAAGATATCATGAAATATTTAATGATTGTAATATATATAGCATTTACAGTATCAGGACTAATTTTAATGAAAAAAGGTGGAAATGCTGGAAAAATAGGAATAGGTTCAGGAGAATTCAGCTTTACCATAAGTTGGATAAGTGCATTAGGTTTTATATGTTATATAATAAGTTTTTTATTATTTACAAGAATAATAATGATGTTTGATAATGTAAGTTATATATCTCCTATATGTAATGGAATTGCACAAGCATGTATTGTTATAGCATCAATAATATTTTTAAAAGAAGAATATTCTGTAGCAACATTAGGTGGAGCACTATTAATTATTGCAGGAGTTATTATAATGAATTTAAAATTAAAATAAAAATGATTAAAAGTGAATATAATTAATAAAAAATGTACATAAATTAAATATAAGAAATACATAAGTTCAAAATTTAGTAATATACTAAATTTGAATTACAAAAGTAAAAAAATAAGGAAATTGGAAGGATTGAATTAGTTATGTTTAATTTTGGTCAAGATATTGGAATTGATTTAGGTACAGCAACAATTATTGCATATGTTAAAGGAAAAGGTGTTGTGTTAAGAGAACCATCTGTTGTTGCAGTAGATAGTAATACAAAAGAGGTTTTAGCAGTTGGACAAGAAGCAAGAAGAATGTTAGGAAGAACACCTGGAAGTATTGTAGCAACAAGACCATTAAGAGAAGGGGTTATATCAGATTATACAGTAACAGAAAAAATGTTAAAATATTTTATTAACAAAGTAAATGGAAAAACTATCTTTTCACCAAGAACTATGATATGTATACCATCTAGAGTAACAGAAGTAGAAAAAAAAGCAGTGATAGATGCAGCAACACAAGCTGGTGCAAGAAAAGTATTTCTAATAGAAGAACCTATTGCAGCAGCAATTGGAGCAGGAATTGATATAGCAAAACCATGTGGAAACATGGTAGTAGACATTGGTGGAGGAACAACAGATATAGCAGTAATTTCACTTGGAGGTTCAGTAGAAAGCACATCTTTAAAAGTTGCTGGTGATAAATTTGATGAAGCAATTGTTAAATATATTAAAAAGAAACATAATATTATGATTGGAGAAAGAACAGCAGAAGATTTAAAAATAAGTATAGGATGTGTATACCCAAAAGTACAAGATTTAGAAATGGAAATAAGAGGAAGAGACTTAACAACAGGGCTACCAAAAAACATCGTAGTTTACTCAAGTGAAATGCTAGAAGCTCTTATAGAACCAGCTATGCAAATTGTAGAAGCAGTGCATTCTGTGCTAGAAAAAACACCACCAGAACTTTCTGCAGATATAAGTGATAGAGGAATTTATATGACTGGTGGAGGATGTTTAATTGATGGATTAGATAGACTATTACAAGAAAAAACAGGAATAAATGTTATGATTGCAAATGATGCAGTTTCTTGTGTTGCACTAGGAACAGGTAAAGCACTAGACAATTTAGATAATTTAGATAGAAGATAATTTGAAAATTTTAAGCAAATAGAAAACAGTGTACAATTTTAAGTTTCGCAACTCAAGGTGAAAATATAATTTCAAATATAATATGCAACTTTAAGTTTCGCAACTCAAAGTGAAAATATAATTTTGAATATAAAAATTTTATTTTCAAAAAAATATAGATTTCAATTTTAAATATAATAAAAAAAGAATTTGAATAATGAAATATTAATCGGTTCTATAATAAGTGTTGGGGTGGTTAATTAAACTACTTCAACATTTTTATTTTTTTGATAAAAAATATAGCAC
>CALXHG010000007.1 GCA_944388045.1 uncultured Clostridia bacterium | reverse complement strand
ACATTGGAGGTTTTTTCATACAATGCTATCGCTTTTTTTGAACCACGCGCATAGCACGTGGTTTTCTTATATACAATAAAAGAAGTTATAATAATAAATTTTATTATAACTTCTTTTAATATAATTAATATTTTAAATTACATATATCAATACACACAAAACATGTAGTAAATTTCCAAAAAATACACTTAAATGGAAAACAGAATGTATATATTTATGTTTTTTTCCAATCATATACAATATCGCACCAATTGTATAAACAATTCCACCAGCAAGTAATAATATAAATCCTGGTATTGTAAGTAATGTTGGTAATATATTAATTTTAACAACAATACACCATCCCATAGCTAAATAACATATCATTGAAAATATTTTATATTTTTTTAAATCTATAGAATTTAATGTAATTCCTAATGCTGCAAATCCCCATATCACTGCAAATATAATCCATCCTAGTGCAGTTGAGTATTCTCGTAATGTACATAATGCAAAAGGAGTATATGAACCTGCAATTAAAGCAAATATTGCGCAGTGGTCAAGTATTTGCATTACCTTTTTTGATAATAATTTAGGGCTTAGTCCGTGGTAAATACTTGACATTGTATATAAAAATATCATTGAAATTCCAAATATAATTCCACTTATTATTCCATAAACATTATGGTGTATGGCTCCAATTATAATTGCTAATACAAGTGTAATAATTCCTAATGCTCCTCCAACTATATGTGAAACCATGTTAAATATTTCTTCGCCTTTCGTATATTGTGGTAAAATTCTATCTTTTAATTTTGTTCTTTTCATAAATTTTTTCCTTTCTTTTGGGTTGTTGGGGTCGGTCCCTTTTTGTGCTTGGCGTTTGCTGTTGGGGTCGGTCCCTTTTTGGATTAGGGTCTGACCCCAGTAAAAAAAAGGACCGACCCCACACAAACAACAAACAATTTTAATTTTTCCAATCTGCAATTTTGTCTAAAGAAATTGTTGTTTGAGTTTTTTCTTTCATATTTTTTATAGAAATTATATTTTGTTTTAATTCATCTTCTCCTAGAATAAATACATATGGTATATTTTCTTCATTAGCATATTCTAATGATTTTTTCATTTTTCTTTGTTTCATTTCTACTTCAACTTTATAATTTGCTTTTCTTAAAATTTCAGCTATTTTTAAACATTCTATTTCTGTTCCCATAGGTATAATAAATATGTCTGTTAATGCTTTTTCTGCAAACTCTTCCCTATCTTTTAATATTTCATATATAACATTTAGTCCAAAGCTTATACCTACTGCTGGATATTGTTTGCCATCATCAATAAAATCTGTAATCATTTTATCATAACGACCACCACCACCTATACTAGATTTTATTTCTCCTTTTGCATCATATACCTCAAATACTGTTCCTGTATAGTATTCTTGACCACGTGCAAGTGATGGTGAAAATTGTACATATTGTAATAAATCTAATTTTGAAATATATTCTTTTAATGTTTCTAATTCCTTAATTCCTTGATTTAATATTTCATTTTCACTTTTGATATTTATTAATTCTTCTGAATTCATTTGTAAAAATGAATATAGTTTTTCAATTTGGTCTTTATTTACTCCTATTTTTAAAAATTCTTGTTCTAGTTCTTGTTTTGTTAATTTTTCAAATTTATCTATTATTGTTATTGTGTCAGTAATAAGTTCATTAGGTATTCCTGCTTCAATAATAATTCCTGACAAAAATTTTCTGTTATTATATTTAATTATTACATCAATTCCTAGTTTTTTATATGCTTCTACATATAAGGCAACAAATTCCGCTTCTATTAATTGACCTTCTATTCCTACAACATCAACATCACATTGTATAAATTCTCTATCTCTTCCTAGTTTTACTGGACCATTTCTAAATACTTCCCCAATCTCATATCTTTTAAATGGAAGTTTTGTATTTTGATTAATTGCTATATATTTAGCAAAAGGAACTGTTAAGTCATATCTTAATGCTAAGTTTCTATTTCCTTGGTCTTTCACTTTATATACTTCTTTTAAAATGTCATTTTCCTCATCATATTTTAGTGCTAATAAATCATAATAACATAATAATGGAGTTTGTAATGGTTTATATCCATATTTTTCAAATACATTTTTTAATGTGTCTGATATGTAATTTCTTATATATTGCTCTTTTGGTGAATAATCTGTTGTTCCTTTTACATTTCTTAATTCTATTTTGCTCATTTTTTATCACTTTCCTTATATATTATTATATTTGGATTTTTAAAAGGGTACCCATAAACCTTTATTTTTATACAATCTCTAGCTTTTTGATTCTTTCTCTTTTCGGTCAAAGCCTTAAATAGTTATATACTGCTCATCAATAAACTGTGTTTATTATATCATTTATATTTAAATATGTAAACATCTTTTTTGTTAATGGTCAATATATATGAAAGAAATATGATAATGTCTTAAGTAAAGAAATGAGAAAATGTTATTGGATAATGGTCTTTTTTTAATCGTTTTGTTAAAAACGTTGAAATTATAATATCTACATTTCTTTAATAAATTCAACACAAAATTACCCTGTATGAAATTGTTTTAATTAATTCAATTTCACACAGGGTTTAGACGCACAATCAGAAAACTTCTTTCCTATATCTCATAAGCTCCTCCATAGTCTTGAATTTAACCTGATAAACTACTCTCATTCCATCGTCGAGTGGCTTAAGTTCAGAAATGTCCTCACAGACATTCCCATTAAAGCTCTCTACCTGTTCAATTTTCTTCAAAGCGATTGAAATTAGTAGCCTTTTAAGTATCTCAACAGGTACTCTATCTCCGATATTGGGAACAAATCGACCAACAACAATTAAGTAATTATTCATCTCCTTTGTTTTTGCAAAGAATCTCCAATTAATTCCAAGAAAAATAGATTCCATATTGTGCCTCCTAATGTTCAAGTGTTTTAAAGCAACTTTATGTAAATATTTTACCACTTTTTGCTAAATTTTTCAATATTTTTTGTATTTTTTTAGAAAAAGCTCAATATTTTGGGCTAATTCTGCTTCTTTATCATTATATGAATGATTAGCCCCATCAATAAAGTCTATATCAATATCTTGCTTTTTTATTACTCTTCTCATAAAATCAACTTGATTTTTAGCATCTCTCCTAATAAATTCATTAATATTTCCCCATCTCATAAATAATGGCACTTCTATTTTATTCAAAATGTCAAAATCATTATTTTCGTTACTATATTGTGCAAAATCTATTACTTTACCATATTTAGTATATTTCAAATATGTTTTTACTGAAATTGGGTGAATAAATGCATCTGGTGGCATTAATTCCAATAAATTTCCATTCTTCTCTTTTTCTTCAGCATATTGTAAATATTTATTTCTAAAATAAGTTCTAAACATGTCAGGTATGTCTACCAATGATAGCAATAATATTCCTTTTATATATTTTAATTCTTCATCATGATTATTTTTCATTTTATTATATGTATAAACTACTTTAGTTGAACCTAAACTATGTCCTTGAAGATATATAGACATATAACCTAAACTTAAAGCATATTTAATTACACCCATTAAATCATAATATGATTCTTCAATATCTTCATATGCCGTTCCTGCCAATTCTTTTCTTCCATCTACATATTTAATGTATTTAGCAATTTCACTACCCCTTGTGTTAATACAAATAGAATCTATACCAATTTTTTTAACTGTTTCTGCAATTGTTCTTTCTCTTTTTTTAAAACAATTACTAGTCATTCCATGTATTTCTATTAATACATCTTTGCTATTTTTATCACAACTCAATAAATATCCATTAATTTTTACCCCATCTAAAGCTTTTAGTTCTATTATTTTTTCACTCATTTTTAATTTCTTTCCTTTCCAAAATTATACATCATCATTTTATCACAAACCAAATTAGAAAATCAAATGTAAATTTGGTGCCGGTTCTCTTTTTGCCCTTTAACATTGGGGTCGGTCCCTTTTTCTATTGGGGTCGGTCCCAAATCATACCAATATATAAAGTATTTTGCAATACCGCGTAAGCGACCAAATGAGCGTAGCGAATGCGATTTGGAGCAACCTACTTATAGAAATTCTTTTGTAGGTTGCGACACACAAGGTATAAAAAATACTTTATATATTGGTATGATTTAGGACCGACCCCAATAGAAAAAGGGACCGACCCTAGCCAAACCGCCCAAAAAGGGACCGACCCCAATGTTAAAGGGCAAAAAGAGAACCGACCCCAATGTTAAAGGGCAAAAAGAGAACCGGCACTAAATTTACCAAATTTATATCAAAACATCATGTATTTCTTGTAGAACATTATCTTTTACAATTTCTTTAAAAACAATAGAAATTTTTGTTCTACTTATATCAATATTAAATATTTCTAAACTATGTTTATCTGCAATTTTAATTATCTTTTTTAAAGTATTATCATTTGAATTAATTCCAAAACCTATAACAGAAATTCTTGATACATCATTTTTTACAATGCTTTTTATTCCAGAACATTCTAATTTGTGTGTAATTTGAGTGCCTGGTTTATTATTGAATGTTGATTCTGTAATAATTGGAACATCAAATCTTTCTCCTATTTCTACACATCTATCATGCAAAACCTTTGCACCTTCACTAGATAGTTCATACATTTCTTCATATGAGATGTTTTTTAATTTATCTGCATTCGGTATTTTATTAGGGTCAGCAGTATATATACCATCAACATCAGAATAAATATAACACTGTTTTGCTTTTAATTCTTTAGCAATGGCAACAGCAGTAGTGTCTGAGCCTCCTCTTCCTAATGTTGTTATATTATTAGATTTATCAATTCCTTGAAAACCTGTTATTATAACAATATTTCCATTTTCCAATTCTTTATTAATTCTAGTAATATCAATACTTTCAATTAAAGCATTTTGATAATTATTATTTGTATTTATTCCAACTTGCCAACCATTAAGTGAAATTGATTTATATCCTTTTAAATTTAATAATATTGCAAGTTTTGCTGAACTCATTTGTTCCCCACAACTTAGCAACATATCTAGTTCTCTTTTATTTAATTGAGAATCTGGCAAATTCTCCATTTCTGCTAATTCATTTGCTTGTTTTATTAAATTATCTGTTGTTTTTCCTTGAGCAGAAACTACAACTACAACTTTATTATCTTTTGATATTTTTATTATTTTATTTGCAACAATTTCTAATTTTTTATTATCTGCAAGTGAACTACCTCCAAATTTTAAAACAATTGTATCCATTTTATTATCATCCCTTTATTGCTTCACCCTAAAGATTGCACACAATTTTACTTATCGAATTATAAAGCAAATGTTAGAGCGAAAAAAATAGTAGCTATATAAATTTTTATATAACTACTATATTATATTAATTTTAAAATTTATTTGACACAATTTATGTACTATTATAAATTTTAGATGTGTATATCTTCAATAAATACATTTTTGTAGAATCAAATAATTGCAGTATAATGGTTCTCATAACTCGTTTTTTATGCTAGTTTACTCAAAACCATCAGCCAAGAACATCATAATATTATTTACTTATAAATTTTAAATAACTCTCTATAAATCCATCTAAATTTCCATCCATAACAGTTTGAACATTTCCAATTTCAAAATTTGTTCTATGGTCTTTTACTAATGTATATGGACAAAATATATATGAACGTATTTGACTTCCCCATGCAATATCTTTTTGAACACCTTTTAAATCATTTATGGTTTCTTTTTGCTCTTTTTCTTTTAAATCATATAATTTAGATTTTAACATTTTCATTGCTGTTTCTCTATTTTGAATTTGTGAACGTTCAGATTGACATGCAACAACAATATTTGTAGGAATATGTGTTATTCTAACTGCTGAAGAAGTTTTATTTATATGTTGACCTCCAGCACCAGATGCTCTATATGTATCTATTCTTAAATCATCTGGGTTTATTTCAATTTCTATATCTTCTGTTATTTCTGGCAATACTTCTAATGAGGCAAATGAGGTATGTCTTCTTCCTCCAGCATCAAATGGGGAAATTCTAACTAATCTGTGTACTCCCATTTCGCCTTTCATATATCCATAAGCATTTTCTCCAATTATCTCAAAAGTTACACTTTTTATTCCTGCTTCATCACCTTCTAAATAGTCTAGTTCTTTAACTTCATATCCTTTTTTAGTTGCCCATCTAGTATACATTCTATATAACATTTCTGCCCAATCTTGTGATTCTGTTCCTCCTGCTCCTGGATGAAGTGTTAATATTGCATTATTTTTGTCATATTTTCCAGATAATAGTGTTTCTAATTGAATTTGTTCAATTTCTTGTTCTAATTTTTCTGTTGATTTTATTATATCTCTTGCAACATTTTCATCATTTTCCATATTTGCAAGTTCAGTTAATTCTATTAAATTTTCAATTTCAGTTTTTGAATTTTCAAATTTTTCTATTTTCTTTTTTAATTCTTTTATTTCTACTAATATTTTAGTTGTTAATGATGTATCTTTTTGCCAAAAATCTTCTGACTGTGTCTGGTTTTCTAATTCTTGTAATTCTTTTTTCTTTGATGAAATGTCAAAGAGATTCACCTAAACTTTCTATTTTATTTTTTAATTGATGTAATTTATTTGTATTTTCTTCTAATTCTATCACTTTTTCAACTCCTTATATAATTTATTATCTACTTACAGAATTTTACAATGCATAATCTACACTTGCTAGTAAAGGTAATTGAAACTGTTTTCCATTATCAGTAAAACTATTAGAAACATAATGATTTTTATTCATTGTTCTACTACCTTTTAAAAAATATTGATATCTAATGTCATCAGTTAATCTTCCTCCGCCAATTATAATTGGATCATCCCATGTTACATCTATTGCATACCATAAATTATCTATTTTTACATAATTCCAAGCATGATTTTCAGTTTCTCCACTATTATTAGTTGCTGTTCCAGTTACTATTATATTTTCAATCCCTGCTGAATTTAAAAGATATTGAAATGCTTTTGCATATCCTTCACATACACTAATACGTTGAACTAATGCACCATAAATATTATAAATATTTTCTTGTTTTATTGTTTCATCATATTCAATATTATCTATTAAATAATTGTGTATATATCTAATTTTTTCTATTTTTGTTTTACCATTTATATTTGCCAGAATTTTATCTCTTACACTTTCTATTTGTGATTGGCATTTATCTATTTCTTCTTTTGATGTAAAAGGTTCTGCTAAATAATGTGGTTCTTGATAACTATTTATATAAACATTATATTTTGTACTAAATAATCTTTTTACCATTTCAATATTTATATACATTTTAGTAACATCTAAATAAAATACATCAGGATTCTCATATGTAAATGCTTCAATTGCAGATTGATATTCTTCTTTTAAAATATCACTTCCATTTTCCTGTGATAAAATATCTTTAAAAACATCTCCAAATTCTACTGTGAATGTCCCAGTTTTTAAATTTTCTTTGTTTTGATATAATTCCATATAAATCAATTTTGCTGAATCACTTAATTGGTTATAAAAATGATTATTTATATAATTATTGCTTTGATTATTTGTATCTGATAAATCAACTTCTATAACTTCATCTTCATTTTCTTTGCTTTCATTTAAACTACTATTTTCAATAACAGGATATCCTGCTTCTCCAATAACTATTGTTGCTTCTCCAAAATAGTCTGTATATACTAAATATCCAAAAAAAGCTAAAATAACAATTAATACAATTGCTACTATAGTTAATAAAAGATTAATTAATCCTTTCTCTTTTCTCATATAAATTCCTTTCTTATTTTATTAATTTATATTTGGTAATCTTTATAATAAATGTATATTTATATTCTCTTTCTCAAATTCTTACTCCTTATTTAATTATACCTTATTGGCTAAATTTTTTCAATATGTATGTATATTTTTTTGGCAAATGTTAATATTAAAAATATGAATATAAGAAATTTAATTAATAATTTATTTAAAGACAGTTACAATTTTTCTATTATAAATCAAAAAAATGACAATGGAAAAATTATTGATAATAATGAGACAACAATTTACCCTAATTTAAATGAAAATCTGGAATTTTTAAAAAGTAAATATAATACTTTAATTAATAGTGATATAAAAATTAGAGAATTTGAAACATTAGCTCAAAACCAAACATTTAAAAGTTTTATAATTTATTTTGATGGATTAGTTGATTCTATTTCTATAAATGATTTTGTACTAGAACCACTAATGTTTCCTAAACATGTAAAAAATCCAAATACAAACAATTTACTTAATTATATAGACAATCGTTTACTTCCACAATTAAGTGTAAATAAAGTAACTAGTTTTGATAAAGTATGTTCTGGAATAAATATGGGTGATTGTTTATTGTTTATAGATACATTAAACATTGCTTTTGATATTGATGTAAAAAAATATAATGCACGTAATGTTGATAAACCAGAAAACGAAATTATTATAAAAGGTCCTCATGAAAGTTTTGTAGAAAATCTAAGGACTAATACATCTCTTTTAAGACGAATAATAAATAATGAAAATTTAATTATAGAAAATATTCCTATAGGAAAAATTAGTCAAACAAAATGTGGCATTTGTTATATGAATAACATAGCAAATTCTGATTTAGTTAATGAGGTGAAATATAGACTTAATAATTTAGCTGTTGATTCTCTTTTATCAACTGGTCAATTAGAACAATTAATTGAAGAAGATGAAACATTTGGAGTTCCACAAGTTATTTCTACAGAGAGACCTGATAAATGTTGCAAATATTTATTGCAAGGAAGAGTTGTGATATTAGTAAATGGAAATCCATATTCTATTATTGCACCAGCAAATATTGAAGATTTTCTATTTTCTCCAGAGGATACTAATTTAAGACCAATTTTTACAAATTTTTTAAGATTTATAAGAATTACAGCGGCAATAATTACACTATTATTACCAGGTACTTATATGGCAATAACTTGTTTTCATCAAGAAATTTTACCAACAGAATTGTTGCTCTCAATTCTTTCTGCAAGAGAAAATGTTCCTTTCCCAATAATATTTGAACTTTTATTGATGGAATTTTCTTTTGAATTAATTAGAGAAGCGGGTCTTAGAGTTCCTTCTCCAATAGGTTCTACTATTGGTATTGTTGGTGCATTAATTCTTGGAGATGCAGCAGTTAATGCAGGTATTGTTAGTCCAACTTTAATAATTATTGTTGCAATAACAGGTATATCTTCTTTTGCTATTCCAGATTTTTCTTTTGGATTTCATTTAAGAATTTTTAGATTTATTTTTATTGCATTAGGTTTTGCATGTGGATTTTTAGGTATTGGTACAGGCTTATTTGTTTATATTACTTTAATTTGTAGTTTAAATTCCTTTGGTATTCCTTTTACATCAC
Organism: uncultured Clostridia bacterium; assembly: GCA_944388045.1. Classification (GTDB taxonomy): domain Bacteria; phylum Bacillota; class Clostridia; order TANB77; family CAG-508; genus CAG-269. The sequence continues at coordinate 86,516 of CALXHG010000007.1, read as the reverse complement.
CAATTTCTCCATCTTTAAAAACAAATGGTAATGGTTATTTTATACCACCTATTTGGAAACAAGAATATCGAGCAGGATTTTTATCTCCGAAAAAAGAAAAGTCTCAAGCAGACATTAGCATGAAATGGAAATATTAGTTTTTGGTTTGGGAAAAAAAGAGAACCGGCACCAAATTGCCCCAACAAGAGAAAGGACAAAAAGAGAACCGGCACTTTTTTTCTTAATTTTATATTATTAATAATTTTCTGCTTTTATTTCAAAATATGCTTTTGGATGGCTACAAACAGGGCATACTTCTGGAGCTTTTGTTCCTACTACAATATGTCCACAATTTCTACATTTCCATATTTTAACTTCTCCAGCTTCAAATACTTTTCCTTCTTTAACATTTTCTAATAATTTTAAATATCTTGCTTCATGTTCTTTTTCTATTTTAGCAACTTCTTCAAATAAATATGCTATATGTGTAAATCCTTCTTCTTTAGCTGTTTTTGCAAATTCAGCATACATATCTGTCCATTCATAATTTTCTCCATCTGCAGCAGCTTGTAAATTTTCTGCAGTTGTTCCAATATCTCCTCCATTTAATAATTTAAACCACATTTTTGCATGTTCTTTTTCATTATCTGCTGTTTCTTGGAATATTGCAGCAATTTGTTCATATCCTTCTTTTTTTGCTTTACTAGCAAAATAAGTATATTTGTTTCTTGCTTGTGATTCTCCTGCAAATGCAGTCATTAAATTTTGTTCTGTTTTTGATCCTTTTAATTCCATATTTATTCATTCCTTTCTTTTGGCCTTATATAGTTGTTTAATTTCAACTTTTTGCCTTTAATTATTTCATTTTATATCATATCATCTTTTCTTAAAAAAATCAATCATTTTTAATCGTAAATTTTTATCAATACAATATTATAAGTAAAAAAACTTCTTAATAAAATATCAAATACTTTTTTAATAAATAATCAAAAAAAAGTATTATTTTATATAATGTGGAAATACTTTATTTAGGTGGTGATTTTAATGACAAGTAAAGAACTTTTATATGTAGAAGATGCATTATCTCATGAAGCATATATGAAAACATGTTGTAAAAAAACAGGTGCTCAACTTACAGACCCAACTCTTGCTTCATATGTTAATGAACTTCATAAAAAACATACAGAATTATACAACAAGTTTTTAAATTTATTTTAATTAATTAATTTAACTAAACTAATAAAATTATTTGACTTAATTAAAAAAATAATAGAAAGAATTAGAATAATCTTTCAGAAAGGATATACTTATGCAAGATAAAGATTTAATGGAAAATGAATTATTCCTTATTAAAGGAATATGTGACTTTTATTTACATGGTACAATAGAATCAACAACAGCAGAAGTTCATACAGCTTTTAAAGAAGCTTTAAATGAAACTTTAAATATTCAAAACAAAATATATAACTTAATGGCTGAAAAAGGTTGGTATAAAACTGATTGTGCTGAACAACAAAAAATTAATGAAACAGAACAAAAATTTATAGCACAAAATAATTAAATTATATTTATTATTTATATTAAAAAATAAAAATTTTCATGGACTTTCTTATTTATGTCCTATAACAGGTGATATATTAATATTAAATAAATTTTGAATGTGATTGGAAATATTTTAGAATTTGTTATATGATTTATTGAGGGATGTTCACGGTACTCGAGTTTACGAGAGGGTCTGAGTGAAAGAGGCTCAAGAAATCATATTACAAATTCTTAAATATTGTATTGAACTGAAAAATTTATAAAATATTAATATATCACCTGTTATAGGACAAATTTAAGTTATAAACTTTAAATATATTTTACTAGTTTTTGAAATTCTTTAAATATGAATCAATTTTTTCAATAAATTCCTCATTATTTTTTGTTTGTGTCATTTGAGAAATTATTTGTTCTGTAACATCTGCTACTGGTAAATTATTTAATGCTTTTCTTAAGGCAAAAACAGTTTCCATTTCTGGTTTTGTAAGTAATAAATCTTCTCTTCTTGTACCAGATTTGTTAATGTCAATTGCTGGGAATATACGTTTTTCTGAAAGTTTTCTATCAAGATGTACTTCCATATTTCCTGTACCTTTAAACTCTTCAAAAATTACATCATCCATTCTGCTTCCTGTTTCTATTAATGCTGTTGCTAAAATTGTTAAACTTCCTCCATTTTCTATGTTTCTTGCTGCTCCAAAAAATTTCTTAGGCTTATGTAATGCCGCAGGATCTAAACCACCAGATAATGTTTTTCCTGAAGATGGCATTACTAAATTATAAGCTCTTGCTAGTCTAGTAATACTATCTAATAATATTACAACATCTTTATTATGTTCTATAATCCTTTTGGCTCTTTCTAAAACCATTTCTGCAACTTTAACATGATGTTCTGGTAATTCATCAAATGTTGAATATATAACTTGTCCTTTAATTGAGCGTTTCATATCTGTTACTTCTTCTGGTCTTTCATCAATTAAAAGAACTATAAGTTCTACTTCAGGATTATTTGCTGAAATACTATTTGCAATTTTCTTTAATAATGTTGTTTTTCCAACCTTTGGTGGAGCAACTATCATTCCTCTTTGCCCTTTACCTATTGGTGATATTAAGTCTATAATTCTCATAGCATATTCTGTTGGAGTAGTTTCTAATTTTAATCTTTCATTTGGATATATTGGAATTAATTCATCAAATCTTTTTCTTTTTGCAGCTTTTTCTGGATGTTCCCCATTTACTTCTCCAACAAATATTAATGATGGGAACTTTTCTCCTTCTTTTGTCCTAGATATACCTTTTACAATATCTCCTGTATCTAATTTAAATCTTCTAATTTGAATTGGAGAAATATAAACATCTTTGGGACTTGATAAATAATTGTCTCCTCTTAAAAATCCATATCCATCTGGTAATACTTCTAAAATACCTTCTACTATTTCATCATCATCATTTGTTAATTTATATTCAACTGTTGATTCATTTAATTCATCTACTTGTTCGTCATCTTTTAAATCATATTTATTTTCTTCTTTTTCATCCAATAACTCGTCTTTTGGACTTGAAGTTTTACGGATTTGTTTTAATAATTCTATTAGTTCTTCTTTTTTTAATTTTGAAATATTTTTTATATTTTGTTCTTTAGCAAAATTTCTCAACTCTAATAATGTCATGTTTTCTAAATCTAACATAACTACCTCCTAATATATTTATTTTTGTATTTAATATTAAAATTTTTTTACTTTTATTTTAGTTTTAATTATGGATTTTTTGATTTTTTAAAAGATTTAATATTTTATATTTATGCAATAAAAATTTTATATTTTTTCTATTGTATAAAAAGTTATAACTGCTAACTATTTGAGATTTTCTACTTGTAGTTGAAAATTCAAATTATATTACAGAATAAAATAAAAGAAATCCCTAAACGTTTAAACTTTAGGGATTTTTAGTAATTACTATCGACATAAACTCTTTCATTTTGTAAATACATTCCTAGTTTTTCACGTGCAACTTTTTCTATATATTCTAATGAATTTGATTTATTAATTTCTTCTTCTAAATTTTGTTTATTTTGGTTTAATTCTTCTTGTGCTACATTTATTTTTGAAGTTAAATCGTCTATTTCTTTTTGATATTGTGCAATATTTATTTGCTGTTTTATTAAAACAACTACCCATATAATTAATATTATAATGAATATGGGAACTAATAATTTTACTTTAATTTTCATATGTACTCTCCAAACAAAAAACTCATATAATATATTATTCTACATTTTTTCTAAAATTCCCCTTTTTATTTTTAATTTTCTTTAAAATACTTATTTTTGATAATTTATTATTTTGTTTTTTTGCTATAATATTAATTTTACTAGTGTAAAAAGCAAAAAAATTTATTATTTTTTCTATAGGAATTATAATTATTTTATAAAAAAACATTATAATATATTTTAATTTAGTTAAAATCATTGTTTCTATCTTTATTAAAATAGGACTAAATAGCAAAGAATAGATAATCGCTCCCATTACAATTCCTATAATCATAAAGAATCTAATTTCTCCATTATTAAAAAACCATATGTTATACAAAACAATTATTCCTGCTAAAATCCAGTATAATATATCTTCTAAATATGTAATAATATCAATTGTGTTAAATGTTCTTCTAAAAACTCTAAAAAAGTCAAATAATATTCCTAATAGAATTCCTGTAAATGTAAAAACAATAAATATAAGTGCTTGATTTTCTACCATTTTTTACCTTTCTCATATTAATATTAATTTTATTTAAAAATTTTACTTAATATTGAACTTCCACTATTTTTTTCTTGACTTTTTTGACTATAATTTAAACTTGATATTTCACCTTCAACAACAACTTCTGATGTATCTAAACTTAATTTGTTTATTTTAATATTCTCTCCTTTAACTGTAAGTAAACCTAGTTCTGTATCTATCATTACAACTTGGTCATCAAAACTAAGCACATCATTTACTCCAGATACACTTAATTTTTCTCTATTTTCTAAAATTATATTTTGTACAACATTTGTATTTACATTAACATTTTTTCTTTCTTCTATCATAATTTAATTACTTCCTTTCACTTTAATTAATTTCTTTATACTAAATTATAATATGCGATTTTTCTATTTTTTAGAACTAAATTTTATTGTAACTTTGTACTTCGAATTTGAATCTATAACAAATAAGAAAATCTTTGATTTTCTTTAATTTGTTATAGGATAGGAAAAATCGCTTTTTCCTATTCAGTAAAATTTCCCTGGAAATGACAATGTCATTTCCAGGGAATATTTATTTTGTGATCTCTTTTGCAACTATAAGCAATCTTGCATCTTTTGCCCAATAATCGCACGTACAAAGTGTAATTAATTGGTCTCCATATTTAGCACTTTCTTCTATTTCAAAATATGGATTTTCTTTCATATCTAAGTATGATCTGCCTGATAATAATCTTTTATTTCAATATTTCTCTTATATTTCCAATCAAATATAAAGGTATGTTAATTAGCCAATCTTCTTTTCTATAATTTGCCATTGATGTTCTTACATTTATTTTCGTATTATATTTTTGCACAAATGTTTTTAAGCTTTTAGCTTGCAAATTTTCATTTGCTTTTACTTCTATTGGAATGTTATTCCTTCCAAATTGAATTATATAATCAACTTCTGAAGAGCCTCTATCTGATGACCAATAATAAACATTTTCAGTTGTGTTAGTTTTTAATTCTGTTAAAACATATTGTTCAGTTAAAGCCCCTTTAAATTCCACAAAAATTTCATTACCCTCAATAATAGTTGTTGCATCTACATCTGCCATTGCACATAATAAACCAACATCTAATAAATATAATTTGAATGCATTGAAATCTTGATATGCAGATAGAGGAATTTTGCAATCATTTACTCTGTTTACTTGGTAAACTAAACCACAGTCTATTAACCATGATAATGCTAATTCATATTCTCTTGCTCTTGCACCTTCTTTGACTAAACCATATATGAACTTTTTGTTTTCTTTAGCAAGCTGTGTTGGTATATTATTCCATAATTGTCTTATTCTAGGTACAACATTATTGGGAGCATGTTTTGAAAAGTCTTGCTCATAAGCTTCTAATAATAATTTTTGCTTTCTTCTTACTTCATTAAAATCCTTATTCTGTATATATGCAGCAATAACTTCTGGCATTCCACCTATATAAAAATATTGTTTTAAATATGATTTTAATTTATCTGCAAATACAGTAATCATATCTATATCATTGCTCTTAACAAGCTTTACTAATTCTCCGTTCACCTAATGCTTCCAAAAATTCGTAAAAATTTAATGGATATAAATCTAGAAAATCTACTTTTCCAACAGGGAAAGAGGTTCCCTCATGCATTGCAACTCCAAGTAAAGAACCTGCTGCAATTATTTGATATTTATTAGCTTTTTCATAAAAATATTTTAATGCAGTTAAAGCTTTTGGTACTTCTTGTACTTCATCAAAAATAATTAATGTATTTTCTGGTTCAATATTTACTCCAGATTCTATTTTTAGTCCTTGTATAATTCTTTCGATATTGAAATCATCAGAAAATAATTGTTCCATTCTAATATTATCATCAAAATTTATATATGCACATTTTTCATAATATTTTTTTCCAAACTCTTTCATAAGCCAAGTTTTACCAACTTGTCTTGCTCCCCTTATTATTAAAGGTTTTCTGTCTTTAGAATTTTTCCATTGCTTTAAATCTTCAATCTTATATCTATACATTTTCTATCACCTCTTTATATATTATACAAAAAAATATCACAAAAGTCAAACGACTTTTGTGATATTTTTCACATTTTTCAAACGACTTTTGTGATTTTATACATAATTATTTCAATCTCTCTTCAATACTTTTTAGCATTTCTTGATATTTAGCAAGTTTTGCTTTTTCTTCATTAATTTTTGTCTCTGGAGCTTTATTTACAAAGCCTGGATTTGCTAACATTTTACTTGCTCTGTCAATTTCTGATAAAACTTTTTTCTTTTCTTCTTCTAATCTTTTTCTTTCCTCTTCTACATCAACTAATTCCTCAAAAGGAATATATACTTCCATTTCATTTGAAATAATCGAAATAGCATTTTGTGAAATATTATTTTTATTAGATTGAATAATTACATCATTTGCAAAACCTAATTTTTCAATAAATGATTTTGATTCCTCAATCTCGTTTTTATATTTATTTGTTACAAATATTAATTTTGTTTTCTTTGTTGGATGTACATTTCTGTTAGCTCTTACATTTCTAATTTGAATAATAACATCTTTAACATTTTCTATAAAATCATTATTTTTATCATAATTTACTCTATTAATTAATTTAGGCCATTCAGATACCATTAAAGCTTTTTCATCTGATTTTACCAATTTTGAATATATTTCTGATGTAACAAATGGCATAAATGGATGTAATAATTTTAAACTATCTTTTAAAACTTCATTTAAAACAAAACATACTTGTGTTTTTTCTTCTATGTTATCACTATATAATCTAGATTTTGCAATTTCAATATACCAATCACAAAATTCATTCCATATAAAGTTATATATGTTATCTAAAGCAATACCTAAGTCATAATCATTTATATTTTGAGTTACAGTTTTTATTAATTCGTCTAATTTATTTAAAATCCATTTATCTTCAATTTTTAAAAATTCATTATTATATTTTCCGTTTTTATCTGTAATCTTATTTTCAAAATCTAATATATTTTCATCAGGTACTAAATTCATTGTAACAAATTTTGCTGCATTCCATAATTTATTTGCAAAATTTGAAGCTTGTTCTAATTTTTCTGGCATGTATTTTATGTCATTTCCTGGTGAGATTCCAAGGATTAAAGAAAATCTTAATGCATCTGTACTATATTTTTCAATTACATCTAATGGGTCAATACCATTACCTAAAGATTTTGACATTTTTCTGCCTTGGCTATCTCTTACAATTCCATGTATTAATACATCACTAAATGGCTTTTCTTTCATTACTTCTAATCCAGAAAATATCATTCTTGCAACCCAGAAAAATATTATATCATATCCTGTTACTAATACATTTGTAGGATAAAATGTTTTTAAATCTTCTGAATTTTTATTTGGCCAGCCAAGTGTTGAAAATGGCCATAATGCTGAACTAAACCATGTATCTAAAGAATCTTCATCTTGATGTAATTTAGTAGAACCACATTTTTCGCATTTATCTGGAGCAGTTTTTGCTACATTAATATGTCCACATTCTTCACAATAATATGCTGGAATTCTATGTCCCCACCATAATTGACGTGAAATACACCAGTCTTGTATGTTTTCCATCCAATTAAAATATGTTTTTTCATATCTCTTTGGTACAAATTTTACGTCATCTTCTTTTACAGCTTTAATTGCTGGTTCCGCAAGTTCTTTCATTTTTACAAACCATTGCTCAGAAATTCTTGGTTCAACTGTATTATGGCATCTATAACATTTTCCTACATTGTGTGTATAATCTTCTGTTTTTACTAATGCTCCAATTTCTTCTAATTTCTTTACAATTAATTTGCGTGCTTCAAGTGTTGTTAATCCTTTATATTCTGGAACTAAATCTCCCATTATAGATGAATCGTCAAATACTTCTACTATTTCTAAATTATGTCTTAATCCTGCTTGATAGTCATTCATATCATGTGCTGGTGTAATTTTTACACAACCTGTTCCAAATTCTTTTTCTACAAATTCATCAGCTATTATTGGAATTTCTTTATTCATTATTGGTAATATACATGTTTTTCCAATAATGTCTTTATATCTTTCATCATCTGGATGTACTGCAACTGCTGTGTCTCCAAGCATTGTTTCTGGTCTTGTTGTTGCAACTATTACATATCTATCTGTTCCTTTAATTTGGTATTTTATATGCCATAAATGTGAAGCTTCTTCTTCAAATTCTACTTCTGCATCAGAAAGTGATGTATGACAAGATGGACACCAGTTTATCATTTTTGTTCCTTTATAAATCAATCCTTTTTTATATAAATTTACAAATTGTTCTAAAACAGCTTCTGATAATCCATCATCCATTGTAAATCTAGAACGTGTCCAATCACATGAACAACCAAGTCTACGTTGTTGTTTTTGAATTGTTCCACCATATTCTTTTGTCCATGCCCATGCTCTTTCTAAAAATTGTTCTCTTGTTACATCTGCTTTAGTAAGCCCTTCTTCTTTTTTCATTTTTTCTACAACTTTAACTTCTGTTGCAATTGCAGAATGGTCTGTTCCTGGAACCCATAATGTATTATATCCACACATTCTTTTAAAACGAATTAAAATGTCTTGTATTGTTCCATCTAAGGCATGTCCCATATGTAGTTTTCCTGTTACATTTGGTGGTGGCATTACTATACAAAAACTTTCTTTTGTTTTATCCATTGATGGCTTAAAATATCCTTTTTCCTCCCATTCATTATATAATTTTTCTTCAAATTCTTTTGGATTGTATTTATCCATTAATTTATGATTACTCATATGTTTTCATTCCTTTCTTTTCTTTAATTTTTTTATAATTTGATTTTTAAGAAAAGCCTTACTAAATCTGCTCTGTCTTTTAATTTTTTCTTATACAAAGGCAAAAACTCGCCCTTAAACAAAAGGGCGAGTTTTTATATCTCACGGTACCACCTTAATTATTATTATTTCTAATAATTTCTCTTTCTAAGTTTATAACGTAACCACACGGATATTCTTACTTTAAATTATTATTTTTAAATTAAAAAATTATTTTAAATTATTACAAATTTAATTATTATAAATTTTTTAATTTATTTTTCGGAATATCAACAAAAAAAGCTACCTTCCATCTACCTTTATTTAGAAGCTTTCAGCTTATAACTTCTTTCTCTGTAAAACAAGTATAGATGTACTCCTCTTTTTTCTTGTTTTTTAATATGTTGTTATTATATTATATTTTGGAATTTTTTTCAATATTTTTTTGTAATTTAATAAAAAAATTTACTAACTTTAAATTAGATGCACAAACAATAACGCGGGTTTTGAATTGTTATATACATATAAAATATATAAAGAAGCCCCCTGCAATTTCTGCAGAGGGCTACGGAGAACATTAGGTGAAATAATTGTAGTCTTCCACGAGCTCCCTGAGTTCAGTCAGACGAATTCCCTTGTTAATCTCGTTCCGAAGAATGTGCAAAGAAACATAAGTTCCAACCTGGTTGGATTCTCCCCTGTGCATCTCATCGATGGGAACAATCTCTTTCAAATGCCTGATAAAACGATTTTCCATATCAAAGGAGCGAATTTCAGGGAGGGTCTTCCGCCTTTTCAGCGCCTTATCAATTTCAGCTTCCAGCATAGTATCATTCCTATCATAAGAAATAGGAATAATCACACTGATGAAATTGTGAGTTTTACTCACGGGATTGAGAACTAACCGAATTCTTTCTTTAACCATGTTTTGCCTCCTTATTACTTGACCAAAGTTTAAGTAACGTACTTGCATTATACCACTTTATATGTAAAATGTAAATAATTTTTTTTACATTCGAGATAGTTATTTTAAAATACCTTAATTAAAATAATAAATTCCAGTATGAAGACAAAATCTGACTGGAATTTACTTTTTTATTCAACTCTTTTTTGTGTTTATTTATTCAATTCACATTTTAATCTTTTTTGTAATTTATTAAAAAAAATGGATTATCTACATTTTGACATAATCTAAAATATATGATATACTATCCCAAAAATACTTGAAGGAGGTTGTTCTCTATGGCAAAAACTAAAACTTTTTATGCTGTATTAATCCACAATGATGAAAAAAGTGGCGAAATAAAAGCATACTGCAAAACGAAGGAAATTGCAGAACGTGAACTAAAAAAGTATTGTGATTTTTATTACCAGAGCAGACGACATATCATAAAATTAGAAATGATTGTTGAATAAGGCTATGTAGTAGAAATTAAGTGATGTTTTTACTTAGTTTCTACTATTTATTATAATAGTGAAATTAAAATATATAGGAGGTATTTTTATGTCTACACCACACAATGAAGCAAATTTAGGAGATATTGCAAAAACGGTTATAATGCCAGGAGATCCACTAAGAGCAAAATATATTGCAGAAAACTTTTTACAAAATTATAAATTAGTAAATTCTGTAAGAGGAATGTATGCTTATACTGGTAAATATAAAAATAAAGAAATAACAGTTATGGCTTCTGGAATGGGAATGCCAAGTATGGGAATTTATTGTTATGAATTATATAAATTTTATGAAGTTGAAAATATAATTCGTATTGGCTCTTGTGGAGCTTATAAACCTGAATTAAAATTATTTGATGTTATTCTTGCAGAAAATGTTTTTAGTGAGGGAAATTTTGCTTTAACATTAAATAACGATAATTGCCATATCGTTTCTAGCAATAATGATTTGAACAATATAATTAAGGAAACTTCAAAAAATACTAATATTCCATTATATGCAGGTAATACTGTTTGTACAGATTGTTTTGATATTTATATGACTGATGTAAATAAATTTCTTGAAAGAGTTCCAAAAGATTTTAATCCTGTTTCAGCAGAAATGGAAGCTTTTGCTTTATTTTATGTTGCAAAAATTTTAAATAAAAGAGCAGCATGCATTATGAGTGTTGTTGATTCTAAATATATTAAAGAAATTGCAACTGCTGAAGAACGTCAAACAGGATTAAATACAACGATAAAACTTGCTCTAGACAGTTCTCTTAATATCCAGTAACAGGTAGTTTTTTTGGTTCTTCTGGAGGTTCTTCTACAGGTGGTTTCTCTTTTGGCTGTTCTTCTGGTGGTTCTTCAACAGGAGGTTCTTCCTCTGGAGGCTCTTCTGGTGGCTTTTCTTCTTCAGGTGGTTCTTCTGGTGGAGGTGTTTTAGATTTATTACTTATTTCTAAGTCTATTACTTCTCCATCTTTTTTTATTTCTACAGAAAAGTCTTTTTCGTTTAATTCATATTCTTCTCCAGTTTCTACTTCTTTTATAATATATTTTCCCTTTACTAAATCTTTAGATATTGCAATTCCATCTGCTTTAGTAATAAGTGTATCTACTATTTCTCCATTTTCATCATAAATAATAAATTTAACATTTTCAATAGGAGTTCCTGCTGGAGTTCCATTAATTAAATTATCATCTTCACTAATTTTTAAAATTCTAATTTTACCTTTAATTTTTTCGTTTTCTACTTCTAAATTAAATGTTTCGTTCCATTCAACAATAATATCATATTGACCAACTTCAATATTATATTCGCTTTGTGTTACTGTTTCTTTTAATATGTACTTACCTATATCAATATTTTCTACCTTGGCTATTCCATTCTCATCTGTAACTAAATGTTTTATAATGTTTCCATTTGCATCTATTAATTCAAATTCTACTTTACTTAATGTTATTTCATTATTATCTTTGTCTACTTTTTTTATTATGATATTACCTTTTTTTCTATCATTTTTTATTTCTACAGTTTTTTCTGCATCATATTCAATAACAATTTCTTTTTGTGTACTATCTAAAACATATTCTTGTTTTGTTTTGGTTTCTGTTAATATTATTATACCTTGTTTTAAACTAGATACTGTTATCATTCCGTTTTTATCTGTTTTATATGTTCCAATTGGTGTTCCATCTTTATATTTTATATTAAACTCTACTCCTTCAATTGGTTTATTTGTTTCAGAATCTTTTTTTATAACTGTTATTTTGGATTTATATGCATTTACTCTCATTTTTATTTCAGCTCCTATAGTTTCATATGCATCATATGTTAATGCATAATCCTGAAGATTTGGGTCATAACTCTCTCCATAAAATACTGGATATGTTTTTACCTTTCCATTTATTTTTATAGTTCCTTCAATATTTTCTAAAATTTGTTTTGTTGGTATAAGAATTTTAAAATTTTGACCTGATGAAAATTCTGTTTGTGATTGATTATTTTTATTTGTAACTATTGTTCCTTTTGGAAAATTTTCTAAATTTGTAATTATATAATTTTCCATATCAACACTACTACTTACACTATATTCTTGAGAATAATATTCATTATTTTCTTTTTTAAATTCTCCAACTTGTTTTATTGTTAACACATTAGATTGATTAGGCTTTTCTGTTCCATTTCTAGCTTTATCTACAATATTTTTTATTGCATTAACAATTTGCCATCCTCTTTCATCAGCACCTCTAAAATGTGTATTAACATCCCAACCATATATAACACTATATATAGCTTGCTTAGTAGCAACAAATGCATCTTGTTCATTAATTACACCCAATTCGTTTGGTCTTTTATATGGAAATCCATTTATAATGGCTCTCCAAATTTTTTCGTCTTTTAACATATCAGATATATTTACACTATAACTTCCTTGCTCTCCTCCTACACCTTTTTTCTCTCTTTGCAAGCAATATGCATAATGTAAATTTCCATTAATTCTATATCCTACAACTGTTGTTACTATATAACTCCATATTCCATCAGGTTCTTTCCAATATTGTAAATGATATTCACAATCTCCTAAATTTTCTATATATGCTTCTTGCATTGGTATTGCAAATACTGGTACTTGTAATATTGTATTTAATAATATTATTACTAATATAGTTATTACACTAACTACTTTTATTTTCATATATTTTTTCATTCCTTTCTTTCTCGTATAATATATTTATAAATGAATAAGATTTACGACAAAATCTAACATATTGAATTAATTTAATTCATATAAAAATTACATATAATTATTTTAACTAAATATTATTTAAAATAAATTTTTTTACTTTGAATTTTAGTATGTGACAAATTAATATTACTTTTTTCTTAATAAAAGATTAAATTAATTTTTTCCTTTTTAATAAAATTAACATCAATTTTTATAATTTTTATAATTTTATATAATTTAAAATATTAGTTTATTGCGCGCTAAATAAACTGTTTAATAAATTTTTAAAATATTATAAAAGTATAAATTATTAAATATATAATATTATTTTATCAATAATATGGAAAATTTAAGAATTAAAATATTTAATAAACAAAAGTTTTGAAAATAAAAAATAAATACATACTAAAAATCTTAGTACGTATTTATAGTAACATAATTTAATTGCAAATTCAATATAGTTTATTTAATTTTAAAACTTTTCATTGACATGTTTCGACATTTCTCGTTACAATTCCCCACAAGATTTTGGCGTAAAGTAATTATATATTAATATTGAATAAATTTTGAATGTGATTGGAAATATTTTAGAATTTGTTATATGATTTATTGAGGGATGTTCACGGTACTCGAGTTTACGAGAGGGTCTGAGTGAAAGAGGCTCAAGAAATCATATTACAAATTCTTAAATATTGTATTGAACTGAAAAATTTATAAAATATTAATATATAATTACTTTACGACAAAATCTGGTGGGGAATTGTAAATATTTTTAGTGCTAGTTACACTTTTCTTCAATAAGTTTTGCTAATTTTTTAGCTTTTTCTTCAATAATTTTTATATCTTTTCCCTCAATCATAACTCTAACTAATGGCTCTGTTCCACTTGGACGAATTAGAACTCTTCCATTTCCAGAAAATTCTTTTTCCAATTTTTCTATTGCAGATTTAATTTCTGAATTTTTTTCATAATCATATTTTTTATTAGAATCAACTTTTGCATTTATCAATACCTGTGGATATTTTTGTACAATATTTCCTAATTCTGAAGCCTTTTTGCCACTCTCTAGTATTGCTTGAATTAGCATTAATGATGTTAATATTCCATCTCCAGTAGGATTGTAATCTAGTAAAATAACATGACCTGATTGTTCTCCACCTAAATTATATCCACTTTTTAGCATTTCCTCTAAAACATATCTGTCTCCAACTTTTGTTTGTATTAAATTTAATCCATTTTTCTCTGCATATTTGTTTAATCCTAAATTGCTCATAACTGTTGCAACAATAGTATCTTTAGAAAGTTTACCTTTCTCTTTTAAATATTTAGAAAGAATTGCTAAAATTTTATCTCCATCAATTTCTTCCCCATTTTCATCAACAGCTAAACATCTATCTCCATCTCCATCATATGCAATTCCTAAACTCATTTTATTTTTTACAACATATTGTTTTAGACTTTCTAAATGTGTTGAACCACAATTTTCATTAATATTTATTCCATTTGGATTATTATTTATTATTTCATAATTAATTCCAAGTAAATTAAATATTAATTCTGCAGCTTTATAAGTTGCACCATTTGCAGTATCTATAGCTACTCTAAAATCTGGCTTATTATATTTTTCAATATTGTCATCAAAATTTTTTCTAAAGAAATATATGTATTCATCTAATAAATCTGTTCTAATTTCTGAAACTCCTATTTTATCTTTTACAGCAGTTAATTCATCTAACTTTCCAGATTCCATTGTTTCTTCTATTTCTTCTTCTAATTCATCAGGAATTTTCATTCCCTTATTGCTAAAATATTTTATTCCATTAAATTCAAATGTATTATGTGATGCAGAAATAACTACACTTGCATCTGCTTGTAATTTTCTAGTTAAATATGCAACTGCTGGAGTTGGCATAACACCAAGTAATTTTACATTTGCACCATAACTTAAAAATCCTGCTACCATTGCACTTTCTATTAATGTTCCAGAAAGTCTAGTATCTCTCCCTATTAATATTGTTGGAGTCTTATCTGTATGTTTTGACAATACATATGCTCCTGCTTTTGCTACTTTATATACAAGTTCAGGTGATAATTCTGTATTTGCAATTCTACGAATTCCATCTGTTCCAAAATATTTTCTCATAAATTATCATTTCCTTTCTTAAATAAATTACATTATATGTATAAAATTTCAAATTACTTACAGTCATAACTTTTTATAATTCATATTATATAAGAATTCATTTTATTTTGAATTTAATTCATTAATTAAATCATAATATTCAACCATAATATTTGCATTTGTAAAAACAATTTTATCATCTTTAACATCCCAGTATCTAGCATTTTCTTCTAAATGAGTTTTTATTTTACTTAAAACAGAAAATTTATCATACAAATTATCTTTACTCTGTTCTACACTTTCTTCTATTTTGGTTAATTGGCTTTTCATTGTATCTGAAAGCATTACTGTATTATATAGATTAATATAATATTCTCTTCTGTTAGGTATTGGTGTAGAAAATTGAACAGAATTTATTGCCTCTTTAATTTTCTCTTCTCCTATTAAAGTTTTGCATTGTTCTAAATATTCTTTACTTTTTTCTCTAATTTCTTCTATTAATGGATCAACATTATTAAATTTATGGTCTTGTACATTTGAAGCAGAAAATATTTCGTCTGCATTTATTTTAGAGTTTAAATTTTCCATTTCTAAATATATATTTTTAATATTACTTAAATATTCTTTGATTGTTTTTTCTACAACAGCATAATCTTTTTGAGTTTTTATTTCTTCATCAATTTCTTCATTAATTAAATCTTGTTGTATTAATTTATTAGATTCCTCAGTTAATAAATTCAATTGTGTCTCACTAAAATTGTTATATAAAATTGTTACTGCTATTAATGCTATAATTAATATTATAATTAATATCATACCAATAATTTTCTTTTTATTTTCCATTTATTTCATCCTTTCATTTGTTAGCGAAACTTTTAAAATTCAATTTTTTCTGAAATCCAGCTTTCTAGTTCATCTATTTTTACCCTAATTTGTTCCATTGTATCTCTATCTCTAATTGTTACTGTATCATCATTTAATGTATCAAAATCTATTGTTACACAATATGGTGTTCCTATTTCATCTTCCCTTCTATAACGTTTTCCTATAGAACCTGTTTCATCATATTCACACATGAATTTTTTTGATAATTTTCCATAAACTTCTTGTGCTTTTTCTGATAATTTTTTTGATAATGGTAATACTGCTACTTTATATGGTGCTAAAGCTGGATGTAAATGTAATACAACTCTTGTGTCTCCTTCTGCAATTTCTTCTTCATCATAAGCATTACATAAAAATGCAAGTGCAACTCTATCTGCTCCTAAAGATGGTTCTATACAATAAGGTACATATTTTTCATTTGTTTCTGGGTCTAAATATGTTAAATCTTCATTAGATACTCTCATATGATTTGATAAATCATAATCTGTTCTATCTGCAATTCCCCATAATTCACCCCATCCAAATGGAAATGCAAATTCAATATCTGTAGTTGCTTTACTATAAAATACTAACTCTTCTTTGCTATGGTCTCTTAAACGAATATTTTCTTTTTTCATTCCAAGAGAAATTAACCAATTTTCGCAAAAATCTTTCCAATATTTAAACCATTCTAAATCTGTTCCTGGTTTGCAGAAAAATTCTAATTCCATTTGTTCAAATTCTCTTGTTCTAAAAGTAAAGTTTCCTGGTGTTATTTCATTTCTAAATGCTTTTCCTATTTGGGCAATTCCCATTGGTAATTTTTTTCTAGTTGTTCTCATAACATTTTTAAAGTTTACAAATATTCCTTGTGCAGTTTCTGGTCTTAAATAAATTTCTGCTTTAGCATCTTCTGTTACACCTTGGAATGTTTTAAACATTAAATTAAATTTTCTTATAGATGTAAAATTATGTTTGCCACAATTTGGACAACAAATATTATTTTCATCAATAAATTTTATCATTTCTGTATCAGACATACCATCAGCAATCATATCTCTACCCTTTTCATGTGCCCATTCTTCTATTAATTTATCTGCTCTATGTCTTGTTTTACATTCTTTACAATCAATAAGCGGATCAGAAAATCCACCAACATGTCCTGATGCCACCCATACAGATGGATTCATTAAAATTGCAGCATCTAACCCGACATTATTTGGATTTTCCTGAATAAATTTTTTTCTCCATAATGATTTTATATTATTTTTTAATTCTACACCTAGTGGTCCATAATCCCATGTATTTGCAAGACCACCATATATTTCTGAGCCAGGATAAATATATCCTCTAGCCTTACATAAATTAACAATTGTTTCCATTGATTTTACCATAAAAAATACTCCTTTCGTTTATTCATTGGATTTTATTGGGGTCGGTCCTTTTTTTTATTGGGGTCGGTCCCTTTTCTGTCCAGTGCCATTTTGCCTACCAGGGTCGGTCCCTTTTTGTTAGGATTTTCTTTTGCAGTATAGCAACACCAAAATTATAACTATTTAATTACAACTGCGGTACATCAATGCCAAAATTATAATTATTTAATTACAGCTCCTAAATTTGGAAAAGAATTAAATTTTGGCTAGGCGTACAAAAAAGAAACACCGGAAGCGTACAATTTGTACGCTGAGGATTTTCTTTTGCAGTACAACAACGCCAAAATTATAATTATTTTCCAAATTAAAGAAACTTTCATTCCTAGCCATATATATTATATATAGCTAGGGACGAAAGTTTCTTCCGCGATTCCACCCTAATTCTTAAAACCCAAAATTTTAAGCACCTTAATTTTATTTATTACTCCAAAGCTCCCCTCATGAAACATACTGTTAAATTTCCACCAACATTAACTCTCTATAAATATATTTTCACGATTTTTCTTTATCATCGTAATTATTAAATTATCCATATTATATTCCCAAAATTATAAAAAGTCAACTTTTTTAAGTAAATTCTAAATTTTTTCATTACAGTTTAGTGAGAAATTTTTACTAAAACATAGTCAACTTCTTTAAATCCTTTTCATTTAATTTAATAGTAGTAGGTCTGCCATGTGGACATGTATACGGATTTTTTAATTTTAATAAATTTTGTATTAAATAATCAACTTCTTCTTGAGTTAAATCCATATTAGCTTTAACTGCAGCCTTACAAGCAACTGTTGCAACAAAACGTTCCTCAACATCTTTTAAAGAAACCCTTTCATTTGTAATCATTTCATCTAAAATTTCCAAAAAAATATTTTTACTTTTAGAACGATATTCAATATCTGGAATGCCATTTACTTTTACTGCATTTTCCCCGAAAATTTCTAAATCAAATCCATAAGTTTTAAACATTTCTAAATTTTGTTTTACAAATTCAAATTCTTTATGTGTTAAATTATACACTTCTGGAATTAACATCATCTGACTATTACTACTAATATGATTTTTGTAATTATCTTTTATCTGTTCATACAAAAGCCTTTCATGTGCTGCATGTTGGTCAATTAAATATAATTCATTTTCAATTTCTATTATTATAAATGTTCTAAAAATAATTCCAATATATTTATAGTTAACCTCTCTTTGAGTTTTTCTATAAATTAAATCATTATCTTCTAAAACATTCATACTTTTATTTGCATTATAAGCAATTTTAGAAAAATAATTATTATTCTCTTTTTTATTTATATGTAAACTACTATCATCTTTTCCTTGTTTATTACTTTGATTAAATATATTATTATTTAATTTACTATTAAAATCTTTATTTTCTATAAAATGATTTGTCAAAAAATCAAATTCATTTGTAATATATTTTTCGTTTTGTTCATTTTCATTATTTCCAAGAAAATCTTTGCTTAGAATAGCACTTTTTATTGCATGATAAAAAATTTTGTAAATCTTATTTTCATCTTCAAATCTTACTTCCATTTTAGTTGGGTGAACATTTATATCATAAAAATTTGCAGGCATTTCTAAATTCAATATAAAAAATCCATATTTTCCAATTCCTACACTTCCTTTAAATGCTTGGTCTGCACTATTTGATAATATTTGATTTCTTATATTTCTTTTGTTTAGAAAAATTATTTGGTCTTTTCTAGAATCTCTTGCAATTCTAGTATTTCCAACAACACCTGTAATTTTTATGCTATCCTCTTCATAATTAACTTTAACTAAATTTTCTTTTAGCTCTTTACCATAAATTTGATAAACTATATCTTCTATTTTACCATTTCCAGAAGTTTGAAACACCGTATTTCCATCATTTATTAATTTAAATGATATAGATGGATTAGAAAATGCTTCTTTTTGTACCCAATCTTTAATATACTTAAATTCTGTTGCATCTTGTTTTAAAAATTTATATCTAACAGGTACATTATAAAATAAATTTTCTACTATTATTGTTGTTCCTAATTGTGTTCCAAATTCCTCTTTTTCTATAATATCTCCTGCTTCAGCTACAAGTTTATTTCCAAACTCGTCATTTGCTGTTTTAGAAATAATAGTTAATTTTGAAATTGATGCAATACTTGCTAATGCTTCTCCTCTAAAGCCCATTGTATAAATTTTTTCTAAATCTTCTATTTTTCTTAATTTAGATGTTGCATGTCTTTCTATAGCTATATCCATATCATCTCTTTGGATGCCTTTTCCATTATCAATTATTTTAATTAATTGTTTTCCACCTTTTTTTATTTCTATAACTATTTTGTTTGCTCCTGCATCAATTGAATTTTCTACAACTTCTTTTACAACATTAACAGGTCTTTCTATTACCTCTCCTGCCGCAATTTTGTTAATTGTTAAATCATCAAGTAAAACTATATTCCCCATATGTAATAGTTCCTTTCTTTCCACTGACAAAACTTCTATAGTTTGCTGAAATTTTTTATATATTAATAATTGCATAAATTTTTCGACTCAATACGTAAATATAAGAATTTCTAAAATAATTTTATGGCACCCTTTCACTTAGTCCTCGCTAACGCTCGACGCGAACATTTTCCATAAAATTAATTTAAGAAATTCTAAATTTCCTCCAATCGTATTCAAAATTTATTTATTATTAATATATAAAAAATTTCAGCAAATTATTTTCATTGTAAAAGTCCGCTATTGTTCTTTGAGTTTGAGACTTTATTTTAACTTTCATTTTTAACCTTTTTATATTCAATAAATTCATATGTACTATTTTTGCTTCTTTCCACCATTTGATTATATATTTTATCTCTTAAATCTTGCTTTTTATCTTTAATAGAATTTAAATTTTCATCTGCCCAAAAAGGTCCATCTATGTATGAAGTAATTCTTACCTTATCTTTTCCCCTTTTCTGATATGTGTTGGTTATGCAAAAAGCAGGAGTTTCCAATTCTATAGGATATCTAAAAGAAACATTTCTAAAAGGTCTAATTTTTGTATAATAAGGCCAAATATGAGCTTCTGGATATATCGTAATAGATTGTCCTTTTGAAATATGATATTTTATTGAATCTAAAAAATTTTTCATTCCATTTTTATTGTTAGGAATTGGTATTGCTCCAAACATTTGAACAAAGTTTCCTAAAAATTTCATCGAAACATTCTCTGGATTTACAATTAAATAATTTCTTTTTGGATATATTGCATTTGATGTTAAAAATGTGTCTGCAAAAGCTTGAGTGTGATTTGCATATACAAAATATCCTTGTTTTTTATATTTCTTTAATTTTTCTTTTCCTATATATTTTACTCTAAATTTTATTTTTGCATATAAATATTTTAAAGGCACACTTAGCACATTTTGTACTAAAAAATGTGCTAAGTTCCATAATATATTTTTATGCAAAAATTTGTAATTTTCATCAATTATTCTTGGTTCAATCTTTGCTTTAGAAAATTCGTCATTTAATTCATCAGAATAATAATAAGTCTGTTTCTCCATTTTGTATATTTCCCTTCTAATCTTTACTTATTTGTTAACATTAACAAATAAATCTTTAAATTATCCATGTTTCTATTTGTATTTTTGACTGAAAGGAGAAAATCTCAAAGTGGTAGCAATTATAATTCCTAATTATTTATAACTTCTCTCTTTACAGTTGTATATTCTAATGGAATTTTATAAAAGTCTTCATATACTTTTTTCCATGTATCAAAATTCTTTTGTCTCATTATTTCTGCATCTTCTCTTTCTGATAATTTTTTATTAGGATATATTGGCTTTTCTATATTAATATAATACTCTTGTACTGGAAAACCATCTTCTCCTATTATTTCACTGTCTCTCATTGTTATAAATATTGGAATAATTGGTACATTATTTCTTTTGGCAAATTTATATGCTCCAATTTTTAATGGCTTTGGTTTTGTATAATTCCACCACATACTTTGTTCTGGGTAAATTAGTATACAATCTCCTCTTTGTAAGATTACATCTACTGCTTTTATAAATTCAACCATTGTTCTTCTGTTTGAACTTAATGGCAATGTATCTGCATTTCTAAATAAAAATCCATAAAATCCAGAGAAATTAGTATAATTACCTTCTCTTATAACTTTATATAATTTTTTTTCTTTATAAAGTCCACAATCTTTAAATACTTTTTCTACTGCAAATGAATCAAATGGATTAAAGTGGTTACATGTTATTACTGCACCATTTTCAATATTTGCAAGATTTTCTATTCCATTAACTTCTTTTATAATTAATTTATTATTTTTTATAATTTCATCAAGAAATTTTTCTCCAACTTTATTGGCAAATGCTGTTTTCCATCTATTTAGTCTTTTTGTGTTTAAATAATCTACATTATCTGGAGTTAGTACAACATTTGGTGGATCATTTTCTACATCTAAATCAAATTTTCCTTCTTTTTCTAATTGTTTTATTTTTTCTAAAACTTCTAATCTGTCTTTTGATTTTTCAATCTTTTTATTATTTTCATCTATTGATAATTTTCTTCTATCATCACCAACACATGAGTTTTCTTTTTCTGCAAGTAATCTTAATTGTTGCTCAGCTTCTCTGTCTTTAAATTTTTGTTCTTCTGTATATTCATTTTTTATTTTTAAAATTTGTTCATAATATTGTGTTTTTTCTGCATATTTCCAGAAAAATTCTTTATATAATACATCTTCAAAATGCCATGGTTTGTATGCAAAATTATAATGGACTAATTTTATGTCTTCTCTTTTTGTTTCATTATTTACTAATGGCATACAATCCCATTTATGGTCAATTAGTGTTACTCTACCTTTGCATAATCTATTTAAATAGTCTTGGTCTTGTGCAACAGAGTATTTTACAGTTGTTAATAAATGAATAAACTTCTCCTGGAATTTAAATTTTCTTAGTTGGTCTAAATTCATTAGTAAAACACCTGCATTAAAATAGTTTTTATAGGAATCTACTCCTACAACTAATTCTGCATAATCTTGAAATACTTTATTACATTGAATTATATCATCTGGTGCTGCTGCAATTAAGTTTGTTCCCATATCTGTATTAAATAATTCTGAAATATCTCCTAATACAACTATGTCGCTATCTAAATATAATGCTTTATTATATTGTGGATATAGTTCTGGTAAAAATAATCTAAAATATGTTG
This sequence comes from uncultured Clostridia bacterium, assembly GCA_944388045.1. Lineage (GTDB taxonomy): Bacteria > Bacillota > Clostridia > TANB77 > CAG-508 > CAG-269. The sequence goes on along the minus strand of CALXHG010000007.1, from coordinate 63,619 downwards.
TATTTGTATAATAATCTCTTGTATATAATTTATCTTTTACTTTTTCTATATAATAATTTAAATCTACAAATTCGATATTTACATATTCATTTTCATATGTTTTAATTTGCTTCATATGTTCTTCTGTAACATTTGTATGTAAAACTTTTATGCAATAATTGTATTCTTTACTTGCATTATCTATTAACGAGTGCAAAGCTACTGCTAAAAATGGTGTATAGCCATCATCTATTGCAAAAAAAATCGGTATAATATTATTTTCCATTCAAACTTCCTCTCTTATATAACTTTCAAATTCTTTTTTTAAATTTAAATATTCTTCTAAATCTTTATCAAATGCATAGCATTTTAGTACTTTGTGTACTTCTTCTACATTCCATTGTTTAAAATTTTCTGTATGTGGATATGGTGTCCATAATAGCCTCTTACAGAAGTGACATAGTACAGTATCTTTTTTATTGAACTTTGATTGTTCATTAAATTTGTTAGGCAATAATTTTTTCTTTGTTGTAGACCTAAATACTGCATCTTGGTCTGCAAATAACATTTTTTTTCTTCTGATTAAATCTCTTGCTTTTTCAAATAATTTTGTTTTTCTTACAATTTTCATATTAATTAATAACATTCCAGCATTAATATAATCTGGTCTTATAAACCATTTTCCATATTTTTCTCTTACTGCTGCATATTCATATTCTTCAATATCAATATTATATAATTCAGATATATCTTTGTTAAACATCATGTCTATATCTAAATATAATATTTTGTCTGGAATATTTGGTATTTTATCTATAAGCAATCTTAATAAAGTATATGGTGTGCAATATGCACTTTCGTTTTTGCATTTCATAAATTCTTCTTCATATAAATCTGTAACATCTATTTTTGTTACTTTATTTTCTGAATTTTTACTTCGTACTACTTTATTTAAAAAATCAATTTGCTCATCTGTAATACATACATATTCAGGTTTAAGTCTAGATAAATCCATTGTTAATATATAACAATTAATTGTTTCTTTTGTTTTATTTGTTATTGAAATTAGCTCCGTTAGGGCTCCATCAAATACTTTTTTGTTTCCACATAATAATATATTTATCATATTTATCCTCTTTTATTTTTATTACAAATATAGTATACTTATTTTTTGATATTTTGTCAAATTTTGAAACTTATTTTTTTCTTAATTTTTTATTAATCAGACAATTTTGTACCGGTTCTCTTTTTTTCATTTTGTTGTGAAGCGGTCCTTTTTCTATTGTGGTCGGTTTTTTTTGCTGTGTGTCTGCTGGGGTCGGTCCTTTTTTCGTCTGGGGTCGGTCCCTTTTTCTATTGGGGTCGGTCCTAAATTAAACCAATATATAAAGTGTTTTGCAATACCGCGTAAGCGACCAAATGAGCGTAGCGAATGCGATTTGGAGCAACCTACTTATAGAAATTCTTTTGTAGGTTGCGACACACAAGGTATAAAAAACACTTTATATATTGGTTTAATTTAGGACCGACCCCAGCAACAAAAGGGACCGACCCCAGCACAAAAAAGGACCGACCCCAACACATGGTTAACTTTTTAATTAGCATCCTTTACAATTTGAACAACATCCACTGCAGTTATCATCATCATCACAATCATCATTAATTTCATCTTCTTCAAAATCATCATCATATGCAAAATCTTCATCATCTTCTAAACCATCATCATATATGAAAAAATCATCTTTCATATTTTTCATATCTTTTTCAAGTTCTTCAACTCTTTTTTCTAATTTTTCAATTTTTTCTAATAATTCTTTTTCTGACATATTATTTTTCTTCCTTTCTTAATTAGCTCTAATGACACACATAGTAAGTAGTAAAACAATTTTTTAAAACTATAATATATAGGTTTTAAAAGGCTACCTATAAACATTAGTAATAAATTTAAAATTTTTTAATTTTAAATAAAAACGCGGACTTTGTTTTTTAGCTCGCGTTTTTTTAGTTTCTACACTCTTTCCATATATTCACATGTACGTGTATCTATTCTTATAATATCTCCAATATTTATGAACATTGGAACTTGTAATTCTAATCCTGTTTCTAATTTTGCTGGTTTTCCAGATGTTGTAGTAGTATTTCCTGCAAATCCAGGTTCTGTATATGTTACTTCTAATTCTACAAATATTGGTGGTTCTACTGCAAATACTTTTCCTTTAAATGAAAGTATTGTAACCTCCATATTTTCTTTTAAATATTTTAAACAATCTCCTATATCATCTTTATTTAATGGCATTTGGTCATAAGTATTATTATCCATAAAGTAATATAAGTCTCCATCATTATATAAATATTGCATAGCTCTTTTTTCTATTTCTGCTCCTGGATATTTATCTGATGGGTTAAATGTTTTTTCTAAAACTGCTCCTGTTATTACATTTTTTAATTTTGTTCTAACAAATGCAGCTCCTTTTCCTGGTTTTACGTGTTGGAATTCAACTACTCTATATACTCCTCCATCCATTTCAAATGTTGTTCCATTTCTAAAATCTCCTGCCATATATACTCCTGCCATAATTATTCTCCCTTCTAATTCTTAACATAATTTCCAATATTATTATTTTACACCATTTTTAGCATAAAAGTCAAGCTTTTTGTTTTATTTTTTCATACAATTGTGCTGTTTTTATTTATTTTCAAGTTCGTACATTATTATACTTAACATATTTAGTGCTACTGTTTCTGTTCTAAGAATTCTGCTACCTAGTGTTATAATTTTGGCTCCACTTTCTTTTAAAAGTTTAACATCATTTTCTTCTAGTCCACCTTCTGGTCCAATTACAATTCCAATTTTTAAATTATTAAATTTATTTTCCTGTTTAATTTTTGTTAGTTCATGTTTTAATGTATTTTCTTTTTCATTTTCATAAGCAACTATCATTGCATCATAATTCGTGATTAGTTTACATATATCTTTAATACTTACTATATGTTTTACTTCTGGTATATTATTTCTGCCACATTGTTTTGCAGCACTTTCAGAAATTTTTTGCCATCTTTCTATTTTCTTTTCTTCACTTTTTGAGTCTAATTTTACAACGCATCTTTTCATATCTACTGGTATTATTGCATTAGCCCCTAGTTCTACAGATTTTTGTATTATTAATTCCATTTTATCTGCTTTTGGTAAACCTTGATATATGTCAACTATTATATTGTCTTCTTGTGATATTAATTCTTCTATAATTTCTGTTGTAATTTGATTTTCTTCTATTTTTGTAATTTCACATTTATATGATTTTTTATTATCTTTATTGCATATTTCTATATTGTCTCCTATTTGCTTTCTTAGTACATTTTTTATGTGATTTACATCTTCTCCAATTATTGTTATTTGGTTATTTTGTTTTTGGTTTTCTTTTACAAAAAATCTTGGCATATATTATCTCCTTTAAATTACATATTAAGATATTTATGCAAAAGGCTAGAGAATTTTTAAATTATTAAGATTTCTCTAGCCTTTTTAATTAACTTTCCGTTGTGGCAATCACATTGCCATTAATGTCATAAATTTCTTCACACTCTTTTCTAATAGCTCTGAATTGTACAAATATTGCAGAATTTTCCGATGTAGTATCAATTTCGATATATTTAATAGGAACAACTTTTTTAAAACCTGGTATACAATCAGATTTTAGCGAAAAATCACCAGTAAACTTGAATATTCCACAATAATTTTGACGATAAACTTTGTACAATTTTAACTCGTTAATATAAATACCTGTTACTTTTTCAATTCTTTCATCATAAAGCTGATATTTATCACCAGTTAAACAATTGTACATAATACAGCCTTCGGAAGGATTTTTTTCACTTTTTACCCAAATGGTATCTTCAATGTTTTCAACTCTATTTTCATCTAAGTCTTTAACAATTATTTTACCACTTAAGTTATAAAATGAAATTTTGCCATTAGAATCAATTACTTTGAAACAGCTTTTTTCACATACAACTGCATCTACATCATTTAAAGTTAAAATCAATTTTCCCTTTTGGTCAAATATGGCAACATAACTCTTAAGAGCTTTATCACTAAACCTCCTAATTTTCATATTATAACTAAAGATATAATAGTTATTACGTTTTTCATAATCATCAAATGGAATGTTCATAACCTTTTGGCCATCATAGGAACGTAATATCCAATTGCCATAATTTGCATTAAAAGTGCCTCCAGAAGAATCGATTCCAAGAGCAACCCAAGATTCTGTTTCCACAATATTAGGACGCACAGAATTTTCTCCATCATCAAATAATCCTGCTTTGCCCAAATATGTTCCATTCATAGAAAAGAAACTACAAGAAATAATTTCATTTTTCAAACCTCTAATTGCAAAAATTTTGTCATACATATAGACAATTTCGCCACTTTTTACAGTTTGGAAAAACAGTTTAATTTCAGTGTTTTCCTCTATCTTTGTGAAACTTTCTTTGTATTCAGAATCTTCTTGACCAAAATATTTACTATAAATCATAGGGCAAGAATATGTTGTAATACCATCCTCCTCATAAGCTTTAATTTTGTCTTCACAAACTTCGATTTTTTTAAATTCAATAGGAATAATTACTTTTACAAGATTTTTTCTTGTACTGTCACAAAATTGAAGTTTTGCCAAAACACCACAACATTTATTTTTATATATCACATCAAAATAGATATAATTTCTTGTATGTGGTATTTTATAATAAGCAATAGAATAAAAAGCGTCTACTTGGATTTCTATTTTTGCTGTTTCTTCATTCAAAAAATGGTATCCTTCAGAGTTTTTTAAATAAAATCCTCCAATTGTGGGAATAACTTCTTCAAAAGAATTTTGCATGAACTTTTTTGCTTTTGCATCAAAAATATCATACTCAGAAATGTTATTTTTGAATATAAAAATATTTTTTTTGGCAAATACAAGTTCACCACAATTACAAAAATCCAAAATGCATTTTCCTACTTTCGAATATATTGCCATTTGTTTTAAACCATTATAAATGAAAATATATTCAGAAGCTTTACTAGGAAAGTCAATTTTTGTAATTCTTTGATTACAAATTTTTTCTCCTTCATAAGAATAAAGTTCCCAGACAAATGTATCTTTTATTAAAATACATTCAGCAAGTGGCATACAAAATTCTTTCATTTCCATAGAAGAATAACCATTTTTAAAGCAATGGTATCCCAAGTATTTTCCGTTTAAGCAATAAATGCGAATTCCATTCTTCCGGTCAAACACTTGAATATATTTTCCTTTATGGATAAGTGTTTCTCCAGCTTTTAAGCCGAAATCTTTGCTGTCTTTGTACTTTTTCATGTTTTTTCCTTTCTGTTTGATTAAGTGTGTTTTCGGACATTTATATAAAAAGCTTTTAAGCTTAGCACGATATATTATATGATATTTAAGCTTAAAAGTCAAGGAAACCATGCACTTAATGTAAATGCATGGTTTTCGTAAATTATTTTAACCAATCTGGATTTGCTAAATACCAATCTATTGTTTTAACAATTCCATCTTCAAATTTTGTTTCTGGTTCCCATCCAAGTTCTGCTTTTATTTTGCTTGGATCTATTGCATATCTATAATCATGACCTTTTCTGTCTTCAACATATTGGATTAAATCTTCAGATTTTCCAAGACGTTTTAATATAAGTTTTACAATTTCTATATTTCTTTTTTCATTATGTCCACCTATATTGTATCTTTCTCCTGCAATACCTTTGTGGAAAACTAAATCTATTGCTTTGCAATGGTCTTCTACATATAACCAATCTCTAATATTTTTTCCTGTTCCATATACTGGTAATTTTTCATTATTTAAAGCTAATTTAATCATATGTGGTATTAATTTTTCGTTATGTTGATATGGACCATAATTGTTTGAGCAATTTGTTACATTTATATTCATTTTATATGTTGTGTGATATGCAAATGCAATCAAATCTGAACTTGCTTTTGATGCAGAATATGGGCTACTTGGTTGAATTGGTGATTTTTCTGTAAAATATCCTTCTTCTCCTAATGCTCCATATACTTCATCTGTTGATATATGTACAAATTTATTTTCTGAACCTTCTCCCCATATTTGTTTTGCTGTTTCTAACAATGTATGTGTTCCAATTACATTTGTTTGTGTAAATATAAATGGATTTTTTATACTGTTATCTACATGTGATTCTGCTGCAAAATGTATTACTCCATTAATATCATATTTTTTGAAAATTTCTTTCATTTTTTCAAAATCACATATATCTGCTTTTTCAAACTTTATTTTATCTTTTACTTTATCTAGATTTGCTAAATTTCCAGCATATGTTAATTTATCTACTACAACTACATTATAGTCTGGATGTTTATTTACAAAATATTCTGCAAAATTTGCTCCTATAAAGCCTGCTGCTCCTGTTACTAATATATTGTTTTTCATTTAATTTTTCTCCTTTTTGTTTCATATTTTAAGAATTGATTTTCAAATCATTTTAAATTTTTTTAATTAATTTTATATAATTTATTAATTATATGTTTTACAATAATCAATATATACTACATACTTAAATTTTTAAATAGCTCTGTTTCTTTTAATTCTTTTAAACTTGGCCATTTTGAATCTTTTTCAGATGTTAATATTTCTTCTACTCTTAAACTTTCCATTGGCCAGTTTATTGCTACATCTGGGTCATTATATTTTAGTCCACCTTCTGCATCATGATTATATATATCATCACATTTATAAGCAAACTCTGCTTCATCTGATAAAACTAAAAATCCATGTGCAAATCCTTTAGGTATCATAAACATTTTTTTATTTTCTTCTGTTAAAATTACACCTTCCCATTTTCCATAAGTTTTACTTCCAGGTCTTAAATCAACTGCAACATCAAAAACTTCTCCTTTAAGACATCTTACAAGTTTTGCTTGTGTGTTTTCTTTTTGAAAATGTAAACCTCTTAAAACACCTTTTTTAGATTTTGATTGATTATCTTGAACAAAATTATAATTTAATCCTATTTCTTCAAAATCTTTTTTGCTATATGTCTCCATAAAATATCCTCTATTATCCCCAAATACTGTTGGTTCAATAATACATACTCCCTCAATTGAGGTATCTGTTCTTTTAAATTTTCCCATTTTTAATTTCTCCTTTTTTCTTTAAATTTATCTTGAAACATCAAGATATTTAAATATTACAATTGATTTATACCAATTCTTATATACATTTTAAATTACACATAAATCAAATAATAATTATTACTTTTACTATTCTTCTCCAAATACATCTTCTGCTACATCTTTTAAATATTTACCATAATCTGTTTTCATATATTTTTGAGCTAATTCTAATAATTGATTAGAATTTATCCATCCTTTATCAAATGCAATTTCTTCTGGACAGCATATTTGCAAACCTTGTCTTTTTTGTATAGTTTGTACAAAACTTGCTGTTTCAATTAAAGCATCATGTGTTCCTGTGTCGAACCAGGTCATTCCACGTCCTAATTTTTCTACTCTTAATTGTCCTCTTTTCATATATTCTTCATTTATAGATGTAATTTCCAATTCTCCTCTTGCTGATGGTTTTACATTTTTTGCAATTTCTATTACATCATTTGTATAAAAATATAATCCTGGTACTGCATAATTTGATTTTGGATTTGCTGGTTTTTCTTCTATTGATATAGCTTTTCCGGTTTCATCAATTTCTACAACTCCATAAGCTCTTGGATCTTTTACATAATATCCAAATATTGTTGCTTCATTTTCTCTTTCATTTGCTTGTTTTAGTTTTTCTGCTAAATGTTCACCATAGAACATATTATCACCTAAAATCATTGCTACATTGTCTTTACCAATAAAATCTTCACCTATAATAAATGCTTCAGCTAATCCATTTGGTTTTTCTTGAACTTTATATTGAAAACTCATTCCCCATTGAGAACCATCTCCTAGTAAGTCTTTGAATGTATCTAAATCTCTAGGAGTTGTTATTATTAAAACTTCTCTTATATCTGCTTGCATTAAAATTGATAATGGATAGTATATCATTGGTTTATCATATACAGGCATTATTTGTTTTGATATTGCAATTGTTAGTGGGTATAATCTTGTTCCACTTCCACCAGCTAAAATTATTCCTTTTCTGTTCTTCATATTTTACATCAATCCTTTCTTCTTAACAATTTTTAATTAAAAATTGCTTTAATATATAATTTTTATACTAAAAATTCATTTCTCATTAAATTTATTTAGAAAAATTTTTAATGTTTAAATCTTTACGAATTAATTTATAAAATTAATTTTCCATATTTTTTGCTTCTTCTAAATATCTCTTTAGTCCATCTTTCCAATCTGGAACAGAAATTCCACATTCATGTAATTTCTCTTTTGACATTTGTGAATTTAAAGGTCTTTTAGCTTGTGTTATTTTCATCATTTCTATATATTCTTCTGTTGTTACTGGGTTTACTTTACATTTTATTCCTTGGTCTGCAAAGATTTGTTTTGTAAAATCATACCAAGTTGTATATCCTTCATTTGTTGCATTATATATTCCATATGGAATTTTCTTTTCAATTGCTTGGTATATTATATTACTTAAATCTTTAGCATATGTTGGACTTCCATGTTGGTCTGAAACAACATTAACTTCTTCTCTTGTTGTTCCTAGTTTTGTCATTGTTTTTACAAAATTATTTCCTCCAACACCATATAGCCATGCAGTTCTAAATATGTAATAATCTTCAGTATTTGCAATAATGCCTTCTTCTCCATGTAGTTTTGTTTTTCCATAAACTGTTACAGGTTTTTTCTCATCATCTTCTTTATAATCTTTAGAAACATCTAAGTCTCCTCCAAAAACGTAATCTGTAGATATATGAACTAATTTTGAACCTGCTGATTTTGCAGCCTTTGCTAAATTTGTTGGTCCATCACCATTTATTTTATCTGCTAATTCATAATTATCTTCAGCTTTATCAACTGCTGTATATGCTGCACAATTTATTATATATTCTGGTTTTAATTTTGTTATAAAATCATAAACCATTTTTTCATTAGTAATATCAAGTTCTGCTACATCTGTTGCTATAATGTCATTTCCTTTTTCGAATTTTTCTCTCACTTCTTTTGCTAACATTCCATTAGCACCTGTTATTAAAATTTTCATATGAATTTTTCCTTTCCTAAAGAATTTAAAAACGTTTTTCTTAAATTTACGTTTATATCATATCACTTAAAATAAAAAAGTACAAGTAAAACTTGTACTTTTTGTGAAAAAATGTGAATATATGTTATAAAATACTATATAATAAGTTTTTCTTAAGTTTGTATATCAAAATTTAAGAAAAACTTTTCTATCAATTATTTATACCATCAATTTAATTATTTTAAATATATTGAAGGATCTAAATATTTTCCATCCTGTAAAATTTCAAAATGTAAATGTGATTCCATACTACTTTCAAAAGCCGCTGTATTTCCTGCTGTTCCAATAGTTTGTCCTTGTTTTACTTCTTCTCCTTCTACAACAAATTCAGCTGTTAATAAATTAGAATATACTGTTTCATATCCACCATCATGTGTAATAACAACTGTAAGTCCATATCTTGGGTCATTTAAAATAGAAGATATAACACCATCAGCAGATGCTTTTATAATACTTGTTTTATCTGCTTTTATATCAATACCTGGATGTGTTATCCATTCTTTTAATGTTTCTGAGTAAATTAAATTATCTTGTGCAAATTCTGAAATAATTTCTCCATCTGTTGGTTTTACAAAAGTTATTTCATTTTTTTCTTCTGTTATGTTTTCATCTTTTTTGCTTGAATCCTCTTTGTTTTGAGCTTCACTATTTTCTTTTTTTGTTTCACTTTCTTTTTTATCTATATTTTCATCTGTTGTTTTACTTGTAGTGCTCTCTGTGTTTTTACTAGAACTAGTTTGACTTAACTCACTTTCATTTGTTTTTACAGTATTGTTAGTTTCGTTTTTACTTGTTGCTTCTGTTTTTGAATTTGTATTATCTGTTTTTATTGTGTTTTCCTGTGATGTTGTAGTTTCTGTTGTTTTTACGGTGTTTTCTGTTTTAGCAATTATTTCTTCTTGTTCCTCAACTGTTTTTCCTATACTAGAATTAACATCTTCAATAACTTCACTTTGATTCTCATTTGCTATTTTCTCCGCAGAATCTTCATTATTTGTTTTTGTTGTCATATACATTACAATGCCAACAGCAATTGCAAGTATAATAAATATTGCTGTTCCAACATATATAATTAAATTTTCGTTTTCAATAAATCTTTTTCCTTTTCTCATAATTAAACACTTTCCTTTCCTAAGGTATAAATAATTAAAAAATATTTGTTTTTTTACTTCCTATTTTTTTATTATTTATTTCCTATTTCTTTGTTAATACAATTATTTACTTTTTTTCAAAATATTATTCATTCTTAGAAAGAATTTTTATTATAATTCAGCAAAAGTTTTGATATATTAATAATTGCATAAATTTTTCGACTCAATGCGGAAATATAAGAATTTCTAAAATAATTTTATGGCACCCTTTCACTTAGTCCTCGCTGGCGCTCGACGCAAACATTTTCCATAAAATTAATTTAAGAAATTCTAAATTTCCTCCAATCGTATTCAAAATTTATTTATTATTAATATATAAAAACTTTTGCTGAATTGTAACAATTTATTATTTAATCTCTACTCCTGTATAAAAATGTTTAATTATTTCTTCATAATTAGAACCAGATTTTGCCATACTATCAGCTCCTGTTTGGCTCATTCCAACTCCATGTCCATTTCCAATAACACTAAATTTAAATTGATTTCCATCAAATGTAAATGTAAAATTTGTAGATTTTAATCCTAAAATTGTTCTTGCTTCTGTTCCAGCAATTTCTTTATTACCTATCTTTATAGTTTTTACTCTTTTACTTGAAGTATATTCTAAAATTTGTATACAATTAGAATCAGAAAAATTAATTTCAAAATCCGGATATTTTTCTTTCATTTTCTTTTCTAAATCTTCCTTTGAAAGTGTTACTTCTGAACTGTATTGTGTATAACCATTTTCTCCTGAAGTTTCTACAGATTTTAAATATGGATAATCTATTCCACCCCATATATTTATTGAGGTTTCTGTTATTCCTCCACTATTAGAATGGAAAAATGCATTTATTGGTTGTCCATTATAAGTTATTATTTTCCCAGTTGTTGCATTTACACAATCAACAATTTTTTGCCAATTTGCTTCTGCCTCTTCTGGTTTCCAACTAGCAAACCTTTCTTCTTTACTAATCCAAGCTTGACAACATCCATAATTATCACATATATCAGCATTTGGGTGTTTTCCTACACTATTCATTGCTTGATAAATTGTATATGTTCTTGCAACTATTGCTTGTGCTTTTAAGGCTTCTACTTCATAACTTGCTGGCATCTCTGCAGCTACAACACCATATAAATATTCATCCATTGGCAATTCTTCAATTTCACCTGTTTCTGTGTGTAATAATCTGATTGTTTGGTATTTTAAATAATTTTCGTCAAAATTTTGAATTTGTTCTACATCATCTGTATTTTCATTATTATTACTTTCGCCATTATTTGAACTTGCTTCATTTTGTTTGTCTAAATTATTTTCATCATTTGAAGAGTCTGAATCGTTTTTAATATTAGAACTTGTTTCATTTGCAACTACTTCTTGTCCTTCCATTGAAGTTGTAAAAATTACCGGCAATAAAAAAACAACAAATACAAATCCTAAAAAGTACAATAATATTTTTTTCATTTTGAGTTTTATTCCTTTCTCTTAAATTTTGATACTGTTCAATGAGAAATTTGTGAAATTATTAATATATCTAAATTAAAATATTTACTAAAAATTAAACCTTATATACTTTTGAAAACTATTTTTCATCTATTTCAAACTGAAAGTTTTCTTTTCATATTATCTAATACTTTTCTTTCAATTCTTGATACCTGAACTTGTGTTATTCCAAGTATTTTAGATACTTGCATTTGCGTTTTTCCTTTATAATATCTAAGCAAAATTACTTCTTTTTCTTTATCTTTTAATTCACTTATTAATTTTTTTATTGTCATTCTATTTGTAATTTCCGTTTCCTCATCTTTCCCTGTTGATAATTGTTCAATTACACTTATTGTTTTGTCTGTTTTATTGTCCCTATATTGACTATCTTCTATTGAATTAACAGGTCTAGATGAATCTAATGCCATTGCAATTTCTTCTTTTGAAGTTTTTAATTCTTTTGCAATTTCTTCTAATGAAATGTCTTTACCATATTTATTTTGATATTCATTTTGTAATTCTTTTATTTTTATATTTAATTCTTTTATACTTCTACTAATTTTAATTGGTCCATCATCTCTAATAAACCTTTTTATTTCTCCTAAAATGTATGGAACTGCATATGTTGAAAGTCGAACTTCAAAATTTGTATCAAACCTTTGTATTGCTTTTATTAGTCCTATACAACCTATTTGATATAAATCTTCTATATCATAACCTCTTCCATTAAATCTTCGAACAATACTCCAAACAAGCCTACTATTATCTTCTATTAATTTTGTCATATCATCTTTATTTCCGTTTTGAGCTTGTTCAATCATTTTCATATCATTTTCATACACGTTTCTTCTCCCCTTACATCAGAATTTTTTAAGTCGTTTATACATTCTTCATCACCAAAATTTTCTAAACCTTTTTCTTGAGAAGAATTTATTTTTATTTTTTTACTCATCATGATTTTTGTTCCAATTCCTAGTACAGATTCAACCTCAACATTATCCATAAAACTTTCCATTATAGTAAATCCCATTCCAGATCTTTCTAAATTTGATTTAGTTGTAAATAATGGTTGTTTTGCTATTTCTACATTTTCAATTCCTTTTCCTGTATCAGATATTTCTATAAAAACTTCATTTTTTACAATTTTACATACTAGTTTTACAAGTCCAACCTTTCCTTCATATCCGTGAATTATTGAATTTGTTACAGCTTCTGATACTGCTGTTTTTATATCTGCTATTTCTTCAATTGTTGGGTCTAGTTGTGCTATAAATGCTGCTACTGCAATTCTTGCAAATGCTTCATTATTTGATTTACTTAAAAATTCTATTTTCATTTCATTATCAAATGCTTTAGTCATATTGAACCTCCTTTTTTTTACATTCAACTGGTATTAATCTTAATAATCCACTCATTTCAAATATTTTTTGTATTTGTAAATTTACATTTGCAACTCTTAGTTCTCCTCCTATCATATCTATTAATTTGTATCTTCCTATAATTAGTCCAATTCCTGCACTATCCATAAAAGAAACATTACTAAAGTCAAATATAACTTCTTTTGGCATATATCTTTGAATTTCATTGTCCATCATCCTTTTTAAATTTTGTACACTACATTCGTCAATTTCTTCTTCTATTTCAAAAACTAAATGCTTGTCTTTTTTATAATATGTTGTTTGCATATTTTCACCTTTCCTCTCTTAAAATTTAACTAAAGTAAAATTAAAATTTTAAAAACTAAATTTTATTTTCAATTTTTGTTGGAAACAAAAAGTTCTATATAATGTCCTATATGTGTATATGTTTGAGCAAAACTCTTTTATTGAATAGGAAAAATTTCTTTTTCCTATTCAACAACAAAATTGTATAAAAATAACAATATATAATTTTAAATATTTATTTATTCAAATTATATATTCTTTTCCATTTATTTCCAAGAGTAAAAAATAAAAAGTTTTGTCGAATTTAAAAAGATTGTCACTTTTTGTCAAAAATTATTACACAAAAAAAGTAGGCAAATTATTCTAATTAAATAAAATAATTTCCTACTTGTTTTATAACTATTTCATCTTTTCTTTAATTTTAACCAAAATATTTAAAGCATCAATTGGTGTCAATTCATTTAAATTAATTTTATCAATCTCATGAGCAATTTCTGCCAATTTATAGTTAAACATATCAAATTGTCCTTCAACAACCTGTTTATTTTCTTTTTCTGTTTTTTTGCCAGTCAACATGCTTTTTCTTTCTAGGCTTCTTAAAATTTCATTAGCTCTTTTGGTAACAACTTTTGGAACACCTGCTAATCTTGCAACATGAATTCCATAACTTTCATCTGTTCCACCTTCAACAATTTTTCTTAAAAAGATAATATCCTCACCTTTTTCTTTTACTGCAATTGAATAATTTTTAATACCTTCATGTTTATCTGCAAGTTCTATCAATTCGTGATAGTGTGTTGCAAATAATGTTTTTGCACCACATTTTTCTTTGTCTGCAATATATTCTGCAACTGCCCATGCTATTGAAAGTCCGTCATATGTTGATGTTCCTCTTCCTATTTCGTCCAAAATTACTAAACTATTTTCTGTTGCTTCTTTTAGGATTGTTGCAACTTCCATCATTTCAACCATAAAAGTACTTTGTCCCATGCTTAAATCATCAGAAGCTCCAACTCTTGTGAAGATTTTATCAACTACACCAATTTCCGCTTCTGTTGCAGGTACAAAACTGCCTATTTGTGCCATTAAAGCTATTAATGCAACTTGTCTCATATATGTAGATTTTCCAGCCATATTTGGACCTGTTATTACAGCTAATCTATTATCTTCTTTATCTAATTTTGTATCATTTGGAACAAAATTTCCAACACCTAACATTTTTTCTATTACAGGATGTCTTCCATCTTTAATGTTAATTTTTCCATTATTAGATACAATAGGCATACAGTAATTCATATCTTCTGCAACTTGTGCAAATGATGATAATACATCTAATGCAGAAACTACTTTAGCAGATTTTTGAAGTCTTTGTACATTTTTTGCAATTTCATCTCTTATTTTTATAAATTCATTATATTCTAAATTAACAACTTTTTCTTCTGCACCTAAAATTTGGTTTTCTAGAGTTTTTAACTCATCTGTAATATATCTTTCTCCAGTTGTTAGTGTCTGTTTTCTAATAAATCTATCTGGCACTTGTGATACAAAAGATTTAGAAACTTCAAAATAGTAACCAAATACTTTATTATAGCCTATTTTTAATGTTTTAATTCCTGTTTTGGCTTTTTCCTCTGTTTCTAATTTTACAATCCAATTTTTCCCTTCAGTTGTGGCTGTTTTTAATTTATCAATTTCTGGGTCATAGCCCATCTTTATTATTCCACCATCTTTTATTGTCATTGGTGGGTCTTCTATTATAGATTTATCTATTAATTCAAATATATCTTTTAATTCATCTAGCTCTTCATATAATTCTTTTAATTTTGTAGATTCACATTGTGATAAAACATTTTTTACATCAGGTAATTTTTGCAAAGAATTTTTTAATGTAATCATATCTCTTGCATTTGCATTTCCATATGCCATCTTTCCTGCTAGACGTTCTATATCATAAACTTTTTTTAATGTTTCTGTAATATCTCCTCTAAGCATTAAATTTTCTTTTAATTCTTTTACTGCGTCTAATCTATCTTGAATTTCTTTAATATCTAGCAATGGGTCATTTAACCACCTTCTAAGTAGACGACCTCCCATTGATGTTGATGTTTTATCTAAAACCCATAAAAGTGTTCCTTTTTTGGATTTATCTCTCATCTTTTCTGTAATTTCAAGATTTCTTCTTGCATTTACATCTAATAACATATATCTAGAAATATTGTATATTGTTATTGTATTGATATGTTCAAGACTTGTCATTTGAGTTTCATTTAAATATTCTATTAAAGCATTTATAGATTTTACAACTAGTTTTTTGTCTTTTAAGTCTGTTAATTGTTTTTTATTTTCTATTATATTATAATTTAATGCTAAATTTCCCTCTTCTTCATTAAAGAATTTATCATTAAATCTACTCATATAAATTTGAAATCTTTCTCGTATTTTTTTTAGTTCTTCTTCACATTCAAACATCATTGAATTTGCAATAATTTCTGAAGGAGAAAATCTTGCTATTTCATCTAATAATAATGCAAAATTATTTTCATCT
This sequence comes from uncultured Clostridia bacterium, assembly GCA_944388045.1. GTDB lineage: Bacteria > Bacillota > Clostridia > TANB77 > CAG-508 > CAG-269. Next base: position 47,566 of record CALXHG010000007.1, on the reverse strand, counting down.
TTTATTTCACAACTGTAAAATTCACCTGTAGAAATATCACATACACTTAATCCATAATAAATTCCACTTTTACAAATGCTCATTATGTAATTGTTTTTCTTTTCCTCTAGCAGATTACTTTCTACAATTGTACCAGGTGTTAGAATTCTTATTACTCCTCTTTCAACTATTCCTTTTGCAGTTTTTGGGTCTTCTAATTGTTCACATATTGCTACTTTATATCCTTTTTCAATTAGTTTTGCTGCATAATTTTCAGCAGCATGATGTGGTACACCTGCCATTGGAGCTCTTTCTTCTAACCCACAGTCTTTTCCTGTTAATGTAATCTCTAATTCTCTTGAAGCTATTAAGGCATCTTCGAAAAACATTTCGTAAAAATCTCCAAGCCTATAAAATAAAATGCAATCTTTGTATTTATCTTTTGTTTCTAAATATTTTTGCATCATTGGTGATATTACTGTTCTATCTTTAATATCTGCTATTGTTTGTGCCATTTTTTCTCCTTTCGGGTAATTTTGTACCGGTTCTCTTTTTTCCCTGATTAATTCTTGTTGGGGTCGGTCCTTTTTTTGTTGGGGTCGGTCCTTTTTTCTACTGGGGTCGGTCCCTTTTTCTATTGGGGTCGGTCCCTTTTCTTATTGGGGTCGGTCCCTTTTTCTATTGGGGTCGGTCCCTTTTTCTATTGGGGTCGGTCCTTTTTCTTATTGGGGTCGGTCCCTTTTTCTATTGGGGTCGGTCCCTTTTTCTATTGGGGTCGGTCCCTTTCTTTACTGGGGTCTGACCCCAATAATTAGGTCTCAATAATTCCTTTTAAATACCACATATGTTCTGATACTATTTTAAGTTCTATTATTTTATCTTGAAGTGATGATGTACCTTCAAAAATTACCACTTTATTGCTGTCTGTTCTTCCTGTTAAAAGTTCTGGATTATTTTTACTTGGCCCTTCTACAAGTACTTTTTGTATTGTTCCTACATATTTTTGATTATTTGATTCTATTTGACTTTCAACTAATTCTTTTAATCTATCAAATCTTTTATGTTTAATTTCTTCTGGTATTTGGTCTGGCATTTTGTCTCCGGGTGTTCCTACTCTTCTTGAATAAATAAACATATATACTTGTTCAAAACATACTTTTCTTACTACATCTAGTGTATCTTCAAAGTCTTCTTCTGTTTCTCCTGCAAATCCTACAATTATATCTGTTGATAATGTTAAATTTGGTATTTGTTTTTTCATTTTTTCTACTAATTGTAAATATTGTTCTTTTGTATATTTTCTATTCATTCTTTTTAATACATTTGTACTTCCAGATTGAAGTGGCAAATGTACTAATTTACATACTTTTTCACATTCTGCTATTGCTGAAATTACATCATCTGTAAAATCTTTTGGATGTGGTGATACAAAACGTATTCTTTCAATTCCATCTATTTTATTTATAGCTCTAAGTAGTGTTGCAAATGAGTTAATTCCTTGGTAATCTATACCCTTTTCTTTCCATTTTTCTACTATTAAATAAGAATTTACATTTTGTCCTAATAATGTTATTTCTTTATATCCTTGTTTTGCTAATTGTTCAACTTCTTCTAAAATATCTTTTGGATGTCTACTTCTCTCTCTTCCACGTACATATGGAACTATACAATATGTACAAAAATTATTACATCCATACATTATTGTTACAGATGCTTTTATATTACTTGTTCTTTTTATTGGTAGACCTTCATATACTTCTCCATCAATGTCTATAACATCTTGCATTTTAGTTTTACTTAAAATTGTTTTATATAAGTCTTCTGGAAATTTATATAATGTATGAGTTCCGAATATTATGTCTGTGTACGGATAACTTTCGTGTATTTTATCTGTTATATGTTTTTCTTGCATCATACATCCACCAATTGCTATTATTGTTCCTTTTTGTTCTTTTACTCTTTTTAATTCTCCTAATTTTCCAAATAGTTTGTCTTCTGCATTTTCTCTAACACAACATGTGTTAAATACTACTAAATCTGCTTCTTGATATTGCTCTGTTATGGTATATCCCATTTCTTCTATCATTCCACATAATTTTTCTGAATCATTTTCATTTAATTGACATCCCATTGTTAATATATAGTATTTTAAGTTTTTGGCATTATTTAATTCTTTTACTTTTTGTATAAATTCTTTCTGTTTATTTACTTCTTGCTCTGTTACCATTTTTCTTCCTCTTTCTGATTGTACTGTTTTTGTCATATTTTATCACAATTTATTTAAAAAATAAAGACCTAATTTGTTCATGTTTTATATATTTTTAAGCTAATAAATTTAATATTTTATTGACTATTTTTAGCAAACGTATTGAAAATGTGTATAAAATGTGATACAATACATATAATAGATTAGAGGAGGTGTTGTATTATGGCTAAAACAGATACATTGCATATTAGGATAGATCCAAGTGTTAAAGAGAAAGCAGAAAAAACATTAAAAGATTTAGGTTTATCAATAACTGATGCTATTAATGTTTTTTTAAATCAAGTAATATTAAATGATGGTATTCCTTTTGAAATAAAAAAACCTAAATATGATAAAGAAACTATACAATCAATGGAAGATGTTAAAAATGGAAAAAATCTAAGTAAATCTTTTGATAGTGTAGATGAAATGTTTGAGGAGTTGGATAAATAATGTTAAAAGTTAAATATAGTAATCAATTTAAAAAAGATTACAAATTAATTCAAAAAAGAGGATATGATGTTAATAAATTAAAAAATGTAATTAAATTATTATCAGAAGAAAAAATATTACCTGCTAAATATAAAGACCATTATTTAACAGGAAATTATAAAGATTTCAAAGAATGTCATATTCGGACCAGATTGGTTACTAATTTACACTATTGACAAAGAAGAAATAATACTTACTGTTACAAGAGCAGGAACACATTCTGATTTATTTAAATAATACTATTTAAAAAATGATATATTTAATTCGAAGTAAAAATTAAACAAGTTAGAAGATTAGTTTTCTTTGATTTGTTCTCGCCCAATTTAAATTTTCGACTGCAACGGAAAAAATCTTAAAGATTTAGGCGAGGAGGTATAATGCCCCCTCGCTTTAATAATAAAATAAGAAAGGATTAAAAAATTATGGAAAGTTTAACACTAAATTTTATTGGAAATGAATCCGGATTTGGAAATAATAATACTTCTGCATATTTTGAACAAAACGATGAATTATTTATTATTGATTGTCGGATTTACAGTTTTTTTGAAGATAAAAGATAAATTTGATTTTAAAAAATATAAAAAAATTAATGTAATTATCACACATTTACATAATGACCATGCAGGATCACTTAGTCAATTAATATTATATTTATGGTTTATTTATAAAATTAAAACAAATGTAATTTGTAATTGTTCTCACATCACTGATTATTTAGATATAACTGGTACACCTAGAGATGCTTATGAAGTAAAAAATAACTTTGATAATTTTACTTTCATAAAAACTAAACATACAGATTATTTAGATGCTTATGGCTTTTGCACAAAAATTGGTTCCAAAAAAATAGTTTATACAGGTGATACTTGTATTATAGAACCTTTTTTACCTTATTTAAATGATGCTGATGAATTTTATATAGATTTATCTAAATTTGGTGGAGCTCATATAAAAGCTTCAGATGTTTTGAATACTTTAAAAAATATTAAGTCTAATGGTGTTGATATTATTCCTATTCATATGGATGATGAGGATTATATTAAAAATTTGATTGGATAGTGTCAATGGGGACGGAGATTTTTGACAACATATTGTCAAAATCTCCGTCCCCATTGACACTCATTGACACTCATTGACATTTTCAAATATTCCAGTTTATCTTTGACCATTTTTCGTCATTAGGATTTTTTCTAATTTCTTTTTCAACTGCATTTAAATTTAAATCAGATATCTCGTCTATAATCTTAATTACTAATTCCATTGTTAGGATTTTGGTTTCTCCATCTTCATAAAAAACATTGTTTTGTATATTTTCTGGTAGAACAACATTATATTTTTCTATGAGTTTTTTGTTTAATATGTCATAATCATTATATATATCTTTAGTGAATTCTTCCAAATATTTGTTATAAAATAAGTAATCTGTTATCAAATGTAAAAAGTATCCTCTCATGTAGCTATTATTAATTTCATTATCTTGTAAAAAATCCTTTAATATAACTTTACTACTTTTTATACCATAATGTGTTAATGATTTATCTGTTACGCTATCTGGATAAATTACTCCTTTTATGAATTCATCATAGTCTTCTTTGACATCTTTGTGTTTCTTTAAATATTCCTCTGCTATTGCTAAATGTATAACATATCCTGCCATTTAATAACCTCCATAATTTAATAATTTTTCTACATTTATAATATTTTTCATTATCCTCCATAATAATCATATTGATTCTCTTCTGGATTAAATATAAAGTGTTTCTTATCTAATTTTTCTTTATCAACCTCTCTTAATATTTTTTCATCACTATCTAGTAAATATGTTTTAGAATTAAAATTAAATATCAAACATCTAAGATATCTTCTCTCGCCACTTTCTTTAGCTTCTTTCCATATTTTTTCTATTTTAATTTCTTCTTGCTCAATTTTTACTCTCATATATTCAAAAAAACCCTGTGAATCAATATTATATTTTCTTAATATCTCTATAACATTTTTAAAATACTTTATATCATCTTTTCCTTTTAACTCTTCTTCTATTTCTTTAACTTCTGCAAGTTCATCTAATCTATCTTTATTAAAATTATCAAGAGCTTTTTGAAATTTTCCAAAATCATCCCTTAAAATTGTTATCCCGTTAATTGTCAAGCCTAACTTTAACCTTGTAAGATCTTTAAGTTTATTAAAATTGTCCAAATCTAAAAGAACACTATAGTCATTTCCTGTTAGTCCAACAACATAATGTAAATTTTCTCTATCTCCAACCATTACAGCTTCAAGATTATGATTATCTTTTAATAATTCATTAATTGCTTTTGCATAAAGTCTAGCAAATTCATAACATACTCTTCTATTATGTTTTTTTCTATTTTCTTTCCATTTTTCATCAATAATTCTTCCATACCAATCAACAGCTATATATTTTATGTTATTTAAATCACTGTTATCTTTTTTAAAGAAATATAAAACATTAACATCATAAATATAATTTAAGCATAAAAATTCATAAACTTTTAAAATTTTTTCTTCAAAATTTAATATATTATCTTTTAATAATTTATTTACTAGATTTTGAATTGGTTCGTCTAGTTCCCATTTTACTTGATCATATTCAATCCAATCTTCATTAAGATTTTTATTTGGCTCTATTATTATTTTATAATCTCTTTCTAATTCTTGACTTAATTCTTTAAAAATTTTTTTATATATTCATCATCCATCTTCAATCTTCTCCTACAACTTATTTTTTTAGTAAAAAAGAAAATAAAAAGTAAATTAATCAATCACAATTAATGGAACTTCCATTTCATCTTTTGTTAAACCACAATGTGTTGATTTTTTTGCTTTCTTTCCTTCTCCTAAGAATGTTTCTATTTTAATTATACTACTTCCTGTAGATAATGCTATGTAATTACCAATAAAATCATCAATTTTAGGATGTTTTTCTCCAAACCCTAACATATTTTTTTCTAAAAATTCTTCTTTGGTCATAAGCCAAAAATCATCTTTAAAAATTCTATTGAATCTTTCTTCAAATTGTGTTTTCATATCTTCTTTAACCCAAAATGTTACACTTCTTGATTCTAATGATTCTGGCATAATTAAACATTCTCTTATTTCTGGATAATCATTTAATGAATATACTTTTTCTATATCTTTATGACCATGGTCAGCAGAAATTATTACAATTGTATCTTTTGGAAGTTTTAAAACCATTTCTTGTACTTGTTTTTCTGCATTTAAAATATATTCTTTAGCTTCTTCTGATTGTGTTCCAAATTTATGTAATATTCCATCAGGATTATCTGAATAAGCTAATATAAATTTTTTGCCTTGTGTTGAACAAACCATTTCTATATTACTAATTAATTCATTTAAATTGTCTGCTCTAACACTTCTTTTAGCTCTTTTATCAGAATATGATGGTGTTATTTCATAAGCTTTAACATCTGGAGAAGCTTCTTATATTTGTTCATAAATAGGTTTATAATTTACTATTTCTTTAAAAACATCTATTTTCGTATTTTTTAAATCTTCTCCAATATATGATTCTTTATGTGATAACATATCTATTGCTCTTCCATATTCTTTAAAATATTGAGACCATGCAATCCACCCTGTTTCAAATGGAGGTCTTCCAGAATAATATGTTGTTAATGCTGCTGTTGTTGTTGATGGATATACAGATGTTACAGTATCAAGCTTATTTTCATTAAAATATCCATTAGGTGAAATATTATTTAATATATGTTCTCCCATTCCATCTAATATGATAAATACTATATTATCATATTTTTGTTCTAATTTTGGGTCTAATGTTGGTAATGTTTTATGATTTGTATTTACTTTATAATATTTTAAAATTGATGTTATTGTATTTAATATACAATGTTCGTAATTTGGTAAAATTAAATTTTCTTTCATTTTTTTCCTTTCACATCTTTTATATAATTATACAATTTTAGCATATTTTTATGAGATAAAAAATTATTGAAAAGTGTTTTCAGTTACTAAAACATCTTGTTCTTTAACTAATTGTTCCATATTTTTGATTATAGATTCAATAATTTTCTTTGAAATTGGATTTGTAACTTGTTGTGGTCCATTTTTATATCTATCCAATAATTCTATAGAATAAGTATTGTTTAAGTTAGAACCAAGTAATATTTTATCTGTTAAGACTAAACCTGTATTCTGAGCACAAATTAGTGCTCTTTGTACTGAACCTTCTAAATCACAACAATTTTGTTTTCTATATGATTTTGATTTTAAATATTCAATATACTCCAATCCAGAAGAATGTAATTGGTCAATTGCATGTTTATATAATTTATGTCCTGCATAATTAAATGGAGTTATAATATCAAAATCACTAATTTCAAATCTATCTATATCTTTCTTTTCTCCTATACTTACCCTATAATAATTTCTCCAATTATATTGAACAGCACCAGAAATAATGCAATTCACATTACTTCTATTTAGCTGGTATTTAATTTCTGATAAAGTTGCACCAGTTCCAATATTATCATCTAATAGCACTATTGTTTTATTAGTATTAAATGGTCTATTACTTGACATTAAAGAAGAAATCTCATCATTACATAAAGACCTACTTTCAGAAATATACTTGCTTTTTAATATATTTGTAAAATCATATCCATACATAGCTTTGAAAAATGGTCCTAAATAAATACTACCATAACCTGGTGTTAATATTTCTATCTTCTTACTATCTGTGTTCATTTTTAATGATTTTGTAAACATGTATAACATCGCTTTATTATCCATTTCAATAGATCTTTTAGCAGAATTTTCATCACCAACAGGAAGAATATTGCAAGGATCTATTTCAATTAGTCCTTTATTTTGCAAAAGAACTAAAATATTTTTAACATCTTCAATTAAACATTTTTCGGCTTGTTGTAATTGAAATCTAATCTTTTCATTTTTTCCTTTTGTAATATATTCTTCAAACTTTTTAAAATATACTTTTCCCGAACAATTTAACATATTTTCTAAAATTACAAAATTCCTTTTTGTTAATTCTCTTGTCAATTTATTTTTTAATTCTTCTCTTTCTAATGCTAATTCTGTCATACTTTTTACATTATAATACTCTTTTGAGCGAGACAAGTATGTTACTATTTTGTCATCTATTCTTACTGGTGTTACGTATTTTTCTATTCCATCTACATCATTTAATGAAATAATTCCAATTATGTCAAAATCTTTTAAATCTATTTTTTCATTCATTTTATTATTCTTCTTTCTTTAAAAAATCTTTTAAGCAATTTAATTGTCTTTCAAATTCGTATCTTGTAAATACAGTTTCATTTTTCTCTTTTGCTCCCATTGTGTGAATTATTTCTCTTTCACATGTTTTTAAAATATTTCTATATAATGGATTTTGAATCGCAGAAATATATAATTCATCTACTAAATCATCATATTCTTTACCATATCTATTAATCTCTTTTCCTTGCCAATAAACTATTCCTGTTACCTTCCAATCATATCCACTACAAACCTTTACATAATTAGAATTTAAACTATGATAAGAAAAAACTAAGTTTTGCATTTCAATATCTTTGAATTTAATTCCTTGAAAAAAAGATTCTATACTTTGTAATTTTTTACCTTTGAATTCAAACTCATATGGAAATAAATTAGATAAAACTTTAGCATAAGGACCTTTTCTTTTATAACCTACATTTATCCATTTTTCGCAATCTCCTATTTCATTTCCTTCATCATCAATTAAAGGTTCTCCATTATAGTATTCCTTCCCATCTATTATTTCAATTTCTTTTGGTGTGTAAATATAAGTTTCTTTAAATTTTTTAAATGATTTTAATTCTTTTTCAATATTTTTTTCCATTTTCTCTCTCCTAAATAAAAATAATAATAGCACTATTTTAACATATTTAATTACTTTTTTCAACAATAATTTACTTGAAACAATGAACAATAGCGGGCTTTTTTAGACATTTTATATATTCATAACATTTTAAAGTTCGCGTCATTGTTCGTGCGCCAAATTTTACAAAGTAAAATTTGTGTGCATCCGTTTGAGCGAAGCTCTTTTCTTGAATAGGAAAAAGCGATTTTTCCTATTCAAGAAGAGAAATGGGAGCTAATCGCTCCCATTTCTCCTACCAAGCATCATTTAAAAATCTTGTAAGTGCCATAATTGTTCCGTTTTCTACCAAATCTTTTCTATTCAATTGTCCACAAGTAAGTACACTTATTCCTCCATTTTTTCCAAAAAGTCTATTAAATAACTTCGAAATACTAGTACTGCGAATTTCTTTAATGTATTCAGGTGGAATTTGACATCCTTGACTTAATCCTATTCCAGTTTTTCCATCATTTCTTTCTATTTGAACAACTTGCAGATTAAACCAATGACCAAATTCTTCAATTAATCCTCCTTCGCAGGAAACTAAATAGTCATATTGTAGACTATCTACTTTTTTTAAGTTATCTATACGATTTTGTGCACCTTTAAACACATCTTCATTTATTGGTTGAGAAGGAACTCCTGATTTTACATCATAAGATATTATTTTGACCTCCTTAAAATACCGTTCAAAAGCTTTCATTATGGCTTCAATTTTGACTTGATTTTTTGTAGCAACTTTGACAATAGTCATTATGTCGCTCCTTTCTATGTTTTTTCTAATGATTTTAGCTATTAAATTATACCATATTTTTAGCTTTTTATCAAATAATTTGATTTTTTTTTAGCAAAATGGTATATTTAATTTGAGGTAAAATTTTAGTTTGAAATAAATTACTTTTATAACTACACCTCAGAAAGGAATGAAATTTAATATGATAGATTTACATATGCATACAACCTATTCAGATGGAACTGAAAGTTGTGAAACAGTTTTAAAAAGATGTCAAGAAAAAAATTTGAATTATATTTCAATAACAGATCATAATACCTCTTTAGCTTACGAAGAATTAGAAAGAATAGATATTCCAAATTTATATAAAGGCAAAATTATTCCGGGAATTGAGCTTAATACAAAAATTTTGGAAATTCCAATAGAAATTTTAGGATATGGTATAGATTATAAAAAAATGAATATTCTTGCTCCAAAAGTATATTTACCACCTAAAGAAAGAAATTTAATAGAATTTAAAAGATTATATGATAAATGTATTAATTATGGTATTATACTTGATAAAAATTGTTCTGATAATTATGACCCTAATACATTTGCTTCTGGCTTTTTTCATAAAGAAATTGTAAAACATGAAGAAAATAAAAAACTTTTAACTCCAGAATCATGGAATTCTAGCAAAATATTTTATAGACAATATATGTCTGACCCAAACATGCCTTTATATGTAGAAATGGATGATTTAGTTCCAGATTTTATTACTACAAGTAACCTTGTTAGAAAAGCTGGGGGATTAGTTTTTATTCCACACATTTTTGAATATAGGGATAATGCTGAACGTATTTTAAACTACATTTTAGATAATTATAATATTGATGGAATAGAATGTTATTATACAACATTTACTCAAGAACAACATGAAAGAGTTCTAAATATTTGTAAAGAAAAAAATTTATTTGTTTCTGGTGGTAGTGATTTTCATGGTTCAATTAAGCCTGATGTTGATATTGGTGTTGGTTATGGAAACTTGAGAATTCCAGATGAAATTTTAAATTCTTGGATTAATAATGTTACTCTGTTTTAAGACTATAGAAAAATAAAAACTTCGTTTTCATTATTAATATATATTACAAAAATAAAGTTATACTTTCCTACTGTAAAAAAAATTCATTTAATTGACAATATTCTTAATATATTATATAATATATTTATACTTATTTTTTCAGTCATTTTATGCAATTTTTGCAAAGAATGACGCAATTCTTCTGAGGAGGTTTAATTATGTCTAAGAAGAAAACTACCTGGATTGTTGTGAGTGGGCTTGATGGCTCGGGCAAAACTACCTTGGTTGGGAATCTGCAAGCTTGGCTCACCGAAAAGGGGTTCAGTGTCAAACGGGATAGATTTCCGCACGATGTCTATCTGAACAAAACTTTGCTCGATAAGAGCAAAGACGCCTATACCGATAGGCTTCTGTTTGCACTGGATAACCGCATTTTTGGAACTGAAATCAGAGAAATGATTGAGCATCACGACTATGATTTCATTATCACCCAGCGTGGTTTCTTGGACAGCTTTGTTCATGGAGCCGTACAAGGATTTAGTTACTCTTGGATAGCAGAACTCAATCATATGGAAGATCTGCCTCAGGCAGATATCATGTTTCATATGGTAGCTGAAGCCAAAGTAGCTTATTCTCGGATTTGCAATGATCCTGATGCCGACAAGTTTGAGTATCCCGCCTACATTGGTAAGCAGGAACGCGAAACACGTCGGGCCTATGCAGAGATCAAGTCTGGTTCGAATCCGGATTTGGTTCACTTCGCAAAAACCAAAAACTTCTACATTGACAGCACTGAAATGACGATGGAAGAGGTTTTTGCTTTAGCAAAGGCAAAACTTGAGAGTTTAAACCTCTTCTAAACACAATAGAGTGTGGTGCGATAGTTTCTTACTGTCGCACCACACTCTATTTATATTTAACTTTATATCAAAATTTATTACAAATGCATAACTCTAGACTTAATTTCTTTAGTTTTTCCAACATTCCAGAAATTCTCTCCTAAATAACCACAAGTACGTCTAACAACATTTAATTTAGATTTATCTTTATTACCACATTGAGGGCATTCCCACTCATTATTATCATTAATAATCATTTCTCCATCAAATCCGCAAACTTGGCAGTAATCTGATTTTGTATTAAATTCAGCATATTGAATATTATCATAGATAAATTTAACAACTTCCTCTAAAGCCTCTAAATTATTTTTCATATTTGGAACTTCAACATAAGATATTGCTCCACCTTTTGATAGAGGTTGGAATTCACTTTCGAATTTAAGCTTACTAAATGCATCAATTTTTTCTCTAACATCAACATGATAAGAATTTGTATAATATCCTTTATCTGTTACATCTGGAATACTTCCAAATTTTTCTTTATCTATACGAGCAAATCTATAACATAAGCTTTCTGCTGGTGTTCCATATAATGCAAATCCAATATTTGTTTCTTTTTTCCATCTTTGAACTGTTTCTTCAAGATGTTTCATAACTTTTATTGCAAAATCATGACCTTCTGGCTCTGTATGTGATACACCTTTCATTAATTTTGTTAATTCATATATTCCAATATATCCTAATGATATTGATGAATATCCACCAAATAGATATTTATCTATCTTTTCACCTTTTGCCAAACGTGCTATTGCACCATTTTGCCAATGTATTGGAGATATATCTGATTTTGTTCCAAGTAATGCATAATGTCTGCACATAATTGCTTCTTTGCATAATTCTAATCTTTCATCAAATAATTTCCAGAATTTATCTTCATCTCCATTAGCTATAATTCCAATTTGTGGTAAATTAATACTTACTACTCCTTGATTAAATCTTCCTTCAAATTTATAATTTCCATTTTCATCTTTCCATGGGGCTAAGAAACTTCTGCATCCCATTGGGCTAAATACATTTCCTTCATAATTTTCTTTCATTTTCTTAGCAGAAATATAATCTGGGTACATTCTCTTTGCTGAACATTTAACAGCTAATTTTGTTAAATAATCATATTTACCACCTTTTAAACAATTGTGTTCATCTAAAACATAAATTAATTTTGGAAATGCTGGTGTTACATATACTCCTACTTCGTTTTTTATTCCTTGAATTCTTTGTTTTAAGATTTCTTCAATTATCATTGCATTTTCATTAATGTATTCATCATCTGGGTCTAAGTGTAAAAATAAAGTTACAAATGGTGATTGTCCATTAGTTGTCATTAAAGTATTTATTTGATATTGGATTGTTTGAACTCCTGCTGATAGCTCCTCTTTTACTCTATCTTTTACCATGTCTTCAATTATGTCTTTACTTAATTTTCCACCATATTTTTCTGTTAATCTTTTCTTTACTTTGTCATGACTTCTGCGTAAATATTTTCCTAGATGTTTCATATCTACAGATTGTCCACCATATTGGTTACTTGCAACAGCTGCAATTATTTGTGTTGTAACTGTACATGCAACTTGGAAACTTTTTGGGCTTTCTATCATCTTTCCATTCATTGCTGTTCCATTATCTAACATATCTCCAATATTTATTAAACAACAATTGAATATTGGTTGTACAAAATAATCTGCATCATGGAAATGTAAAATTCCTTCTTCATGTGCTTTAGATATTTTTTCTGGTAGTAAAATTCTTTTTGTTAAATCTCTTGACACTTCTCCTGCTATGTAATCTCTTTGTGTTGATGCTAGCATTGTGTTTTTGTTTGAGTTTTCTTCTGCTAATTCTTTGTTTTCATTACGTATTAATCCTAATATTGACTCATCTGTTGTGTTTGATTTTCTTACTAGTGCTCTTGTATATCTATAAACAATGTATTTTTTTGCTAATTCGTATTTATCAAATTCCATTAATTTTTCTTCAATAACATCTTGAATGTCTTCAACTAACATTCTTTTCTTTCCTAAATCCATAATATATGAGATAATTTCATCTATCTCATCCTTAGTTGCTCTTTCTTTTCCTCTAACTTCTTTGTTTGCTTTTTCAATAGCTACTTGAATTTTTGAACGATCAAAATCTATTGTTCTTCCGTCTCTTTTAATAACTTTCATTTTACATTTCATTCCTTTCTTCTCTAAGGCACTTATAATAATAAAAGAATTTCTTTTGAACTAAATATCTCTTATGTTTCTTATTTTACAATTTAAGTATATAGTTATAAATTTATTCTTTCATAGTATTACTTTCATCCCCCAAAAATTTTATAATTTCTAAAAAATATTTCTTAATCTTTAAAGAAATTATGACCATATTATACATTTAATTTTATTGAAATCTGTTGCAAATGCAACAATTTTATAATATAATCTTTTTAAAAATATCATAAATTGAAGTATAATTTTTATGTAGAATTTTGAAGTATTCTAAATTTCAAATTTATTTAATTTTGGAGAAAATGTTATGGTTACTAATTTTGATAAAAAAAATTTTATAAAAAATTTTAAAGCAAATTGCAAAAAAATTCAGGTTAAAAATTTTATAAAAGGAGAAACTGTTACTACATATATTGAAAAGCGTAATCAGATATGTATAGTCCTAAGTGGAGAAGTTGATTTAATTAGATATGATTTTAATGGTAATAAAACTATAATAGGTCATTTTGTTGAAAATGACATTTTTGGTGAAGTTTTTTATCCTGCAAATACAAATAATGAACTTTTTGTAACAGCTATTAAAAAATCTGAGATTTTATTTTTTACATATGATACTCTTTTTGAAAAATGTGAATATGAATGTGCTTTTCATAAAGAATTAATTAATAATTTGAGCGAATTATTTATAGATGAAATAATAGGTTTAAATTTACGTATTGAATTATTAACAAAAAGAAGTATTCGTGAAAAATTATTATCTTATTTTGAGATTTTATCGAAAAGCTCTATGAATAAAGTGTTCACCATTCCATATACATACACGGATTTAGCTGATTATTTTAGTGTTGATAGAAGTTCTTTGATGAGAGAAATTAAAATGTTGACTGATGAAGGTTTTATAAAAAAAGAAGGCACTAAAATTACTTTATTATATTAGGGAAAATATGTGCCAGTTCTCTTTTTTCCCTTTTCCTTGTTGGGGGTGGTCGCTGGGGTCGGTCCTTTTTTATGTTGGGGTCGATCCCAATAGCAAAAAGGACCGACCCCAGCAACAAAAGGGACCGACCCCAATACAAAAAGGGACCGACCCCAACAAACACTCCCAAACACGAAAAAGTACCGCCCAATTTACAACAACACTATTCTCTACTTTCAATTAAATTTATAATATTGCTTTTTAACTTCATATGTATCATATATAGTGAACTTATTGATGAAGTTAAAATAAGAATTACAAATCCAATTATAAAATCTGTTGAAAATATTCTTATATTATATCCTATATAATTAAATGAATTAAAAACAATATTTTTCAATATTACACATAATAGTATTAATAAAATACAGCCTATAATATATGTAATTATACTAGTTATTATTGTTTCAAATAAATACTGTATTGTTACATTAGTTTTTGTATATCCTGAAGCTCTTAATATTCCAATATAATTTGATTCTCTTATCAATTTCTTTCTCATGTATAATAACACTATCAAAATAATTACAGCTATAGAAATTATTGCAATTACCAAACATGAAATTTTTATTGTATTTATTACTCCTTCATCTATTTCCATTGAAGGTTCTACATTAGAAAAATTATGTTCTAATATTTTTTCTGTAACACTTTCTACATTTTCTAAACTATCTACTACTACATTAAAACTATAATCATCTATTTGAGTAATTTCAATATCTGGATTATCATTTATTGGTATTTTAGCTTTTGCAATTTCATCTATATCTATTTGTGAAATAAATATATCATTATTGTAATTCATAAATTCTTTATTATCATATACACCTATTACTGTAAATGTTTTTGTTAATTTCTCATCATTAACAAATTTCATATTTTCAAATTTTCTTGTATAATATGTTATAGTAAATTCTTTTCCTATTAAACTCTCACCATCTATTATATTTTTAGCATTTATATTATATTCATATACAGAATTATCTGGATAAAAATCTTTTGGGATTATTGCAACTCCAGTATCATTTTCTCCAATTTGCGAACCTATTAATGAATGAATAACTGTAGATTTTGGTAAATACTGAGGTGTTATTTTTCCATCTAGATCTTCATTAGCAAAATTACTATCTATCAAAAAAGTACCATATACTGAACTATATACATCTTGTACATGTTCAATACTTAATAATTCTTCCTTTCCTAAATCTGCTTCGTCTTGTTTATTTGATACTGATAATACTCTAAAATTTATGTTTTTATTTATATTTTCTTCTATATATTCATTAAAATTTTTATTAAATGTTATTGAACCAATAAGCATTATTGTTGAAATGACTAATAGTATTATAAAAAATATATTGTTTTTATCTCTTGTTATTTTTATAAATAAATTTTTTAAATGATATTTATTCACTCATTTTCTCCTTCCAATTTTCCTTTATCTAATATGTATACTTTGTCTGCATAATTTTTTATTTCACTACTATGACTTACAACTATAACACATTTTCCTTCTTCTGCTAATTTTTTTAATAGTGTAAATATTTCCCTTTCACTTTTTTCATCTAAATTTCCTGTTGGCTCATCTGCAAGTATAATATTAGGATTATTGGCTAAAGAACGAGCTATTGCAACTCTTTGTTGTTCTCCTCCTGATAATTCTTTGGGAAAATGATTTATTCTTTCTTTTAGTCCTACACTTGATAGCAATTCTATAGCTCTTTCTTTTCTTTCTTTTGCTTGAATTTCTTTATTTATTAACATTGGAACCATAACATTTTCATATGCTTTTAGCGTTGGAACCAAATTAAATTCTTGAAAAACAAATCCTATATTTTTCAATCTCATATATGATGCATCTTTATCTTTTAAATTTTTTACATTCTTGCCATATATTTGATATTCTCCTTCATCACATTCATCTATTAAGCCTAAAATATGTATTAATGTTGATTTTCCATTACCACTATGTCCCATTACCGCATATAAATTTCCTTCGTAAAATTCTGCATTTAAATTTCTTAAAACATTTACTTCTTTGTTTTTTGTATGAAATGTTTTTTGAATATTTTTTAATTGTATTACTTTGCTTTTTTCTTCCATATATTTCTCTCCTTTTTTCTTTATTTATAACATATTTTTAACTATTATTCAATAAAAATAAATGTTAATTTTTAATCATTTTATTTTGTAGAATTTCTCTGTTCTTATTTTAAAATTTCAACAGTGATTATTCATAAATCCAAAAATAATCACTGTTTATGATAAATATTTTTTATTAATTTAAAAGGAATACTATATTATTATTATTATCTTTATCCTATATTATTACTTTGTACATCAATAGTTGCGAGCATGCTAGCATTATCATTTGTTTGTTTCCATGTTATTTTAAATGTTCCTGCGGATTCAGCATCAAATGCTGCATAATAAGTTTTTTCAACTTCTGATATAGTCAAATCCATATTTGCACCACCACTAAAACCAAACAAAACTTTTTTTTGGCATTTAACATTTATAACTGGTGTTCCAATTAATTGACTAGCTCTTACACTTGGATTTATCTCAGTTCCATAATCACCTGTAACTTCAATTTCCTTTCCTTTTGTAAAGTATACGGATGTAAGTCTACTTGCTGCAAGGGTAATTCCTGTAATACTTAGTCCTACTAATAATATTGTTACAATAAAAATTATTTTCTTATTTTTCATTTCTATCTACTTCTTTCTTTTATTTTTAATATAGTATTCCTTAATTAAAAAACTTTTTTGATAGTCTTTCAAGCAATCTATTAACTCATTATTAATCTTAATATAAATGAAATAATTAGCGAAATTAATAGGGCTGTAATCATTAAACTTATTAGCTTTACTACTACATGTAATTTTAATTGCTTTTTATTATAACCTAATACTCTTTCTATCTTTGAATTCTTCTTTTCATCTGATAAAATATTCCCTGTAATTATTATAAATATTATAATTAATCCACATATTGAGAAAAATGTTATTATACTAAACATTTGCCATAAATCAAGACTTAATGAAACTTTCTCAGCATTTTTATTTGCATCATAATCAATTCTTGTATCAATTTCGATATCATTACAATTACTTACCATTCTCATTTTCTCTTTTATTCCCTTTGTATTAAGATAATCCTTAACATATATTTTATACGAATAAATATTACTCTTTGAATTTAACTCATTAAATTTATTTTCTGAAATCATCATTTCTAAATCATTACTATCGTAGTAATCTTTTATTCTAAATTCTATATCATTTTCATTATATTTAAAAAGAATATTCTTACCTTTCAAATTGTCTTTTGTATTTTGATTTTTAAATTTTACCCCTTCTAAAGATAATGCTATTTCATTATCTTCTAATCCTAGTAAATTGTCTTTGTCATATTTTATTATTACTTTTATTGCATCATTAAAAGAGGCTGGTCCATAGTCTTCCCAACAGACTATTTCTTCACCATTTTCATCATTATCATAATTAATTGTCGTATCTTCACCTACAACAGAAAACGAATAATTTTTTAGTGTCATATCACTTTCATTTTCTTCAAAAATAATTATTCTTTCGATTTTTTCAACTCCATCAAGTTTTGATATTTCCTCTAAATAATCTCCTCTTGTTGTCATTAACATATATGATTTTTCCTTATAAACATCATTAATTATTTTGTTGCAATAATTTATCAAAACTAACATTGAAAAAATTGTTGTTAATAACACACTATATATTATCAAAAATATTTTTGTACTCTTTTTTCTAAAAAAACTCTTTAAATATAACATTTTTATATTCCTCTCCATATAATAGTAAATAATTTTATTGTCATAACTGTTAAAATTAAATATTTTTATAAATTTTTTATATCATTTTTTTTTACGTTTTTCAACAAAAATAGAAAAAATAGAAATTATTTGTAAAAAAGTAGAAAAATAGAAAGAAATATATATATAAGTTATTGATTTTTGTAGAAATTTATAATAAAATATTAGAGAGGTGTTGGTTTTGATTAAGGTATTAATTGCTGATGACAATAAAGACTTAGATATATCACTTTTTAATATTATTAAAAGTCAAAATTTAAATAATATAAATGTTATAGGTATTACAACTAATGGATTAGAAACATATCAAAAAATAAAACTTCTAAAACCTGATGTTATTTTACTAGACATTAATTTACCTATTATAAACGGTTTAGAAATAATCAACAAACTATTAAAAGAAAACATAACTTTACCCAAAATTTTACTAATTACAGCCTTTCCTGATTCAATTAATAAATTGCAGAATATCCAGTTGATTTCGGGTATAATTATTAAACCAATTGATTATGATGCCTTGTGTAGTTATTTAATACAATTCAATAAAGAAATAAATAATGATAATACACAATCGCTTATAATTAACATTTTAAATAACTTTGATTTTAATAAAAATAGTGTAGGGTATTTATATATAATTGATTGTATTAAATATTGCATTAAAAGACCAAATTGTATAAATAATTTAGAAAAAGATTTATATCCACACATTGCCAAAATGCATCAAATTTCCAACCATTTAAAAGTCAAGTGGGCCATTGATAAAAGTCTTAATTCTATGTTTCGATATACAAAAATAGATATATTAAAAAGATATTTCCCAGATACCAAAAGGATTTCTTCAAAACTTTTTTTAAAGAAAATTGTTGATTTAATAAAATATTGATTATAATAGAAAAAGAATTCATTTGTTTTACATACAACAATAAAACCCTAAAAATTACAAAAAAATAAAATACATTTATAAAATATTAAAGCCAAATGAATTCTTTTCAAATAAATTTAAAGTAAATTTATTAAAAATAGAATATATATAATGTAATTAAGTATATGGATTTTTTATTATGCTAGTTTAAGCTCAAAATAATACTTATGATTAATGAAATAATTAGAGGTATAAATAAGGCTGTAATCATTAAGCTTATTAGCTTTACTACTACATGTAATTTTAATTGCTTTTTATTATAACCTAATACTCTTTCTATCTTTGAATTCTTCTTTTCATCTGATAAAATATTCCCTGTAACTATTATAAATATTATAATAAAACCGCATATTGAAAAAAATGTTATCATTTCAAACACACTTCTAAATTCAATGCTATTAGTCACTTTATCAGCATTTTCATTACCATCAAAATTAATTCTTGTTCCAATATTTATATCATTATAATTACTTGCAATTTTCAATTTTTCTTTTATTTCACTTGTATTAAGATAATCATCAACATATATTTTGTATGAATATATATTATTTTTTAAATTTAATTCATTAAACTTATTTTCAGAAATCATCATTTCTAAATCATTACTATCATAATAATCTTTTATAGTAAATTCAATATCATTTTCATTATATTTAAATATAATATTCTTACCTTTTAAATTGTCTTTTGTCTCTTGCTTTTTATTTTTTACCCCCTCTGTTGATAATACTATTTCATTATCTTTTAACTTTAAATCATTATTTTTATCTGGTTTAATTATTATCTTTGTTGCAGAGTTTATAGATGGCATACCATAATCTTCCCAACAAACTATTTCATTATAATTTTCTCCATTATCATAATTAACTGTTGTATCTTTACTTATAATAGAATATGATTGATTTTTAAATGTAGTATCTTTTTCATTTTCTTCAAAAATTATTATTCTTTCTACTTCTTTGACTACATTTAATTTAGATATTTCTTTAAAGTAATCTCCTTTACATGTCATTAGTATATAAGATTTTGTTTTATACACATCATTTATTGATTTATTACAATAATTTATCAAAACTAACATTGAAAAAATTGTTGTTAATAATACACTATATATTATCAAATATATTTTTGTACTCTTTTTTCTAAAAAAACTCTTTAAATATAACATTTTTTTCCCTTTCTTTTCAAATATAAAATTTTATTTATAGTTCTTTTATATCATATTTTAGCATATTTTTCAATAATAAAATCATACTTGTGTCAGTTCTATTTTTGTATTCTTTGTCTGGTGACGGTCTTTTTTTGTGTTGGGGTCGGTCTTTTTTGGTGTTGTGGGGGTGGTTGTTGGGGTCGGTCCCTTTTTGTGCTGGGGTCGGTCCTAAAATAAACCAATATATAAAGTATTTTGCAATACCGCGTAAGCGACCAAATGAGCGTAGTGAATGTGATTTGGAGCAACCTACTTATTGAAATTCTTTTGTAGGTTGCGACACATAAGGTATAAAAAACAATTTATATATTGAATTTGATTTTAGGACCGACCCCAGCACAAAAAGGGACCGACCCCAATAGCCAAATTGCTAAAAGAGTCAGCCCTAATAATAATTATTTAATTATATCATAAAAGGATTTGAATTCATATCCACGTTCTCTAAAATAAGAAATAATAGTTGGCAAGGCTTCTGCAGTTGCTTGCTTATTTCCTGCATCATGCATTAAAACCACTACACTATTGTATTTTGGCACCGTTTTTTCTAATTCTGCTATAAATTGTTCTGTTGTTTTAGCACCTGCAGAATCTGATGTTAAAGCATTCCAGTCAACATGAGCTATATTATTTTGTTCTAATAAATCATGTGCCTGAGATTTTATCTTATCATATTTTCCACCTTTAAATCCTCCAGGAAATCTAAATAAATGAGGATTATAATCTGGTACACCAATAGCATTTTGAATTGCTCTTACACAATTATTATATTCATCTAAAACACTTTGTGGCGATGAATATATTTGTGAATAAACATGAGAATATCCATGACTTGCTATATAATGTCCTTCTTCATATTCTCTTTTTACAATTTCCGGATTAAGTTCAACTCTACTTCCCAGTAAAAAAAATGTTGCTTTAATATTTTCTGCTTTTAACACATCTAATATTTTTGGTGTTACTGTTGAAGAAGGTCCATCATCAAAAGTTAAAAATACTCTTTTGGTATCTGATTTATATATTTTTGCAACATTATTTTTACCCTCTTCTGTTAATTGAGGTAAATTGTTTTTTCTATTTTCTTCTTCAATTTTTTGCTGTTCTTCTTTCTGTTTTTGAATTTCTTCTTCTTTTTGAGCAACTATTTTTTTTAATTCTGAATAAGATAAAAATACATTTTCCTCAGCTTTATTTTTATTAATTTCTTTTACAATTAACGCCAAAATAGCACAAACAACAAGTATAAAACTTATTATTATAATATTTCTTATATTATTATATTTTCTTCTTATAGATATCAAATCCATTCTTCCACCTTTTATTTATTTTTTAAATATTCCAATTCTTCTTCCATATTTTTTCTCATAAAAATAGGTTCACCTTTTTCAACTACTTTTATACTGTTTAATTTATCATATCTGTCAAGACTTTCCCATGTTTGTAAATTACTAGGTATTCCTATTTGATTAAATATATTTTTAGCTGTATTTTCCATAAATGGTATTAAATATATTGCTACTTTTCTTATGTTTTCTATTAGGTGATATATACTAGATTGTAATTTATCTGTTTCTCCATTTTTTGATAATTCCCATGGACGAGTTTCATCAATATATTTATTTGTTCTTGATATGACTGTCCATAGTTCTTGTAAGGCATTTGACATTTGATATTTTTCAATTAATTCTTCTACTTCTTTAAGTTTATTTTGTGTAAATTCTTCAAGTTCTTTGTCAACATCATTTGGTGTTCCATTATATTTTGGAACTGTTCCTTGAAAATATTTGTTAACCATTGAAATAGTTCTATTTACTAGATTTCCTAAATCATTACATAAATCTGAATTATATTTTTCAACAAAATCTTCTGGAGTAAAAATTGCATCTTGAGAAACAGTCATTACTCTTAATAAATAATATCTTGTTGCATCTAATCCATATCTACTAATTAATTTTTCTGGATAAACTACATTTCCAACAGATTTAGACATTTTCCCATCTTTCATAACTATCCAATTATGAACAATGAATTTTTTTGGTAGTGGCAAATCTAGTGCCATTAAAAAAATTGGCCAATATATTAAATGAAATCTTGCTATATCTTTTCCAACAATTTGTACATCTGCTGGCCAGTATTTTTTAAATAATGTGTCATCATCTTGCATATATCCTAGTGCAGTTAAATAATTTGTTAGTGCATCTAACCATACATATATAACATGTTTTGGGTCATTAGGAACTTTTATTCCCCAATTAAAAGATGTTCTTGTTATACATAAATCTTCTAATCCTGGTTTAATAAAATTATTTATCATTTCTGTTTTTCTATATGCAGGTTCTACAAAATCCGGATTTTCATCATAGAATTTTACTAATCTATCTGCATATTTTTTCATATTAAAGAAGTATGCATCTTCTTTTAATAATTTTACTTCTCTACCACAATCAGGGCATTTTCCATCTACTAATTGAGTTTTTGTAAAATATGTTTCACATGGCATACAATACCAGCCTTCATATTGACCTTTATATATGTCTCCATTTTTTAGAAAATAATCAAATATTTTTTGAACTGTTTGCTCATGAAATTTATCAGTTGTTCTAATAAAATAATCATATTTTATATCCATTAATTTCCACAACTCTTTTGCTAATTTTGCCATTTCATCAACATATTCTTGTGGTGTTTTCCCTGCTTTTTGTGCAACAGTTTCTATTTTTTGACCATGTTCATCAACACCTGTTAACATAAATGTATCATACCCTCTAAGTTGTTTATATCTTTTTATTGTATCTGCTAATACTTCTGTATAAGCAGTTCCAATATGAAATTTTCCACTTGGATAGTAAATAGGTGTTGTTACATAAAATTTTTCTTCCATATTTTACACCATTCCTTTCTTTAATATTATTATGTATTCATTTTATTGTTTCTCGTACTTCAATAATTTAATCTAGTCAGTTAATGTTGTATATTTTTATAAAATCTACTATATTTATATGACAATATCTCTTTTTAATAAATTATTACTTATTACACCAGTTCCTATAAATTTATTATTACTATATATTTTATAAATATCATTATTTAGATTAAAAGTCAATTTAACTCCATTTAAAAACAAATTTAATTTTTTTTCATCTAAATTAATGTTTTCCTTATTATTAAAATATTCTTCTATACTAATAAAACTATTATTTTTTGAATTATTGTTAAGACTATTTTTTAATTTTTCTTTTAATTCATTTTTTGCACCATCTTCAAATTTTTCTTCTAAATTATTTTCAATATTATCTTTAATTTCTTCTTTCTTTAATCTATATTTTATAATATCTTCTAATTGCTCTATTGTAATTGCATCTTCTATTTTAAACTCTCCAACCTGTGTTCTTTTTAATTCTTTCATATATCCAACAGTTTGTAGTTTATATGCTATATCTTCACATAATGTTCTGATATATGTACCTTTTGAGCATTTTACTCTAAAATGAATTTGTTTATTTGTTTTATCAACATCAATTAATTCCATAGAATATATTTCTATTTTACGAGGTTGTACTTCTATATTTTCACCTTTTCTTGCATATTCATAAAGTTTTTTTCCATTAACTTTTATTGCAGAATATATTGGTGGAATCTGTTCTTGAATACCAATAAAACTTTTAAAAATATTTGCTATATTTGCTTTATCTAAACAACTTTCAGAAACATCTTTTTCTTCCACAACATTTCCTTCAATATCTGCTGTATCTCTTTTTTCTCCTAATTGCAAAATTGCCTCATATATTTTATCATGATTTATTAGATATTTAGAAAGTTCTGTTCCTTTACCAATTAATAAAGGTAACACTCCTGTTGCATTTGGATCTAAAGTTCCTGTATGTCCAACTTTTTGATTTAGCAATTTTTTTACTTTTCTTACAATATCATGTGATGTATTATTTTTTGGTTTGTTTATTAATATAATTCCATCCATTTTTTCTTCATCCTATTATATTAAATTTATTACAAGTGTTTTGAATATTTTTTAATCATTATACTAGTAGCTTTAGTTTTTATTTTAATTGTTTTTTCATTTCTTGTTCAATTAAATTAACAATTTTATTTTTAGCATAATCTAAGTTTCCTTGAATAAAACATCCAGCAGCTCTAGAATGTCCTCCTCCACCTAAAATTAAACCTATATCAGATACATTTACTTTATCTCTTGAGCGCATTGAAATTTTAAATCCATCTAGCCCTTCTTTTTCTTTTAACAAAACAGCAACTTCAACTCCATCAATATCTCTAATCATTTCAACTAAACCTTCATCATCACCAATATCTGTACTTAATTGTTTATAATCGTCTAAAGTTAAATATGCAACTGCTATTTTGTTTTCATTAAAGAATTCTAATCTTTCATAAATTAATTTTTCAAATTCACAGTGTGCTTTTGTTTTATTTCTTAATATTTTTTGGCATATTTCAGAAATATTAACATCTTTTCTTAATAACTCTGCAGCAAATTCAAATGTTTCAGGAGTTACCCCTCCCCATTGAAATCCTCCTGTATCTGTTAATATTCCTGTTAAAATACATGTTCCTAAATCTTTATCTATATTTATTCCAAAATATTCAAACATACCAATTAATACTTGGCAACAAGCTGGTGCAGCAGGATTAACGTAATTGTAGTCTGCAAACATAGAATTTACAGAATGGTGATCTATTTCTATTGTCTTTTTTGCTGTTTCGAAATATTCGCTTGCACCAACTAATCTTTTTAAGTCTGTACAATCTACAGATATTGCTAAATCATAATTACTATGATTTCCTTGTTTTAAAATTTTGTCAGCACCTGGTAAAAAGTTGAACATTTTAGAATAGTCAGGAATCACCATATCTGCTTCTTTTCCAAGTTGTTTAACTGCATGCCAAACAGATAAAGAACTTGCTACTGCATCTCCATCTGGTGATTCATGGCATAATATTACTATCGTTTGTGCTTTTTTTATCTCTTCTAATATATTATCTAAAGTCATTTTACTTTAACCTTTCATTATTTATTTCTTTGTATTATTAAGTGATTATATTCTTTTCTAATCCTTTTTACATCATTTATAAACTTATTTAATCATCTATAAATTTTATTTATTTTCTTTATTCTTTAAATCATTTATAATTTTATCTATTCTTGCTCCATATTCAAGTGAATCATCAAGTTCAAAAACTAATTCTGGAGTATTTCTTAAATTAATTCTTTTTGCAAGTTCTGATCTTAAAAATCCAGATGATTTTTTTAATCCAGAAATAGTTTCTTGTACATCTTTTGAATTTAAAATACTTACTGAAACTTTGGCATATTTTAAATCTGGTGTTACTTTTACTCTAGTAACACTTACCATACCTGTAACTGTTGGTTCTTTTAATTCAAAACTGATAAGTTGACTCAATTCTTTTTTGAATTCCTCATCAATTCTGCCTTGTCTATTATGATTTTTTCCAGCCATTATTTCCTCCTATCTAAAATAAAAGTTCTATTTATTAATTTTGAATTCTCATAAATTAATTTTTTTCTATTTATTTCTTATCAGTTAATGACAGTAGTGGGCTTCTTTATCATTTTGAAGCCCTTTTATTAACTTATCTTTTAATTTCTTCTAATATATAAGCTTCTATAATATCTCCTTCTTTGATATCATTATATTTTTCAATTTGAACACCACATTCAAATCCTTTAGAAACTTCTTTTGCATCATCTTTAAATCTCTTAAGTGATGCAAGTTTTCCTTCATGTATAACAACATTATCACGAAGTATTCTAACTCCTGCATTTCTTTCTAATTTACCATCTAATACATATGCTCCACCAATTGTTCCAACATTAGAAATTTTAAATGTTTGTCTAATTTCTGCATTTCCAATAACTTTTTCTTGATATTTTGGTGCAAGCATTCCTTTCATTGCTGATTGAACATCATCTATTGCTTGATATATTATAGAGTATTGTTTTATTTCTATTCCATCTTTTTCTGCAATTGCTTTAGCTGTTGGCATTGGTCTAACATTAAATGCAATTATAATTGCATTAGATACTTTTGCAAGTGTAACATCTGTTTCTGTTACTGCACCAGGAGCTGAATGTATAACTTTTACTTTTACTTCTTCATTAGATAATTTTTCCATAGATTGTTTTAATGCTTCTGCAGAACCTTGAACATCTGCTTTTATTATTAAATTTAATATTTTTAAGTTTTCTTCTTCCATTTTGCTAAATAAATTATCTAATGTTACTTTTGAAGCAGAGTTTATAGCATTTTCTCTTTCTTGGCGTTTTCTCTTTTCTATTAAATGTTTTGCAGTTTTTTCATCTTTAACTTCATAGAAAATATCTCCTGCTTGTGGGACTTCTGTTAATCCCATGATTTCAACAGGTGTAGATGGTCCGGCTTTTTTTACTTTTTTACCTTTTTCATCTACCATGCTTCTAATTCTACCAATTGATGAGCCTACAACAACTGTATCTCCAACATCAAGTGTTCCTCTTTGTACTAAAATTGATGCTATTGCTCCTCTTGCTTTGTCTAGTCTTGCTTCTATAACAACACCTTTTGCTTGTTTATGAGGATTTGCCTTTAATTCTAACACATCTGCTTCTAATAATACCATTTCTAATAATTGGTCTATATTTGTATGATTTTTAGCAGAGATTGGCACAAATATAGTATCTCCTCCCCATTCTTCTGGTACAAGTTCGTAATTCATAAGTTCTTGTTTTACTCTATCTATATTTGCATCTGGTAAATCTATTTTATTTATTGCAACAATAATTGGAATTCCAGCAGATTTAGCATGATTTATTGCTTCTACTGTTTGAGGCATTACACCATCATTTGCAGCTACAACTAATATTGCAATATCTGTAATTTGGGCTCCTCTTGCTCTCATTGCTGTAAAAGCTTCATGTCCTGGTGTATCTAAAAATGTTATTTCTCTATCATTTATTTTTACTTTATATGCACCTATATGTTGTGTAATTCCTCCAGCTTCACCTTCTATAACATTTGTCTTTTTAACTGCATCTAATAATGAAGTTTTTCCATGGTCTACGTGTCCCATTACAACAACTACTGGTGGACGTGGCTCTAAGTCTTCTTCTTTATCTTCTGAATCATCAAATAAAATATCTTCTTCTGTTACTGTTTCTTTTTTATTAACTTTTACTCCAAATTCATCTGCAATTAGTGATGCTGTATCAAAGTCTATTTCATTATTAATTGTTGCCATTACACCATATCCAAGTAATTTTTTTATTACTTCTGCAGTTGTTTTCTTTAATTCTGCAGCAAAGTCTTTTACTGTTATATTTTCTGGAATTGTTATTTCTTCAAGTTTAAAGATTTTTTGTTTGTTTCTTTCTTCTTCTTTATTTGCTTTTTTCTTGCCTTTTTTACCTCTTTGTGTTGTTAAATCATAATAATCTAACATTCCACCATCAGAATCTTCAAACATATTAGATAATTGGTCTGTTCTTTTTAATCCTTTTAATTTATGTTCATTAATTTCACCATCAGCACTATTTCTTCTTGACTTACTAGATTTTTTATTTGTTTTAACTTCATTAAATCTATTATTTTCTTTTTGTTTATCTATTGCTTTATTATATTCTCTAGTTGGCTCTTTTTCTATTGTTTCAACAGCCATAATATCTTTAATATTTTTTTCTAGACCTTTTTTGTCTAATGGTTTTTTATTATTGTTAGAATATCCTGCATTTTGATAGTTCTTATTTTCAAACTTATTTTTATTATCAAATCTATTCTTGTTTTCAAATTTATTTTCTCCATCAAATTTGCTTCCATTTGGTTTATTAAATCTATTTTGATTTTTTAAGTTATTGTATCTATCATTATTTGGTCTATTGTTGTTTGTGTTATTTGAAAATTTATTATATGGTTTATAAGAATTGTTATTTGTAGTATTGTAATTATTATTGTTTGTATTATTATAATTGTTATTTGCATTACTGTAATTATTATTACTTGTGTTATTATTTACATTACTATAATTTTTATAATTATTTACATTATTAGAATTGTTAAAACTTTTTTCATGTGGTTTATTTTCAGGTTTTTCAACAGTTTTATTTATAGTTGGTTTTTCTGTATTTTGTTTATTTATACTTTCTGTGCTTTCAACTTTCTTTTCTTCTTTTTTGTCTTCTTTTGTTTCAGTTTTTACTTCTACTTTTGGATTTGTCTCTTGTTTAATAACTTGTGTTTTTGTTTCTACTTTCATTTCAACATCCTTTTTATTTTCTTCAACTTTTTTTACTGGCTTTTCTTCTTTTTTTGTACCAAATAATTCATCAAATGTCATTGGCTTAGATTGTTTATTTCTATATACTATGTTAAAGTTTTTGTTTTTTCTTTCAACAAACCCAACTTCATTTTTCTTGTTATCATCTTTTTTTTCTGAACCATCTATTTTCTTATTTTCATCTTCAACAATTACTTCTCTTCTTATGATTACTGGTGTAGATTCTTTTTCTTTATTTTCTGTTGTTTTTTTGTTTTCTTTTTTATTTGTTGTATTTTTTAGATTTTGGTTTTTAGCTTCTTTTCTTAATTTCTCTGCATCTTCTTCACTTATAGCACTTAAATGGCTTTTAACATCCATTTTTAATTTGATTGCTAAATCAACAAGTTCTTTACTTGGTATATTTAGTTCTTTTGCAATATCATAAAGTTTAATTCTACCCAATAACCTCACCCCCATTTTTATTTTTTATAATTTCTTCTATTTCTAAATATATATTTTCATCTATTTTTGATTCTAATGATTTTTCTAATTTTTTTGTTTTTTTGGCTTTTTCTAAACAATTCATATTATAACAAATATACGCCCCTCTTCCAGATTCTTTTCCTTTTTCATCTATTTTTATAATATTTTCTTTATTTCTAACAATTCTTAATAATTCATTTTTGTTTTTCTGTGTTCTACAAATAACACAACTTCTTTGTGGTAAATTTTTCAAACTGTACCCTCCTAAATTACTATTTCATTCAATTTAAGTTTAAATTTTGGTTTTTATAATTATTATTTTGTCTAATTTTAATTTCGATTTTTGTTTTTATAATTATCATTTTGTCTAATTTTAATTTTGATTTTTGTTTTTATAATTATTATTTTGTCTAATTTTAATTTTGATTTATGTGTTTATATTAAATTTACAATTTAATTTTCTGTTTCATCATTATTTGGGTCTTTTTCTTCATTATCGCTATTTTCATTATTTGCTTCTTCTGCTTTTTTTGCAAGTATTTGTCTAAATTGACTTTCTGTTTTTATATCTATTTTCCATCCTATAAGTCCTGTTAATTTTGCAGCTAATCTAACATTTTGACCAGATTTTCCTATTGCTAATGATAATTGATTATCTGGAACAATTACTTGTGCAAATTTTTCTTCTTCTTTTATATCTACTGCCATAATTTGCGCTGGTAATAGAGTAGAGGCTAAGTATGTACGCATATCTGGACTCCATTCTATAACATCTATTTTTTCCCCATTTAATTCATTTATTACATTTTGTATACGTATACCTTTTTGACCCACACATGAGCCTACTGGGTCTATATTTTCATTTTGTGAATATACTGCAACTTTACATCTTTGCCCTGGGTCTCTGGCTATACTTTTTATTTCTATAAGTCCTTCATATATTTCTGGAATTTCAAATTCTAATAGTTTTCTTACAAAGTCTGGATGTGTCCTTGATACAACTGCATGTGGAATTCCTTTTTCTCCTCTTTCTACATCTACAACATATGCTTTTATTTTATCATTTACTTTATAATGTTCTGTTGGAATTTGGTCTTTTGCAAGCATTATTCCTTCTAGTTTACCTAAATCTAAAACAACTATATGATTGTCTGCTTTTTGAACTAATCCTGTAACAATTTCTCCTTTTCTATCATTATATTCATTAAAAATCATATTTCTCTCTGTTTCTCTTAATTTTTGTATGATAACTTGTTTTGCTGTTTGTGCAGCAATTCTACCAAAATCTCTTGGAACAATTTCTACTTCTACACTATCTCCTATATTTAGTTCTTTATTAATTTTTCTCGCATCTTCTAAGCTAATTTCTAGTGCATCATCATTTGCCCTTTCCATAACTTCTTTTATTGCATATACATGTGTTGCTCCTGTATTTTCATCCATTTTTACATCTACATTATCTAATGCATCAAAATTTCTTTTATATGCTGTAATTAATGCTGTTCTTATAGATTCTAATAGTTCTTCTTTTTTTATTCCTTTTTCTTTTTCTAATTGTTCTAAAGCGATTACTAATTCTTTGTTATCAATTGCTTTCATTTTTTAATCAATCCTTTCCTATTTTTATATATTATCCCAATCATATATTGTTTTTATTTGTGATATATTTTTTCTTTCTATTTGAGTTGTTTCTTCTGCTTCTATAATTATTTCTTCTTGATTAAATTTTTTTAGTATTCCTTTATATTCTTTTTTTCCTTTTTCGTCTTTTTTAAATAGTTTTACATCAACTTTTTTTCCTATGTTTTGTTCTAGATGTTTGTCTTTTTTTAGTATTCTTTCTATTCCTGGTGATGATACTTCTAAATAATATTGTTCTTTTATATAATCTGCTTTATCTAGTAAATCGTTTATTTCATTACTTACTTTTTCACAGTCATTTAAGTCTATTCCTGTTTCTTTATCTATATAAATTCTTAAATAATATTCTGCTCCTTCTTTAACATATTCAACATCATATAGATAATATCCTAAACTTTCTATTTTTTCTTTTATTAAACTCTCTACTCTTTCTTCTATTTTTGACATAAAAAAATTCCTTTCTTTTGCTCTCATTACATGTATAAAGAGTAGGATTTGCTCCTACTCTTCTGCGTTCTTATTTTGTATGTTATTATTATACCCTATTTTTCCAAATAATGCAAGGGTTTTTTTAATTTTTTTGTTTTCTAAATTAACTAATTTCATTATTTTTTTAACATTTAAGCATTGTGTTATCTATTACTAATTTTTTTGTAATCATTTTTATAAATATTATATTTAATATTATTAACGATATATAGAAAAATAGTGAAGTTCTTTCTCCTGATTCAAAAACTGTTGGTGAAAACATCATTATAAATCTACTTATAAAACCGCAAAAATAAACTAAACTTGCAAGAAATTGTTTTTGTTTATTTTTATCAAACAATATTAAAATACTTATTTCAATAAATATTAATATCAAACAATATACTATAAAACTTCCAATTTGTAATAAATATGAATTAATTAGTTCATCTTCAAATATTCTACAAAAATATTTAAAAAATATTGTTAATGCTAAAGGAATTATTCCAATTATTTTTGGTATATTTTTATTAGTTCTTAAATATATATTAAACCATAGTAGAACTTCAAAAATATAAAATATTACTCTACCATCTTTAACTGTATAATCCATCATAGAATTTATGCCATTTATAGCTTTTTCTATTAATGAAAGTTCAGAAAAGCCATTATACCATGTTTCTTCTTCTTTTTGTTTTCTTACAGCATTTCCTGGACAAGTTAAAATAAAAATAATAGAACAAATTATTATTAAATATGTTATGATAACATTTAATTTTATTTTCTTATTTTTTATTAAATAAATTATTCCAATTGAATATATAATAAATAAAATTCCAGCCATTTGTTCTTGATTACATGCATATATTAAGCATAAAAAATGTATTATTTTTTGGAATGTGTTTGTTTTTTCGTTACATATAATTCTTTTCAATAATAATATTGAGTATATTCCTGTTGCTGCAACCCATAAATAATTTGTTGATGTTGCAATCCAACCTGCCTCAAAGTACAGTGAAAATGGAATTAGAAATATAAATATACTTATATATATATTTGTTTCTCTCATATTTTCACTTTTATTTGTACTAATTAATTTAGAAATAGAATATAATAATAAATAAAACATTCCTAAATTACAAATTTTATATATAAATATTGGTAAATATTTAGCAAAAAGTACTAGAATTGTTTCTATAATTATTCTAGATGTCCATATTTGATATCTTTCAAAAATAAACGTAAATAAACTTTTTTCTTCATTTATTATTGCAAACCAAACATCATCCCCACTTTTATTTAAGAATAAACTTGGCAAAGTGTAAATTAAAATAAGAACAATGAAAGGAATTTCTTTTAATTTTATAAATTTTTTTATATTTTCTTTTATCATTTTATTTGACAATATTATATTTTCACCTCTTTTTATCACTTTATAATATTTTCTGGTGAAAATCAATATATTTTTTTTAATTTTTTAATTATTTTTCTTTTCTTATATATTCAATTCCATATTTATCTAACATATCTATTGTAATCTTTCCGTCTTTTAGAGCTGATTCTACAGTATCAAATTTTCCATCTATAAAATATACTAAAACATATATACTTTTATTTGATGGATAATAATATTCGTAATTTTCATCTTCGAAAAATTTGTATTCTTTCATTGTTAGTCCATCTTGATATTTTTCTGGAGAAATTGCTGTGTAATCTATTATTTTAGGTTCATCAAGTTCTTCTTTCTTTTCTAAAACATCTGTATTATCTACTTTTAATGCAAAATATGGTTGCTCAGAATTTGCTTCTTTCATAAATATTACAAATTGGTCATCAAAATAGCAAAATCTTGGTTCCATACCAATTCCAGTTACTTCTGTTACTAAAGTTACCTCACTTGATAAATTACATCCTTTATCATTTAAATTAAAATTTACATTTTGTATAACATCTGTAAAAAACATATTTGTATCTTTTATAAATTTTCCATATAGTTCATTATGTGCAATCATTCCATTAACTCTAACAAATGGAACTCTTAGTTCATCTCCTTCAAGAAATTCTTTACTACCTGTATATGAACTTGCTTTATTTTGAATGTCCTTGTAGTATTCATCAAAATTTTTGTTTTCATTTGTTCTGTAAAGAATTATTTCGTCTCCTTCTTTTGTTTTTAGTTTAATTGCAAAATCATCACTACGAGCTGAATTTTCATTTTCTCTGTTGAAAAATAATATTTCAACATTTTTGTTCATCTCTTCTGAACTTGCATTATTTATTCCAAAATATTTTATAATTTCTTCACTATCTCCAAATTTCCATTCATACATATCACTGAAGTTATCAAATGGGATGGCAAAGTTTAATTCTTTATTTAATGATGTATCTATTTTATATCCTTGAGTTTCTGTTCTTTCTACTAAAATACTATAATCATTTGAATCTAACATATCTTTAGTAAATGTACTTGAATTTAAGTCATCAACAACTGGTAAGTTTCCATCTTGTAAATCTATTTTATCCCTTTCTAGCTTGTTTTCTAATTCTTTCCATGCTATATCTAATGTTCCAACCCATAAATTGTTTATTGTATTTTCATCTATTGTGCTTTGATATGATGGATTCATAGATATATTGTGATTTCTATTATTTTTTATATAATTATTGTAAATTACAGCTCCTGCATATACAACTCCTGATAATAATGTTCCAACTAATATTACTATTAATAAAACTTTTAATGATTTATTCATATCATCAAATCCTTTCTTTATTAAAATTTTTCTTAATTTGCTTTTCCCTCTGTGTACAAGATTTTTTATATTTGGTACTGTTTCTCCTAGTATTTCTGCTGTTTCTTTATATGACAATCCCTCTATGTTAGAAAGGTATACTGCATTTTTATACTTGTCCTCTAATAAATTTATTGATTCTAGCACTTCTTTTCTTTTCTCGTTTTTTGTAATAATATCAATTATATCTTCTTCTACTTGTGCATTTTCTTTTGAAAAGTATTGTTCATTTATTTCTTTTTTTCTATTTTCTGAATTGATATAATTATATGCTCTACATTTTGCAACTAAATATATGTAATATTTAAATGTATATCCTTCTTTTATTTTGTTTTGAATAACATATATAAATACTTCTTGTGTAATGTCCTCTGCTTTTTGGTAGTCTTTAATTATATTATATATAAAGTATTGTATTTTATTTTTGTATTTATTATATAATATTTCAAATGCACTTTTTTCGCCATTTAAATATTCATTATATAATTTTAGGTCTATATCGTTTTCCATTTTTATTATCATTCCTTTCTAGCCTTAAATCTGGTTGAAGAAAAGTTATTTTTCAGTCTTAAACATCCTAGTATAGTTATTTTTAGTATAACACATTATAAGCTCCACTATGCTTTTTATCTTTCATAAGTTTTTATTACTAGAAATCTCTTTATAGTATATATTACAAGTAAAAATATTGCCATATAAATTTAAAAAATTAAAATTTGATTAGATTAGAATTCTTTTTCTATCAATTTTGCTTTTCATATATACAAACAAATTAAAATAAAAAAAGTTTCAGTTTTTATAAAACTATTTTTATAATACTTATCAGCCTTACGTAAAGAAACTGGAATAATTTTAGTAATTATTCCAGTTTCTTGCTTGTTTTTATAAACTAAATTTCATATTTAACTAATTTAAAAGACTTATCTCCATTTTCTTTAACTAGAGTTATTTATATTTTTAAAAAAATGTTCCAATTTGAAAATCTTTGCGTTTATTATTATTATATTTTATTACTTTATATCCAATTCCAATATATTCTTTTGTTCCACCATCTCTATATGTTTTAATATTAACACAAAATATTGGCTCGTTCCCTTTTTTCAATTGCTTTATATCTATAGAAATGAATATTGTAATTATAATTATAAAACAAAGAATTATTTTTAGTATTATATTTTTTTCAAAATAAATCCTCCTCTCTATTATTTAGACGATTTACTTTTATAATTTTTATGGTGTTTTTTTTAAATAATAAAAAAATATATCGTTAAGATAAAGAAAAATATTCCCATTATTAGCCAGCCTCTAGTTTTTATACTATGTATTTTTATTGAATTATTAATATCTATGTTAATACTTTCTGATAAACTTCCATTTGATCTAGGAACATTATTTTTATTTATAATATATCCACTAAATGATATTATTGTTAATATAAAGTTTATCCATATTGATTTTAATGTATTTAGAGATTTATAATATATCCAACTAACAGTCGCAGTAGGCTTATCTAACAATAAACCTATTTCTTTGAATGTTAAATTGCCTAATATTTTTAAAGAAACTATTTCTTGTTCTTTTTTTGATAATTTTGAAATCAATCTTTTATATGCATCTTGGTCAATAAAATCATCTATTTCATTATTTGTTGATTCATATTTGTATATTTCATCTATATTAATATTATATTTTTTCTTGTATTTCTTCTCTTTCTTTTTTTTTCTTCTGTCTTTAAGTATAAATTAAACAAATCAAAAAAGGGGACCGACCCCAATACAAAAAGGGGACCGACCCCAATACAAAAAGGGACCGACCCCAACACAAAAAGGGACCGACCCCAGCACGAAAAAGGACCGACCCCAACAAACAAAATTATTTTATAATTGCTTTTCTTCCTGGATATTGTGCAACTTCTCCTAATTGATGTTCAATGTTTAATAATCTGTTATATTTTGCAACTCTATCAGTTCTACATGGTGCACCTGTTTTAATTTGTCCTGCATTTGTAGCAACAGCAACATCTGCAAGTGTTGTATCTTCTGTTTCACCACTTCGGTGAGAAACTACAGCTGTCATTCCATGTTTATTTGCAAGTTCAATTGCATCTAATGTTTCTGTTAATGTTCCAATTTGATTTAATTTTATTAATATACTATTTGTTACTCCTAAATCAATTCCTTTTTGTAATCTCTTCATGTTTGTAACAAATAAGTCATCTCCAACTAATTGGATTCTTGAACCTAATCTGTCTGTTAGTTTTTTCCATCCATCCCAATCTTCTTCAGCTAAACCATCTTCAATTGAGATAATTGGATATCTATTTACTAAATCTTCTAAGAAGTCTATCATTTCATCTTCTGTTTTTGTAACACCTATTTTCCAGAAATGATATTGTCCTTCTTTACCTATTTTTTTAGCTTCATCATACATCTCTGTTGCAGCAACATCTAATGCTAATGCAACTTGTTCTCCTGGTTTATATCCAGCTTTTTCTATTGCTTCCATTATTAATTGAAGTGCTTCATCTTCGTCTTTTACATTTGGTGCAAATCCACCTTCATCTCCAACTCCTGTTCCTAATCCTTTTGATTTTAAAACAGATTTTAAGTTGTGATAAATTTCTGCACACATACGTAAACATTCAGCAAATGTTTTTGCTCCAACAGGCATTATCATGAATTCTTGTACACTTAATGTTGAATCTGCATGTTTTCCACCATTCATAATGTTCATCATTGGTACTGGCATAACTTTTGCATTTGGTCCACCAATGTAATTATATAATTCCATTCCAAGTGATGCAGCAGCTGCTTTAGCACATGCTAAAGAAACTCCTAATGTTGCATTTGCTCCTAAAACTCCTTTATTTTCTGTTCCATCTAATTCAATTAACATTTTGTCTATTCCAGCTTGGTCATAAACATTCATTCCCTCTAATTTTGGAGCTATAACACTATTTACATTTTCAACAGCTTTTAATACTCCTTTTCCTAAATATCTGCTTTTATCTCCATCTCTTAATTCAACAGCTTCAAAACTTCCTGTTGATGCTCCTGATGGAACCATAGCTACTCCATGTGATCCATCAAATGTTGTTACTTCAACTTGTACTGTTGGATTTCCTCTTGAATCTAAAACCTCTAATGCTTCTACACTTTCAATTTCTAAATAATCTTTCATAATAAAAACTTCCTTTCATCTTTATAATTTTGGGCTTAAAATTTGATTAACAATCTTCTTGTTTTCTTCTTGTTCAACTAAATAATCAACTCTTTCATCTTTTGTAATATCTGTTGTATCATATTTAACAACATTTACTTGTCTTTTTAGGTAAATGCCTGTCATATATGTCTCATTTTTTATATGATTATTTTGCTTTAAATTAATTAAATATTTTTTATATGCTTTATTTTCTTTTTTACCACATGGGTCTATATTTAAATATTTTTTTCTCCAATAAATATGATGGTCATAATATTCTTCTTGACCTCCTAATAAATTATCATATCCAAATTCATATGTAATTCTTTCATTTTTTATTGATATTGTTATATTTGACCAAGGTTTTTGTCCTGATTTCTTAAATTCTTCTCTTAAATCTTTTATTTCATCATATAATAATTCTACTAGTTTTAAGTATTCTTCTTCCTCTATATTATATTTATTTGGGACTTCATAAACATTTACGTATTTTCTTTTTAAAATTCCTTTTGGCATAAAGTAAAAATACATTTCTCCAATTTGAATTTTACCTAGTCTTTCTATTATTGATGAATATAAATGTAATTCGTCCCATTTTCCAGGTACAATGTAAAAAAGTTTTTTTTGTATATTTTCATATATTTCTTTAATTTTTTTTGTATTATTAATCACTTTTATTCACCTTTATTTTTATATCTAATATTCAAATTTTTTACAATTTAAATGAATATTTTAAGTTTCTCATATTTTAAAATGTTAAATTTTATTTTTAATTAATTTTGTTTTTCTAAAATACTTTCTCCTGTCATTTCTTTTGGTTTTTCTATTCCTAATAATTCTAACATTGTTGGTGCTAAATCTGCTAATTTACCAGATTTAACTTTTAAATTTTCATCTTTTGTAACAAGTATTAATGGTACTGGATTTGTTGTATGTGCAGTATGTGGTTCACCTGTTTTATAATCTATCATTTGTTCACAGTTTCCATGGTCTGCAGTTATAATTAGTGTTCCATCATGTTCTAATATTGCATCAACAACTTTTTGCACACATTCATCTATTGTTTCTACAGCTTTTATTGCTGCTGGTAAACTTCCTGTATGACCAACCATATCTGGATTTGCATAATTTAATATTATTGTATCATATTTATCTGCATTTATTGCTTCTACAACTTTTTCTGTTACTGTATATGCACTCATTTCTGGTTGTAAATCATATGTTGCTACTTTTGGTGATGGTACTAAGATTCTATCTTCTCCAGGGTATTGTTTTTCTTCTCCACCATTAAAGAAAAATGTTACATGTGCATATTTTTCTGTTTCTGCTATTCTTAATTGTGTTAATCCATGTTTACTTACAACTTCTCCATATGTGTTTACTAATGGTTCTTTTTTGAATGCAATTTTTACATTTGGCATTGTTTCATCATAACTTGTAAAACATACAAAATATGTGTGAATTTTTTCTGTCTCAAATTCATTAAATTCTGGGTCAACTATTGTTCTTGTTATTTCTC
Source organism: uncultured Clostridia bacterium (assembly GCA_944388045.1). Classification (GTDB taxonomy): domain Bacteria; phylum Bacillota; class Clostridia; order TANB77; family CAG-508; genus CAG-269. The sequence continues at coordinate 8,701 of CALXHG010000007.1, read as the reverse complement.
TTGCTCTATCTGGTCTGAAATTGAAGAATATAACAGAATCATTTTCTTCTATTTTTGCTAATGGGATGTCATTATTTACAATAACTGTTGGTTCAACAAATTCATCAAATACTTCTTTTTGATAAGAATTTTCTATTGCTATTGTTGCTGATGTTGCTTTATTTCCTTCTCCTCTAACTAATGCATCATAACATTTTTTAATTCTATCCCATCTTTTATCTCTATCCATCGCATAATATCTTCCAGATATACTTGCTATTTTTCCTAGATTTTTTTCTTTCATTTTATCTTCTAATTGTGCAATATATCCTTCAGCTGATGCTGGTGGTGTATCTCTTCCATCTAAAAAACAATGAACATATACATTTTCAAAATCTCTTCTTTTTGCCATTTCTAATAATCCATATAAATGTCTTATATGACTATGAACTCCACCATCAGATAATAATCCTAATATGTGTAATTTTGAATTATGTTTTTTACAATTTTCTATTGCTTCTATAAATTCTGGAATAGCAAAGAAGTCTCCATCTTCAATTGATTTTGTTATTTTTGTTAATTCCTGATATACAATTCTTCCAGCTCCTATATTTGTATGTCCTACCTCAGAATTTCCCATTTGACCTTCTGGTAATCCAACCTGTAATCCACTTGTATACATTATTGTATTTGGATATTTTTTCATTAGTTTATCTATATTAGGTGTCTTGGCTAATTTTACTGCATTACCATCTGTATTTTCATTAATTCCAAATCCATCTAATATCATTAGCATTACTGGTTTTTTCTCCATTATTTTCATCCCTTTCTAAAATGTTTATTTGTCAAAATTAACGATTTTACTAAACTCATCAGGTTTTAAACTAGCTCCTCCAACAAGTCCTCCGTCAATATCTGACATTTCGAATAACTCTTTTGCATTTGAAGCTTTTACACTGCCACCATATTGTATTATAATTTCATTTGCATCATTTTGTCCATACATTTCTGCAACTTTTTTTCTTATTTGTGCAATTGTTTCATTTGCTTCTTCTTTTGTAGCTGTTTTACCAGTACCTATAGCCCAAATAGGTTCATAAGCAATAATTATATTTTTTAAATCTTCTGCTTTTAGATTATTAAATGCTTTTTCTACTTGGTTAGTAACTATTTCTTCTGTTTTGCCATTTTCTCTTTGTTCCAAAGTTTCTCCAACACAAACAATTGGTTTTAATCCCACTGCAAGTGCTGATTTTATTTTTTTATTAACTGTTTCATCTGTTTCTGCAAAATATTGTCTTCTTTCAGAATGTCCTATAATAACATATTCTGTTCCTATAGATTTTAACATTTGTGCAGATACTTCTCCTGTATATGCACCTTTTTCTTCCCAATGCATATTTTGAGCACCTATTTTTATATTTGTTCCTTGAACATGTAAAAGTGCATAAAATAAGTCTGTAAATGGAACACATAAAATTACTTCATTTTTAGTATCTTTAACTAATGGTGCAAATTGTTCTATAAAATTAATTGTTTCATTTGGAAGCATATTCATTTTCCAATTTCCTGCAATAACCTTTCTTCTCATTACTAACACATCCTTTCAATTACATTTAATAAATCCTTTTTGGCTTTATCTGTATAATCATTTATAAAAACATAGTCAAATTGTTTTTGTAAATCTTTATTACTATTATATTCTTTAATATGTTCATCTATTTCTTTTAATCTGTTTTGCTCTACTTGTGGTGGCAATCCTCTTTTATGCAATTCAAATTTTGCTCTTTCTATGTCTTTTGGAATTATATAAATTGAAAATACATTTTTTATATTTTTCTTAAAATCATATATTGTACTATAATGCACTTCTGTAACTTGATTTTCAAATAATTTAACTTTATCTATTTTATATCCATATTTTGCTCCAAGAAATTCAAAATAAAAAGCAAATTCTTTATTTTTTACTATTTTATTAAATTCTTCATCAGTAACAAATTCTTTATCTATACCATTTATTTCATTTTCTCTTTTTGGTCTTGTTGTTGTTATAGCTAGATTTTTAAATTTTAATTCCTCTGATATTGCATTTTTAAAAAAAGATTTTCCTGTTCCTGTTATTCCAGATAATGTTACTATCACTGTATTTCATTCCTTTCTAGGTATATTAATATATATTTATAGTTTAAAATTTGTATACCTTGATAGTTCTTGATATCTATATAAGTAAATATTACCTAGATTAAATATTTATTTTACTTTTATTATTTTCAAGAACTTTTATAAGTGAATATTACATATAATTTTAATTTCTTTGAATTTCTGTTTTATTTTTATTATAATAAACAGTTCTAACCTTTTCGAATATTTCTTCATAATCAAAATTTTTAGGAAATTTTGTTCTTCCACTTTTCATCAATTCAAATGTTTCTTCTAAAGGAAGCCATACATATCTTTTTATTTCTTCTTCTTGAATTTTAACTTCTGATGAATTTCTTTTTAAGCAAAAAAATGTTATAAAGAAATTTTTTATTTTATTTGAACTTTCAAAACCAAGAGGAACTCCTTTAGGAGTTATTTTTACAACATTCATTGCCTCTTCAACTCCAATTCCAAGCTCCTCTTTTAATTCTCTTATCATAGCTTGAGTTTCAGTTTCATTATTATCTAAATGTCCTGAACATAAATCATTTTTACCTGGTGTAAGCCCTTTGTCTGCTCTAACTTCAATAAGAACTTCTCCTTTTTCATTAATTACAAAACATGTTACACCATTAAGCCAATCATCTTCACTTAAGTTTTTTTCTTCACTTTTATCTATTGTTTTTTTATAGTTTCCATTTTTATCATAAACTCTGTATTGCATTGATTGTACCATAGGTACTTTTACATTCTCCATTTTGATAAACTGCCTTTCCTTTTATACTCAAACTATTAAAAACAAATTTTATTTATCCATTAAACATTCAATTCCTGGTAATTTTTTACCTTCTAAGAATTCTAGAGAAGCTCCTCCACCTGTAGAAACATGTGTCATTTTATCTGCAAGTCCTGCTTTTTGTACTGCTGCAGCAGTGTCTCCTCCTCCAATTATTGTTGTTGCATCTGATTCTGCTAAAACTTTTGCTAATTCATTTGTTCCTGTTGCAAATAAATCAAATTCAGCAACTCCTACTGTTCCATTCCAGATTATAGTTTTTGCTTTTCTTAATTCTTCTGAATATAATTCTATTGTTTTTGGTCCAATGTCTAGACCTTCCCAACCATCTGGAATTGAATCTCTATCTACAATCATTGTTTCTGTATTTGCAGAAAATTCTTTTCCTAATTTATTATCAACTGGTAATAACATTTTTACATTTTTGGCTTTAGCTTTTTCCATTAATTCTTTTGCTAAATCAATTTTATCATCTTCACAAATTGAATTTCCAACAGAATATCCTAGTGCTTTGAAAAATGTATATGCCATTCCTCCACCAATTAATAATACATTAACTTTTTCTAGTAAACTATCTATAACTGCTATTTTATCAGATACTTTTGATCCTCCTAAAATAGATACAAATGGTCTTTCTGGATTTTCTAATGCTTCTCCTAAAAATTTTAGTTCTTTTTCAATTAAAAATCCTGAAACTGCTGGTATATAATGAGCAACACCTTCTGTTGATGCATGTGCTCTATGTGCTGTTCCAAATGCATCATTTACAAATATTTCTCCATAACTTGCTAATTTTTTTGCAAATTCTGGGTCATTATCTGTTTCTTCTTTATGAAATCTAACATTTTCAAGTAACATAACTTGTCCTGGTTGTAAATTTTCTGATAATCTTTTTGCATCTTCTCCTATAACATCTTTTGCCATTAAAACTTCTTGTCCTAATTGTTTAGAAAGTTCAACAGCAACTGGTGCAAGTGAAAATTCTTTTTTAAATTCTCCCTTTGGTCTTCCTAAATGTGAACTTAAAACTATTTTACAACCTTGGTCAATTAAATATTTTATTGTAGGTATTGCTGATACAATTCTTCTATTGTCTGTTATATTTTTATTTTCGTCCATTGGAACATTAAAATCACATCTAACAAATACTCTTTTTCCTTTTAAATCTATATCTCTAATTGTTTTTTTACTCATACAAAAACTCTTCCTTTCTAATGTGAAAGTATTTTCTTTTTAAAAAAATTATTTTCTTATTACTTTTTTATTGAATAGGAATTTTATAGATTTTTTTGAAAATAAAATTTTTGTATTTAAAATTATATTTTCTCTTTGAGCCTAAGTAACTTAAAGTTTCATATTGTTTCCTATTCAATAAAAAAAGTAAAATTATATTTATATAAATTTTTATATTTTATTTATGGTCTACAGAATACATATAACAAGCTAAGTCTACTAATTTGTTTGAATATCCCCATTCATTGTCATACCATGCAACTAGTTTAACAAATGTATCTGTTAACATTATTCCTGCTGTTGCATCAAATATTGATGTATGTGGATCACTTAAGAAATCTGATGATACTACTGGTTCATCTGTATATTCTACAATTCCTTTTAATTCATTTTCTGAAGCTCTTTTAACTGCTGAACATATTTCTTCATATGTTGTTGGTTTTTCTAAGTTACATGTTAAATCTACAACTGAAACATCAACTGTTGGAACTCTAAATGACATTCCTGTTAATTTTCCATTTAATGTTGGTATAACTTTTCCTACTGCTTTTGCTGCTCCTGTTGATGATGGAATTATATTTGCAGATGCTGCACGTCCACCTCTCCAATCTTTTTTAGATGCTCCATCAACTGTTTTTTGTGTTGCTGTTGTTGAATGTACTGTTGTCATTAATCCTTCTTTAATTCCAAAATTATCATTTATTATTTTTGCTAATGGTGCTAAACAGTTTGTTGTACATGATGCATTTGAAACTATATTCATGTCTGTTGTATATGTTTCATTATTTACTCCCATTACAAACATTGGAGCATCTTTTGATGGTGCACTTATTAAAACTTTTTTTGCTCCTGCATCTAAATGTGCTTGTGCTTTTTCCATTGTTGTAAATACACCTGAACATTCTAATACATATTCAACTCCTAGTTCTCCCCAAGGAATGTTTTTTGGATCCATTTCATTAAATACTTTTATTTCTTTTCCATTTACTACTAAATTTCCGTCTTTTTCTTCTACTGTTCCTTTAAATCTTCCATGTACAGTATCAAATTTTGTCATATATGCCATATAATCTGCTGATATAAATGGGTCATTTACTGCTACTATTTCAACCTCCTCTTTTCCTAAAGCTGCTTGGAATGCAAGTTTTCCTATTCTTCCAAATCCGTTAATTCCTACTTTTACTGACATAATATTTCCTCCTTTTTGAAATTAGCTAAATGCTTTTTCTTATAGTGTTTTTAAAGACTAATTTCCTTTTTATCTATTATTTACCTTTTTAGGCAACTTTATTCTATAACAAAAAGACTTATTTTTCAAGTATTATTTGAAATTTTTATTAATTTATTGTAATTACTACTGGGAGTACTACCTTTTTGGTTGTGGTCGGTCCCTTTTTTGACTGGGGTCGGTCCTAAAATAAACCAATATATAAAGTGTTTTTTATACCTTGTGTGTCGCAACCTACGAAAGAATTTCAATAAGTAGGTTGCTCCAAATCGCATTCGCTCCGCTCATTTGGTCGCTTACGCGGTATTGCAAAACACTTTATATATTGGTTTATTTTAGGACCGACCCCAGTCAAAAAAGGGACCGACCACAATAGCCAACGCCAAGCACAAAAAGGGACCGACCCAAACAAAATTAATGTATATTTTTATCAATTTATTATCATAATAATTATAAATTTTAAGAAAGGATTGTGATAAAAATGGATATAAATAAAAAGGTTTTAAATGAAGTCAGCAAAGGTGCTAAAATGGGAATGGATGCAGTCCAATTCGTATCTGATAAAGTTTGTGATGATAGATTTCAAAAAGTTTTAAATGTAGAGTATGGAAAATATAGAAATATTTTTGAAAGAGTAGATAAAATTTATCCAAATTATGATAAAACAGATGACCCAAAAGAAACTAGTACAATGAATAAAATGATGACATGGTATGGAATTCAAATGAAAACAATGTCTGATAAAAGTAATTCTAAACTTTCTGAACTATTATTACAAGGAACAAATATGGGAATTATAGAAGGTAGAAGATTACTTAATAATAATCCTAGTATGGATAATGATGTTAAACAAATTTTAAATGATTTTGTTGTTATGCAAGAAGATAGTGTTGAAACTTTAAAAAAATATCTATAACTAGCAAAAAGGACTCATGCAATTGCAAGAGTCCTTTTTGTTGAATTACTTATACATCATCAGATTTTGTTGCATAAGTATCTTGAAATGCCCTAAACATTATTTGGTCTAGTTCTTCTCCGTGAACAGTTTCTTTTTCTAGGAGTGTTTTTACAAGCTCTTCTACAAAAGGTTTGTGGTGTTGTAAAATGCGAGTTGCCTGTTTTTCTGCATCACAAAGAATTTCTTTTGTTCTTTGCATTAAAACAAAGGAGAATTGACTTGAATCAAGATATTCACTATAGTCCCCATTCATAGAAATTGGTCCAATAGTTTCATCCATTCCATAGAATATTAACATTCTAATAACAATGTCTGTAGCTTTTTTCAAATCATTACTGGCACCTGTAGAAATATCTTGGAAAAAAATTCTTTCAGCAGCCCTCCCTCCAAGCAAAGATATAACTTCTCCTTGAAGTTCTGTTTTACTAATATAATTTTTATCTTCAATATTCTCGTACCAAGTATATCCTCCAACTTCTCCTGCTCCAATAATAGAAATTTCTTTAATTGAGTTTTGATTATTCGTAAATAGGCTGACTATAGCATGCCCAGATTCATGATAGGCAGTAAGTAAACGTTCTTTTTCACTTAATATCTTTCCAGTTTTAGATAGTCCAACAACAATTTTTTTCAAAGCAGAATTAATGTCAGATTCAGAAATTTTTTCATGTATATTTCTAACAGCCATAATTGATGCTTCATTTAGCAAATTTTCAAGTTGTGCACCAGAAAAACCAGAAGTATTATGTGCAATTTTCTTAAAGTCCACACTATCATCAAATTTCTTGTTTCTAGAATGAATCTTTAAGATTTCTTCTCTGCCTTTTACATCAGGCAAATGTACTATAATATGCCTATCAAATCTTCCTGGTCTTAATAATGCTTTATCTAAGCTATCAGCTCGATTTGTTGCTGCAATTACTATTATCCCTTCTACTGTTGAAGAATCAAAACCATCCATTTCTATTAGAAGTTGTTCTAGAGTTTGATTGTGTTCAACACTGTTGGAATCATCACTTCTTTTTGAACCTATAGCATCAATTTCATCAATAAAAATGATACATGGTGCTAACTCTCTAGCTTGTTCAAATAAGTTTCTGATTCTTTTTGCACCAACTCCTACATACTTTTCTACAAATTCTGAACCAGATGCATGTAAAAACGCAACTCCCGCCTCACCTGCTAATGCTTTGGCTAGAAGTGTTTTTCCTGTTCCAGGTGCACCTGAAAGCAGTATACCTTTTGGAATTTTTGCTCCCATATCTTGATATTTTTTCGGATTTTTTAGAAAGTCCACAACCTCCTCAAGTTCGAATTTTTCCTCATCAAGTCCTGCAACATCACAAAATTTAACATTGCTTTTAAGCTTGTTTTTTGTTTGTTCAATTTTCACTTGTTGTATATTATCTTCCTTAGGCAATGTAGTATTTTGTTCATTTTGTACTTCATCATTTTTATCATGGTAATTTTTATTTCTTTTTATTGAACAAATAAGATTATATACATCTATAATAAGTAAGAAAGTTACAAATGCTAAAAACATATATATTATATCAGTCAATAAATCAAATACTGTATATTTAACATTTACATTGTTGATTTTGATTTTTTGACCATTTTCAATCTGTTCTTGAACAAATTGATGAAAAATATCTTGATTAAAAATCTTTACTTCATATTCATTTTCTGTTTCATCTTTAAGTATTACCTTCTCAGAATTGTCCGTAAAAAAAGTTATTTCAGTAATGTCTTCGTTTTGAATCATAGAAATAGCATTACTATATGCCAATTCTTCAGCTTGGTATTTACTGGAAGATAATCTGCTTTTTGTGTGAAAAAAAATACAAATACAAAAAATTGCAATTAAAATTGTAGAAACACTTAACCGTATAAATGTTTTTCTATTGTTTCCGATTTGTTTGAACATATAAGTACCTCCATTTAGTGCATGTTCAATTTATTTTCCAAAGTACGAACTTTATTGATTATACTACATCTTTACCAATTGTTCAATACTTATCAGGGTAAAATGGTGCCGGTTCTCTTTTTTTCCTTTTCGTCTGGAGGCAGATCTATTATTGGGGACAGTCCTAAAATAAACCAATATATATAGTGTTTTGCAATACCGCGTAAGCGACCAAATGAGCGTAGCGAATGCGATTTGGAGCAACCTACTTATTGAAATTCTTTCGTAGGTTGCGACACACAAGGTATAAAAAACACTATATATATTGGTTTATTTTAGGACTGTCCCCAATAATAGATCTGCCTCCAGACGAAAAGAAAAAAGGTTCTATAATAAGTGTTGGGGTGGTTAATTAAACTACTTCAACATTTTTATTTTTTTGATAAAAAATATAGCACT
>CALXHG010000006.1 GCA_944388045.1 uncultured Clostridia bacterium | reverse complement strand
AATCGAGGGCTTAACTATAAAAAATTATCCTAAAAAGAAAGAAATATTCATCTATGTATTTTTGAGTGTGCTTTTAACACAATAATTTTCTGGTGACAATAACATGGAGGAAATACCTGTTCCCATACCGAACACAGAAGTCAAGCTCCAATGTGCTAAAAATACTTGCGGGTTACCCTGCTGGGAAAATAGGTTGTTGCCAGTTTTTTTTATTTATATATATATTAAATCGTGAATATTTAAATTTTGTATATTATTTATATAAGATTTTTTTCTTGTATAGGAAACAATATGAAACTTTAATTTACTTATTGTTTCCTATACAAGAACATCATTTCACTCTATCGATTGTATAGATACTTTACGTTAGTAAAATTTGGTGCGCGAACAATAACGCGGACTTTAAAATGTTATAAATATATAAAATGTCCAAAAAAGTCCGCTATTGTTATTGAATAGGAAAAATCTCTTTTTCCTATTCAATAAAAGAGCTTCGCTCAAACGGATGCACACAATTTTACTTCGTAAAATTGGCGCGCGAACAATAACGCGGACTTTAAAATGTTATGAACATATAAAATGTCTAAAAATGTCCGCTATTGTTCTTTTTATAATTCTAGTTCTTTAAATACTTTAGAAAAATTGTGTCCATTTTGTAAAGGTTGCATATTTACTGCACATTTGTGTTCTGTAAAATTAAAGTTTTGACCTATTTGACCTAATTGTTGGAACTTATTTTTTATTAATTCTATTTCCTTATCACTTAGACCCTTAAATTTTAAGTATGGTATATAAGTATATAAACTCTTATTATAAGAAATTCTTGTTTTCCAATCAAATTTTCTTTTTGGGTGTTGAGATAAATCATATATTTTTCCATCAAGATTTTCTATATAGATTGGACTATTTGGATTATATGCTTTAATTTTACAATTTTGTTTTAATATTAATTGATTACTTAAAAAATATTGTAATATTTCATCATTATATTCACTACTAGGATTTTCTACATATAATGTATTTTCTGCTATAAAATTTTGATTTTTCATATTTTGAGATAATTCATTATTTCCAGAAATAATTTTTTTCACTTTCCTTAAGAAATCTTTTTCACTATCTGTATACTGTTTTTGTGGAGATTTTAAATTTATACACGAATATATAAAATTTAAAAAACCATTAAGCTTTGGTAATACTAAAGTTGCTAATTTTCTTATATTTTCATTTTCATGATTTTGTGCTATGTCTATTATTTCAGAATATACTTTTATATCATCCCAACCAAGCAATAAATTTAAATCAATGTTTTTTATATCTGTATTTTTTATTGAATTTATATAATTTATTAATTCATTTCCACAATTAGATGGAGTCTCTAATAATGAATTAAAAAAAACACCTATACTAGATTCTCTTATATGAGAATATGGAACCATATATATTTTGTTTTTATATCCATCTTCTCTTAATTCAAGCAATTTTTCAATTTTACTTAAATCACTATAACTATATACATCAATTGTTTTGTCTGAAGAAGATGAGACTAAAATACTGTTATCTGTGTTTTTTAAAACTTTACCTGTTTCATCTGTTTTTACACTTACTGTTTTATATTTTAAATGCGGCAAATTTATAGGTGTTCCCCAATAAAGACTGTCCCTTTGGATGTAGTCTAATCTATCAACATCATAGTTACTTTCATCATGTTCTGAAAAATTCCAAAATTTGGTATTGTAAAGTTTTTTCAATATTTCAGGTAAATCTGGAGAAATTAAATTTAAAACATTTATAATTTCAGGATCTTCAAGCATTATTTTTTCCCCCGCCTCTTCATGTATTCCATGACAGTGGAATACTTGTTCCTCAAATGCATGTGAAAAAGGAAAATGACCTATATCATGACCAGCCATTTTTATTAATTCAGCTATTAAATATAATTTTAGGTTTTCTTTTTCTACTTTTTGTCTCCATTTATAATCTTGAAAATTATATACCATTTCTTCTAATTTTCTATAATAAACACCTTTAGAGTGTTCTAATCTATTTTGATATAAATTTGGATTTAAATCAATAGCCAAAGATAATTGAGAAACTCTTTCCAAACGTCTCATTGCTCTTGTTTCAAAAAAGTTTTTAAATTGTTTTGGGTAATAAATATTTGAATCTAAATAATATGGTGCTAAAGTGATATCTACTTCTTTTTCTAAATGAATTTCTTTAGCTGTAATTTTACTATCATCAAATAGCCATTCAAAAAAGTCTTTGAATATTTGTTCTTTTGAATCTAAATCTTCTAATTTCATAAAATGTCATCACCTTTTAAATTAAAGTCAGGTAAATATTATAGCACAAATTAAAAAAAGTCAATATAAAGTATGTAATAAATTTTATTTATAGTTGTTTAATAAAAAAACAAAAGATTAACATAATAATATTTTTTTTTACAAAGCAAATTAAATCACCAGTATCACATTTCTTTCATACAAATTAAAGCACCATTATCCAGTAACTATTTACAAATTAATAAAAAGATAATATAATACTGTATTATAAAATTTATATTAAAGGGGGAGAAGCTGTTTATAACAGTAAAAAATATGTCTAAAGTAACATGGAAATCAGGTACTTTTTTATATCCATTACCTGCTGTAATGATATCTTGTGGAACAATGGAGAAGTCTAATATAATTACAGTTGCATGGACAGGAATAATAAATACAAATCCTGCAATGGTATATATTTCTGTTAGACCTACAAGATATTCATATAATTTAATTAAAGAAAATATGGAATTTGTTATAAATTTAACAACAGAAAAATTAGCCTTTGCAACCGATTGGTGTGGAGTAAAAACAGGTGCCCAAGTTGATAAATTTAAAGAAATGAATTTAACAAAAGAAAAAGCCGAATTTGTTAATTGTCCAATGATTAAAGAAAGCCCTGTATCTGTTGAATGTAAAGTTAAAGAAATAAAAGAATTAGGAAGTCACAATATGTTTATTGCAGAAGTTTTAGCTATACATGCAGATGAGAAATATATTGATGAAAAAGGAGCATTTGATATTTCAAAATGTAATTTAATTGCATATTCAAATGGTAATTATTATTCTTTAGGACAAAAGGTTGGAAAATTTGGATTTTCAGTTCAAAAAAACTTGAAAAAACATAAAATAAATGCAAAAAAACATATTAATCAAAATCAAAAAATAAAAAAATTAAAAAATCATAAAAAAATTAACAAAAAAAGATAAAAAAGTAACAAAATTCATTGACATATCTAGAAAAAAGTGGTAAAATACTAAAGCATATGTATTTAACATATGCTCACATCGTTTTAAAAAGAAAAGGTTAAAAAGTCGGAGGTGTATTTAAATGGCAGCAAAAGGACCAAGAGAAAATATTATATTAGAATGTACAGAATGCAAAAATAGAAATTATATGACATCAAAAAATAAAAGAAATAATACAGACAGACTAGAATTAGTTAAATATTGTAAATTCTGCAAAAAACGTACTACACATAAAGAAACAAAATAGTTTATAAGCTATTTTAAGGAGGATATAAAATGGCTAAAAATGAAAATAAAAATGATAACAAAAATAAGAAAGTAAAAAAACATTTTTTTAAAGATTTTAAGGCAGAATTAAAAAAAGTAATTTGGCCAACACCAAAACAATTAGCAAATAATACTACAGCAGTAATAAGCATTGTTTTAATTACAGGTGTTATTGTTTTTGCATTAGATGTAGTATTTGATTTAGGAAACAAATATGGAATTAGTAAGCTTCAATCTGTAGTAGATGAAAAATTTAATGCAGAAGAAAACACAGAAAGTACTACAGGAACAGAAAGTACAGAAAACACAGAAAGTACTGAGAGTACAAACAGTACAGAAAGTACAAGTGAAGCAACAAATCAAGAAAACTCTAATTCAAATGAAACAAGTACAGAAAATTCTAATGAACAATCTAATGAAGCAGAAAGCTCAAATGAAGCTTCTCCAACAGAACAAGCAAGTCCTGAAAGTGAAGCAACAAATGTAGAGCAATAAAAGGAGGTCAAATAATGTCTCAAAAAGATTATGATATGAAACCAAGGTGGTATGTTGTACACACATATTCTGGTTATGAAAACAAAGTTAAAACTGACCTTGAAAAAACTGTAAAAAACAGAGAACTTGAAGATTACTTCTTTGATATTGTTGTACCAATGGAAGAACAAATAGAAATAAAAGATGGAAAGAAAAAAGCCAACTTAAGAAAAGTTTTTCCAGCATATGTTTTAATAAAAATGATAGTAACAGAAGAAACATGGTACATTGTTAGAAATACAAGAGGTGTTACTGGTTTTGTTGGTTCTGGAACAGACCCTATTCCATTAACAGATGAAGAAATTCGTGCAATGGGATTTGATGAGTCAGCAATAAATGTAGACTATGAAGTAAATGATACTGTAAGAATACTTCAAGGAGCATTTAAAGATTATATAGGAACTGTTCAATCAATAGATAAAGAAAAACATAGAGCAAAAGTTTTAATATCAATGTTTGGAAGAGAAACTCCAGTTGATGTAGACTTTTCTCAAATAGAAAGAGTAGATTAAAGGAGGCGAAATATAAAATGGCAGAAAAAGAAATTTCAAATGTAATTAAATTACAAATAGAAGCAGCAAAAGCTACACCAGCTCCACCAGTTGGACCTGCTTTAGGAGGTAGTGGTGTAAACATTATGCAATTTGTAAAAGAATTCAATGATAGAACAGCTAATCAAGCAGGATTTATAATACCAGTTGTTATAACTGTATATAAAGATAAATCATTTGAATTTATTACAAAAGTTCCACCAGTTGCTGTTTTAATTAAAAAGGCAATTAAGATTGAAAAAGGATCTGGAAAGCCAAATAAAGAAAAAGTTGCAAAAATAACAAAAGAACAAATAAAAGCAATTGCTGAACAAAAAATGCCAGACTTAAATGCTGCATCATTAGAAGCAGCAATGAGTATGGTTGCTGGTACAGCAAGATCTATGGGAGTAGTTGTAGTAGATTAATAAATAATATTAATATTGTGGGAGAATATGTGAAATATATTCGCTAAAACCAAAGGAGGAAAAATATGAAAATGTCAAAAAGATATGCAGAAAGTGTAAAATTAGTAGAAGCAAACAAAGAATATGATATTAAAGAAGCATTAGATATTATAGAAAAAATGCCAAAAACAAAATTTGATCAAACAGTTGAATTACATGTAAAATTAGGTGTAGATTCAAAACATGCTGACCAACAAGTTAGAGGTACAGTAGTACTTCCAAATGGTACAGGAAAAACTTTAAAAGTATTAGTTTTTGCAAAAGGACCAAAAGCTGAAGAAGCAGAAAAAGCTGGAGCAGATTATGTTGGAGCAGAAGAATTAATACCAAAAATTCAAAATGAAAACTGGTTTGATTATGATGTTGTTGTTGCAACACCAGATATGATGGGTGTAGTAGGTAGATTAGGAAAAGTATTAGGACCAAAAGGATTAATGCCAAACCCAAAATCAGGAACAGTTACAATGGATGTAACAAAAGCCATAAAAGAAATTAAATCTGGTAAAGTTGAATATAGATTAGATAAAACAAATATAATTCACTTAGGATTTGGTAAAGTTTCATTTGGTGCAGAAAAATTAGCAGAAAACTATGATGCTATAATGGGAGCTATTATAAAAGCAAAACCATCAGCAGCAAAAGGACAATATATCAGAAGTGTATCTATATCAACAACAATGGGACCTGGACTTTATATTAACCAAAAATAATATATATAAATAAATGCCAAAGAAAGTAGGCAACAAATAAGACCTACCGAGGTATAAGATTAAGTGTAAACGCAATCTCTATACCTTTTGGCATAGAGATTTTATTTATATAATAGGAAGGTATAACATTCCTATTGTGTAAAATGCTATAATCGCTAGATATTTGAGATTTTTATCTTTCAGTTGAAAACTCAAATCAGGCGAAAACAAATATTATTCTAAAATCATGAGAAATAATTAAAATCTATATATTTTTTAGGAGGTGAAATTATGGCAAGTGAAAAAATCTTAAATCAAAAGAAAAAAGAAGTATCAGAATTAGCAGAAAAAATGAAAGAAGCTAAAATAATACTTTTAACAGATTATAGAGGAATAAATGTTTCAGATGTAACAAAATTAAGAGCAGAACTTAGAAATTCAAAATCTGAATATAAAGTTATAAAAAATAATATAACAAGAAGAGCTTTAGCAGAAGCTGGAATTGAAGGACTAGACAATTTATTAGAAGGTCCAACAGCAGTTGTAATGAATAATGAAGATTATTTAGAAACAGCAAAAGCTATTTACAATTATAGTAAAGATAATGATTTCTATAAAATAAAAGGTGGAGTTATTGATGGAAAAGTTATGACAGCAGAAGAAATTATAACATTAGCAAAATTACCATCAAAAGAAACATTATTATCAATGCTTGCTGGTGCATTACTTGCAAATATATCAAAACTTGCAGTTGCACTTGACCAAGTAAAACAACAAAAAGAAAATGCTTAAAAAATAATAAAATATTTATTTTATTTAGTTTATTATTAAATAAAATAGAATAAAAACTAGTAATAAAATACTACAAAAAAATAAATTTAATAAAAATTAAAAATAAAATTAAATAAATTGCAAAAAAGCAAAATAAAAAATAAAGAAATTTTAGGAGGATTTTAAAATGAGTAAAGAAGAAATAATAGAAACAGTTAAATCTATGACTGTTGTAGAATTATCAGAATTAGTAAAAGCAATTGAAGAAGAATTTGGAGTATCAGCTGTAGCTGCAGCTGCACCAGTAGCAGGAGGAGCAGCAGCTGTTGAAGAAAAATCTTCATTCAATGTTGTATTAAAAGAAGCTGGAGATCAAAAAATAAAAGTTATTACAGCTGTTAAAAATGCTTTAGGTTTAGGATTAAAAGAAGCTAAAGATTTAGTTGATGGAGCACCAAAAACATTAAAAGAAAATGTTGCTAAAGCAGAAGCTGAAGAATTAAAAGCTAAATTAGAAGAAGTTGGAGCTGTAATTGAATTACAATAATTAAATTAAAAATTGAGGTTATTAAACACCTCAATTTTTTTTGAAATTGCACTGTATTTTTGGTTTAAACTATTTATTTTTTATAAAAACTATGATACAATAAGTGACGAATAATTGTAAAACAATAATTGTTAAGCATAATTTATAAATAATTAATTTAATATTATTTAGAAAAGGAGAAAAAAATGTCAGAAGCTAAATATAAAAGAGTTTTGTTAAAATTAAGTGGAGAAGCTTTAGCAGGAGACCAAAAAAATGGAGTTAATCCAGAAGTTGTTGGTAAAATCTGTGATAAAATTAAAGAAGTTGTAGATATGGGAGTACAAATTGCAATTGTTGTAGGAGGAGGAAACTTTTGGAGAGGAAGAAATGGACTTCAAATGGAAAGAACAACTGCAGATTATATGGGAATGCTTGCAACAGCTATGAATGCTTTAGCACTTCAAGATGCATTAGAAGTTAGAGGATTACATTCTAGAGTTCAAACAGCAATAGAAATGAGAGAAATTGCAGAACCATTTATTCAAAGAAAAGCAGAAAAACATTTAAATAAAGGAAGAGTAGTAATATTTGCATGTGGTTCTGGACATCCATATTTTACAACAGATACAGCAGCAGTTTTAAGAGCAACAGAAATAAAAGCAGATATAATACTTTTAGGAAAAGCAATAGATGCAGTTTATTCTGCAGACCCAAAAGTTCAACCAGATGCAATAAGATTTGAAGAAATATCATATTTAGATGTATTAAATAAAGATTTAAAAGTAATGGACTCAACTGCAACTGCAATGTGTAGAGATAATAATATTCCATTATTAGTATTTGGAATATCAGATCCAGAAAATATTGTAAAAGCAGTTAAAGGTGAAAAGATAGGTACAATAGTATCATAAAATAATAAATTTTAGAAAATAAACTAGGTTAGATTTTCATATAATTCGTATAATTATTAAAAAAATAAAATATCAATATTAATTAAAATTTAATATAAAGATTATTATAAAGTTTGCAAAAACTTTAAAAATAAAATATCTTATAAATAAAAGGAGAGAAAAATAATGGATTACACAAATTTAAAAGAAAAGATGGAAAAATCAATAGGAGCTTATAAAGAAAAATTATCAGAAATAAGAGCTGGAAGAGCAAATCCTGCAATATTAAATAAAGTAAAAATAGACTATTATGGAACACCAACACCAATAAATCAAGTTGCAGGAATTTCTGTTCCAGAAGCTAGATTAATTGTTATTCAACCATGGGATGGAAGCATTTTAAAAGATATAGAAAAAGCAATATTAGCATCTGATATTGGATTAAATCCAAATAATGATGGAAAAGTTATAAGATTAGCCTTTCCAGAATTAACAGAAGAGAGAAGAAAAGATTTAGTAAAAGAAATCAAAAAAATTGCAGAAGAAGCAAAAGTTTCTATTAGAGCAATAAGAAGAGATGGAATTGATGAGGCAAAAACAAAACAAAAAAATAGTGAAATAACAGAAGACGAATTAAAATCTGCTGAAACAGAAATTCAAAAAATTACAGATAAAAATATTGAAGAAATAGATAAAATTTTACAAAATAAAGAAAATGAAATAATGAATATATAAGAAATAAAATATATAATAAAAGGGATAATAAAAATGGAAATAAATAAACAAAATATGCCAAAATCAATAGCCATTATTATGGATGGAAATCGTAGATGGGCAAAAGCACAAGGAAAACCAGCAAGTTATGGACATAAAGAAGGTGCAAAAACTTTGGAAAGAATAGTAAGATATGCTAATAAAATAGGATTAGAATATATTACAGTATATGCATTTTCAACAGAAAACTGGAAAAGAACAGAAGAAGAGGTAAAAACATTAATGCTATTACTTCAAAATTATTTAGATGACTATAGCAAAAGGGCTGATTCTGAAAATATAAAAGTAAAAATTTTAGGAGATATAACAGCTCTTTCAAAAGGTATGCAAAAAAGTATTAATGAATGTATGGAAAGAACAAAAAATAATACAGGAGTTACATTTAATATAGCACTTAATTATGGTGGAAGAGATGAGATTGTTAAAGCAACTAAAAAAATAGCAGAAAAAGTTAAAAAGGGAGAAATAAACATAGAAGATATTAATGAAGAATTGATATCAAAGAATTTATATACTGCAGGTGAACCAGATCCTGATTTGCTAATTAGAACAAGTGGAGAATTAAGATTAAGTGGATTTTTACCTTGGCAATCTGTATATTCTGAATTATTATTTATTAATAAAAATTGGCCAGATTTTTCTGAAGAAGATCTAAATAATGCAATAATAGAATATCAAAAAAGAACTAGAAAATTTGGAGCGAATTAGAATGGAAAATGAAAATAATAAGAAAAAAATAGATATAAAAAGAATAACTTCAGCTGTGCTTGGACTTCCATTAGTTGTAATTTTTTTAACATTTGGAAATAAATATGTAGTAGATGTATTTTTAGCAATTATTGCATGTATTTCAATGCAAGAATATTTTAATGCAGTTTCTAAAGAGTCAAAACCTATTAGATGGATTGGATATTTAGCATGTATTTCAATTGCATTTATTCATATTATTCCAGAAAAAATACCAGTTTTATTTTTAGAAAATTTAATGTTATTAATAATACCTGTAATATTACTCATATTGTTTTCAATAATAGTTGTTACAAACATGAAAATCAATTTTAAAGACATTTCTTTTACTTTGTTTGGAATTATATATATTGTAACTTGTATTGGATTTATGGCAAAAATAAGAGGAGCAGAAAATGGAGTTTGGCTAATTTGGTATGCAATCATTTCTGCATGGGCATCAGACACATTTGCTTATTTTATAGGCAAAAAATACGGAAAACATAAATTTAGTAAAGTAAGTCCTAAAAAATCAATAGAAGGATGTATTGCAGGTGTTGTAGGAGCAGTTATTGTTGCTTTAATTTATACATTTGCTATAAATGAAATAAATTCTTTAAATTACTCATATATATATATTACAATAATTACAGTCATATTAAGCATAATAGGACAGATAGGGGATTTTGCTGCATCAAGTATAAAAAGATATGTTGATGTAAAAGATTATAGTAATTTAATTCCAGGACATGGAGGAATGTTAGACAGAATAGATAGTTTAATGTTTTTATCACCATTTGCTTATGTATTTTTAACAATTATCTAAAAGGAGGCAAAATTGATTAATTTTATAATAAATGCAATAAAAATTATTTTTTTGCTAGGCTTTTTAATATTTATACATGAAGGTGGACATTTTTGTGTTGCAAAATTGTGTAAAGTAAAAGTAAAAGAATTTGCTATTCGGATTTGGAAAAATAATTTGGCAAAAGCAAGGAAAGGAAACCAAATATACTATAAGAATTTTCCCACTAGGTGGATTTTGTAGTATGGAGGGAGAAGAAGAAGAATCTGATGATGAAAGAGCATTTTCAAAAGTAAGTGTTTGGAAAAGAATGGCAATTGTATTTGCAGGTCCAATAATAAATATCTTATTTGGTATTTTGGTTTATTTTATATTAATATCAACAGTAGGAATACAATTTGTAGATCCAACAAGAGATACTTTTCTTAATAGAATAATTTATGGAGGAAAGGCAACAGGAGAATTTATATTATCAATATTAGAAAGTGTAAAAATACTATTTACAGGAGGTCTTTCTACAGACCAAATGGTAGGAATTGTAGGAATATCAGAAATTGTAGTAGAAACAACAGGTCTAATAAATTATATATATTTAATGGTTGTAATTTCAATATCTTTAGGAATAACAAATTTATTACCAATACCAGCATTAGATGGTGGAAAAATTTTGATATTAATAATTGAAGTAATAAGAAGAAAACAAATGAAATTAGAAACAGAAGCAAAAATTCAAATGATAGGATTTTCAATTTTACTTGCAATTTCTTTAATAGTAACATATAATGATATTATAAGGATTTTATAAAAGAAAGTAGGTTACAAATGAAGATAAAAAAATTAAAATTTGAAAAAGGAATATCATTATTAGCTTTAACAATTACAATACTAGTTATGGGAGTAGTTACATCTACATTAGTTTATAATGCTAAAGATGGTATAGAAATAAGAAGATATAAAAATTTAGAAAATGATATAGAAATATTAACAAGCAAAGTAGAAGCATATTATTTAAAAAATGGAGAACTTCCACTTTTAAAAAGCAATGGTGAATTGGTTTTATATAGTGGAAACCCAAATTTTAAAAGACAACAACAACCTAATGACAATGAAGCATATTATATAATTAATTTAAATAATATAGGAGGCATTACTTTAAATTATGGAAAAGGTTTTTTTGATATAAAAACTGTAGATGATACCAAAAAAGTTAATGATGTATATATTATTAATCAACAAAGTCATCGTATTTATTATGCAGAAGGAGTTAGAGTTGAATCTGATTATATTTTTACTATAGGAGAAGATTCAAAAGTAACATTATATAATAATTAATATCTTTATTTGTTAAATAGTTACAGTTAAATGATAAATTTATTTATTATTAATATATCAAATTTATCATTTAACTGTAACTTTAAAAATCGAAAATATCAAGGAAAACTTGATATTTTTATTAATTTGTAGTAAAATAATTGTGCAAAAGTTAGAAATATGGAGAAAAGATTTTCAAAATAATAAGAGACTTAAAAATATGAGAGAGAGGGTTGAAATTTAAGATGTATAGAACACACAATTTAGGGGAATTAAGAATAGAAAATGTTAATCAAGAAGTAGAATTATCTGGTTGGATACAAAAAAAACGTAATTTAGGTGGAATGTTTTTTATAGACTTAAGAGACCAATTTGGAATAACACAAATAATAATAGATGATGAAAAAATGCAAGAAGAAGTAAAAAATATTCCAACAGAAAGCTGTATACACATATGTGGTAAAGTTGTGGAAAGAAGCAACAAAAACCCTAAAATGCCAACAGGAGATATTGAAGTTATAGCAAATAAATTTGAAATATTAGGAAAATGTAAAAATGTTTTGCCATTTGAAATAAATACAGACCAAGAAGTAAGAGAAGATTTAAGACTAGAATATAGGTTTTTAGACTTAAGAAACGAAAAATTACACAACACAATTTTACTTCGTTCAAAAATATTAAAAACATTAAGAGATAAAATGGATGAATTAGGATTTACAGAAGTACAAACACCAATTTTAGCAAATTCATCACCAGAAGGAGCAAGAGACTTCCTAGTACCAAGTAGAATTCATCCAGGCGAGTTTTATGCATTACCACAAGCTCCTCAACAATTTAAACAATTACTAATGGTAGGAGGATTTGATAAGTATTATCAAATAGCACCATGTTTTAGAGATGAAGATCCACGTGCAGATAGAGCACCAGGAGAATTTTATCAATTAGATTTTGAAATGGCATTTGCTACACAAGAAGATGTATTTAAAGTAGTTGAAGAAGTTATACCATATACATATAAAAAATTCACAAACTGGAAAGTTGATGAAGGACCATTTGTAAGAATTCCATATAGAGAAGCAATGGAGAAATATGGTATAGATAAACCAGATTTAAGAAATCCATTAATTATCCAAGATGTAACAACAATCTTTGAGAATTCAGATTTTAATGCATTTAAAGATAAAACTGTAAAAGCAATTGTTATACCAAATGGAGCAGAACAAGGAAGAAAATTCTTTGATAAAATGACAGAATATGCAACATCAGAAGAAGTTGGAGCTAAAGGGTTAGCTTGGACTAAATTTGAAAAGGATGGAAGCATACAAGGAGGAATTGCTAAATTTATTAATGAAGAAGCAAAAGAAAAACTAGAAAAAGATTTTGGAGTAAAACAGGGAGATAGTATAGTATTTATTGCTGATGAATTTAAAAAAGCACAAAAAATTGCAGGACTAATAAGAATAGAACTAGGAAAAAGATTAGATTTACTAGAAAAAAATGTATACAGATTCTGTTTTATTGTAGACTTTCCGATGTATGAATTAACAGATGAAGGAACAATAGATTTTAGTCATAATCCATTTTCTATGCCACAAGGAGGATTAGAAGCACTACAAAATAAAGAACCATTAGATATTCTTGCATATCAATTTGACTTAGTATGCAATGGATATGAAGCAATGTCTGGAGCAGTAAGAAATCATGACCCAGAAATTATGATTAAAGCATTTGAAATAGCAGGTTATACAGAAGAAGATGTGAAAAACAAATTTGGAGCATTATATAATGCATTTCAATATGGAACACCTCCACATGCAGGAGCAGCTCCAGGAATAGATAGACTAATAATGTTAATTGCAGACTCAACTAATATAAGAGAAGTAATAGCATTCCCAAAAAACAAAAAAGCAAGAGACTTATTAATGGGAGCACCATCACATGTTACAAAAGAACAATTAGATGATGTACATATTGAAATAAAGAAATAATTGATTATCAAATAGGGCGGAGATTTTGACAACTATTGTCAAAACCTCCGTCCTATTTAATAATGATAAATTTAAGCTTCCCAAAAAGCTTTATAAGTTTTATAAGCTGAATATATATCAAATTTACTTGTAACTTCATAAGGAGCATGCATAGAAAGTACTGGAACACCACAATCTATAACATCTACACCTTTATTAGCTAAAATATAGGCAATTGTACCTCCGCCACCAATATCAACTTTTCCAAGTTCAGCAACTTGGTAGCGAATATCATGTGATTCTAATACATTTCTAACCCAAGCAACATATTCTGCATTTGCATCAGAAGCTCCAGATTTGCCTCGAGCACCTGTATATTTATTTAAACTAATACCTTTTCCCAAAAATCCTGCATTTGTTTTATCAGAAACACTTGCATAAAGAGGGTCAAAACCAGCATCAACATCTGCAGAAAGCATTTTTGAAAAACAAAAAACTTTATCTAAAAGATTTGGTCTATTTTCACCAGTTTTATTTAGTAATTCAGATATAAAGTAATCAAACATGTGTGATTCCATACCAGTATTTCCCATACTACCAATTTCTTCTTTGTCAGATAAAATGCAAACAGCAGTTGTTTTTATATTTTGTAGACTCATCATAGCAGATAAAGAAGTATATGCACAAACTTTATCATCTTGACCATAACCAGCAACCATACTACCATCAAAACCTAAAGAACGAGCTTTAAATGCTGGTACAACCTCAAGTTCGCTACTTAATAAATCTGCTTCTGTAATATTATATTTTTGGTTTAATATATTTAATATATTTAATTTAACACTTTCAGCATCTTTTGAATCATAAGGAATACTTCCTAGTAGTAAATTTAAATCTTCTCCATCAATACCATTTTTTAATTTTTTCTCCATTTGGTCTTGTGCAAGATGTGGTAATAAATCTGTAATAACAAATATTGGGTCATTTTCATCTTCTCCAATATTAACACAAATTTTTTCACCATTTGGTTTTACAATAACACCATGAATACTTAATGGAATTGTAGTCCATTGATATTTTTTAATTCCACCATAATAATGTGTTTTAAAATATGCTAAACCAGTGTCTTCATAAAGAGGATTTGGTTTTAAATCTAATCTAGGAGAATCTATGTGTGAACCTACAATATTAATACCATTTTCTAATTTTTCTGTTCCAATAACTGCAAGATACATACTTTTTGCTCTATTAATAAAATAAACTTTATCTCCAGGATTTAATCTTTCAAATGTTGCAATATCTCTAAAACCATTTTGTTCTGCAATTTCTTTTGAAGAAATTACGGCTTCTCTTTCTATTTTTGATTTGTTTAGAAAATTAATATATCCATTAGAAAAAGTAAATATTGCATCTTTTTCTTCTGAACTTAAATTTTTCCATCCAAATTCTTTTTTGTTAAAAAGTTTTTCTTTTAAATTTTCTTCCATTTTCAACATCCTTTCTATTGATTTTTCTTTTAGTATATCACTTTAAAAATTATTTTTCCATAAGTTTATTAAAAATATACAAAAACATTTATAAGTATAATTTTAATTAAAGATATTTAAATATTAATATTTTATAAATTTTTCAGTTCAATACAATATTTAAGAATTTGTAATATGATTTCTTGAGCCTCTTTCACTCAGACCCTCACTTCGTGAGTACCGTGAACATCCCTCAATAAATCATAAAACAAATTCTAAAATATCTTCAATCACATTTAAAATTTATTCAATATTAATATTTAAATATTTTTAATTAAAATTATAAAATAGAAAAATGTGGTTAAAATATAGAAAAATGGTTTATAGGTAAAACCTGTAAAAAAACCTAAATATAAAATATACAAGGAATGAGAAAAAATATGAGTTCATTATGGATAGAAACTACAAAAGATGATATATCATTTAATGAATTAAATCAAAATAAAGAAATTGATATATGTGTTATTGGAGCGGGCTTGTTTGGTTTAACAACAGCATATTATTTAAGTAAAAATGGCAAAAAGGTAGTAGTAATAGAAAAAGATAAAATAGGAGAAAAAGTTAGTGGAAATACAACAGGAAAAATAACAAGTCAACATGGTTTATTTTATGACCATTTGATAGCAGATTATGGAAAAAGTTTTGCTCAAAAATATCTTGAAGCAAATGAAGAAGCAATTAGTAATATAAAGAAAATTATAGAAGAAGAAAATATAGAATGTGACTTTGAGGAAAAAGATGCTTATGTATATACTACAGAACAAAGCCAAATTCAAAATATAGAAAAAGAAGTTAAGGCAGTAAATGATTTAGGAAAAGAAGCGGAATTTTTAACAGAAATAAAAAATATGCCATTTAAAATAAAAGCAGGAATAAAATTCAAAAAACAAGCCCAATTTCATGCAAGAAAATATATGATTGGATTGTGTAAAGCAATAGTTTCTAATAATTGCGAAATTTTTGAAAATACTACAGCAATTGAAGTAGAAAAAACACATGAAAACTATATTGTTCATACAAATAAAGGTAATATTACATCAAAAAAAGTTGTAATAGCAACACATTATCCAATAATTAATTTTCCTGGCTTTTACTTTGCAAAAATGTACCAATCAACATCTTATTTAATAGCAATAGAAACAAATAAAAAATTGCCAGAGGGAATGAGTATAGGAACAGATAATCAATATTATTCTTTTAGAACAACTAAATACAAAGATAAAGAAATATTATTAATAGGAGGAGCAGAACATAAAACAGGCGAAGCAATAGAAACAAATGAAAAATATAGAGAGTTAGAAGAATTAGCAAAAAAATATTACCCTGATTATAAAGTTTTATTTAAATGGAATACAAGAGATTGTATAAGTTTAGACAAAATTCCATATATAGGAGAATTTTCTGTATTTATGAAAAATGTTTATATTGGTACAGGTTTTAAAAAATGGGGAATGACTTTATCGAATGTAGCTGCAAATATTGTAAAAGATAAAATATTAGAAAAAGAGAATAAATATGAAGATATTTTTAATTCACAAAGAATAAAACCAATTAAAAATAGATGGGAAATGAAAAATATGGTACAAAATTCTGTAAACAATCTTGTATTTGATAAATTTAGAATAGAACCATTTGGAATAGAGCAAATTGAAAATGATAATGGTGCTATAATAGAAAAAGATGATGAATTAGTAGGTGTATATAAAGATATAACAGGAAAAATTTATGCAGTTAAACCAATATGTAGCCATTTAGGATGTTTACTAAGCTGGAACAATACAGATAAAACTTGGGATTGTCCATGCCATGGAAGTAGATTTGATTACATGGGAAAAAATTTATATGAGCCAGCAATAAAAGGACTAAAAATTTTGGATATACAATAGTCTATTATTATTAAATTAATAAATATTTATATAAAAATATTTACAAAAAAAAATTGTTTTGTTATAATAAATTTGTATAAAAATATCGAAACTTAAGAAGTATATAAAAACAAAGGAGAACTCATATTATGGAACATGAGAATATCAATGAATTAACTAATAAAGAAGAAGCATGTAAAAGAGTAAAACAAATTGCAAATGTTATGAAAAAATTAAAAATAAATAATTATTTAAAAATAGGTGAATTATCTCAAGAGGATAAAAACGCATTAAGTATTTTAGAAAGAGATATGGATACAATAGCACAGCAAAATGGACTACAAAAATTAGTTGGAGAAATAAAAACCAATTTATCAGACAGATATGATATGGGAAATGATAATAAAGGCAGTGAATTAACTAAAACAACTGATTTTCCAAAAATATTAGAAGCATATAGAGGTGCTGTTGATGCTGAAGCACAAGCATTAAAAACCGGAAAAATTTCAAAAGCAAGAAGATGCCAATCTCAAGCACAGAAATTTATGAATTCTTTAGATGTGGATAATCAAAGAAGAGCAATCATGTATAAAAGAGAAATGTTTTTAGAATTAAATTTATCACTAACAAATACTAGAGATAATACACAAAAATGGATAAATATATATCAAGGATGTTATAGAATAATAGACGCATCAGAAAGAGCAAAGATATATGAAACATTTAAACAAAAGATGAAAGGATGTGAAAAAACAAATGGAAAGGAATATGCAGGAAGCGTTGACAGAGGTATATGAAATATTAAAAGTTACACCAATTGAATTAACAAGCAAAATACCTACTCAATTTAATAAAATGGTAGAAGAAAATAGAGCAAAAGATTATAGATTCATATTAGAAGAACCATTTGATGAAAAAGATTTAAAAAAAGAAACAATTATTATATTAGGATTAATTTATAGAGATTTCTTTGCAGATCCAGAAGAGAGAGAAGAATTACAATTAAAAGACAAAGAAGAAATTAAAAGAGTTGAAGAAGAAATTAGAAAACAATATGATATAGATACAATATTTCAAAATAGAAAAGAGAAAAATAAAAAAGAAGTAGATGAAACAAGTTTAGTTTTATTTGAAAATCAGCAGGGGTTTTGGAAAAAAATATTTAAAGCAATTAAAGGTATATTCAAAAAGAAATAAAAAATGTCACAAGAAGTGACATTTTTTTATACAATTGCTACCCATTTGAGATTTACTATTTGCCGTTAAAAGCTAAAATTGGTTAAGAACAAATTATTATGTAATTTTCACAAAATAGACATAGAAATAAAGTATAATAAAACAAAAAATAGGAAAGGAAAAAGAAAAATGGATGGAGCATATATATTAGTAGTAGATGACGAGTCTAGAATGAGAAAATTATTAAAAGATTTTTTATCACAAAAAGGATATCAAATTTTAGAAGCAGAAGATGGAGAAAAAGCAATTGAAGTATTTGAAGAAAACAGAAATAAAATAAAATTAATATTATTAGATGTAATGATGCCAAAACTTGATGGATGGTCTGTTTTAAGAAAAATAAGACAAGAATCAAATTTACCAGTAATAATGTTAACTGCAAGAGGAGAAGAACAAGATGAATTGTTTGGATTTGAGCTTGGTGTTGACGAATATATATCCAAACCATTTAGTCCTAAAATATTAGTAGCAAGAGTAGAAACAATACTTAAAAGAGTATATGGAGATACTAAAAAAATAAAAGATTATGGAGGAATTACAATAGACCAAGAAGGACGAACAGTAAAAGTAGATGGAAAACCAATAGATTTGAGCTTAAGGGAATATGAACTATTGAAATATTTATTAGATAATGAAAACATAGCATTATCAAGAGATAAAATTTTAAATAATGTTTGGAATTATGATTATTATGGAGATTCAAGAACAATTGATAGTCATATAAAAAAGATTAGACACAAATTAGGTAAAAAAGGAAAGTATATTGAAACAGTAAGAGGAATTGGATATAAATTTGAGATAAAGAAATGAGGAAAAATAAGTGGAAAAATTAACTAAAAAAGCAAAATCAGTAAGAGTAAAACTATTTATAACTCTATGTTTTGTAGTAATATCAATAGTCTTGTTTCTAATTATAGTAAATAGATTTGTATTAGAAAAATATTATCAATTTACAAAAAGTAAAAATTTAAAAATAGCATATTCAACAATAAATTCTTATTACACAGGAAAATTATATGCAGAAAATATAAATGATGAATTAGACAAAATATCAATTAAAAATAATTTTGATATTATTGTAAAAAATGATGAAAATGTTGTAATTTACATGTCAAACCAAAACTTTTTATCAAATATAAGACAAATAATAAGTTTTTGGGGAATGGACAGAAACCAAGAGTCAAGTATTGTCGAAAAAGATGATAATATTGAAATTAAGAAAATTTTAGATACTGAAACAAAAATGAATTATATGTTACTAACAGGAACATTAGATAATGGATATGTAGCATATATAAGATTACCTCTTGCAACAATAACAGAAAGTGTACAAATTTCTAACAGATTTTTATATTCAATTGCATGTATAGTAATTGTAGCAGGAGGAATTGTAACTTTATATATATCAAAACAATTTAGTAGTCCTATATCAGAAATAAGTGCAATTGCAAAAAAAATGTCAAACTTAGATTTTAGCCAAAAATATGTTGTTAAAGGTGATGACGAAATAAATGAATTAGGAAAAAGTATAAACACAATGTCAGAAAAACTAGAAAAAACGATTAATCAATTAAGAAGTAGTAATATAGAACTAGAAAGAGATATTGAAAAGAAATCTAAAATAGACGAAATGAGAAAAAGCTTTATATCAGATGTATCACATGAACTAAAAACACCGATAGCTTTAATTCAAGGTTATAGTGAAGGGCTTTTAGAAAATGTAAATACAGATGAAGAAAGCAGAAAATTTTATGCAGAAGTTATTTTAGATGAAGCAACAAAAATGGACAAAATGGTTAGACAATTAATAGAACTGACAAAACTAGAATATGAAAAAAGGGAATTTAATAATAGAAACTTTAATCTTGTAGAATTAGAAAAAGAAATATGCAGAAGTTCAAAAGTAATGCTAGAAGATAAGAAGATTGACTTAAAATTCGAAACAGATGATATAATAAATGTATATGCAGATGATTTTTATGTTAGTCAAATTGTTACAAATTATTTAACAAATGCAATAAAAAATGCCAAAGATATTGATGGACAAAAATATATAAAAATTACAAATTCTGTTTTAGAAGATAAAAAACAAGTTAAAGTAACAGTGTTTAATACAGGAGATAATATTGCAGAAGAAAATCTTACACGTATTTGGAATAGGTTCTTTAAAGCTGATGAAGCTAGAAAAAGAGAAGATGGAGGAAGCGGTATAGGTCTTTCAATAGTTAAAGCTATTATGAATAATTGTGGAAATGATTTTGGAGTTGAAAATAAACCAGAGGGTGTTGAATTCTATTTTTGCATAGATTTAGCTAAAGAAGAATAAATTACATATTGGGGTCGTTCCTTTTTGTGTTGTGCTATTGGGGTCGGTCCCTTTTTGTGTTGGGGTCGGTCCTAAATTAAACCAATATATAAAGTATTTTTTATACCTTGTGTGTCGCAACCTACAAAAGAATTTCAATAAGTAGGTTGCTCCAAATCGCATTCGCTACGCTCATTTGGTCGCTTACGCGGTATTGCAAAATACTTTATATATTGGTTTAATTTAGGACCGACCCCAACACAAAAAGGGACCGACCCCAATAGCACAACACAAAAAGGAACGACCCCAATATGTAATTTTTTAAGAAATATTATTAAATTTTTCAAAATATGAATTGAAATAAAACTAAAAATATGATAGCATAAAACAAGATTTAAAAAGAAACAAGAACATTAAAAAGAAGGTGAAAAAGTGCCAGAGCCACAAGCAAATTCAGATACAAAAACAAAAGAAACAGCAATAAAAAAGAGCAGAATAATAGGAGATATATTTAGTGATTATAAAACAAACAGTAATATAACTGATGCAGAAATAATAAAAATGAATTTATTCAAAAAAATAAATTCACTAGAAATACAAATACAATCAAAAGAATATATAGAAATAAAAGAAATATGGTATTTTGAAAAATTTTTAAGGCAAAGATTTCAATTTGAACAAGTCCATATAAAAATAAATTATATAGATGGAGTAAGAAAAAAGCCAATAGCAGATGAATGGGAAAATATAGTATGTTTAATGGCACATAAATATCCTTTAATGAAACCTTTATTATTACTAAAAAGCCAAATTGAGGTTACAGAAACAAAAATAAATGTATATATGAAAATAAAAGGTGCAGATTTTTTAAAAGCCAGAAAACTAGATAAAGAACTAGAAAATGTTATATTCAACTTATTTGGGAAAAAATATTTAGTAAATATAGAAGAAAGATTAAATGCAGACGATATTTTAAGGCAAAAAGAAGAAGCAAAACAAATAGAGCAAAAAGCAATACAAAAAGCAATAAAAGAAACAAGAGAAGCCCAAAGATTAATAGCAGAAAAACATGGAGAAAATATTCAACAATATGAACCAAATGCAAATAATCATATAAACGAAAACTCTGAGATGACATATCCAGAAAGTGGATTGACACCAATTCCTGAAGGAGCATATAATGATGCTGATTATGTAATGCCAACAGAAGAAGATATGGGATATATGTTAGACGGATTAGAAGAACATGAACCACAAAACATAATATTTGGAAAACCTTCTAAAGCAAAAGAAAATGAAATAAAAATAAAAGATATAACATCTAATGATAGTAGAGCAACATTAGCTGGAAGAATAGTAAGTTGTGAGTGTAGAGAAACAAAAACAGGAAAGGGAATGTTAATTTTCGAAATATATGATGGAACAGGAATAATGAATTGTAAGGCTTTTGCCAAAGATATAACAGAAGGAAATGAAATATCAGAAAGAATTCAACAAGCAAAAGCAATAAAAGTAACAGGAAAATCTGGAATGGATGCATATGCTGGAGATATAACATTAATAGCAAATATTATTACAGAAATTTCTAATGAAGGAATGCCACCATTACCAGAAGAAGATAATAGCTCACCATTAATTTTAGGAAATTCCATGAATATAAGTGAACCACTTGCTAAAATTACAGACTTAAATCCAGAATCAGGTAGTGTATATATAGATGGTGAAATTCTTGGAATGGAAGATAAAGAGACAAAAACAGGAAAAGTAATTTTAAGTATAGATATATATGATGGAACAAGTACAATGACATGTAAAGCATTTTTGCCTGGAAAAAATGCAAAAAATATAATAAAACGTTTAGGTGCAACAAAAGCTGTAAAAATAGCTGGAAAAGTACAAATGGATAGTTTCTCAAATGAATTAACAATAATGGCAAATACAATTGTAGAATCTTCACCATTACCTAAAGTTATAAGGCAAGATAATGCAGAAGTAAAAAGAGTAGAATTACATATGCACACAAAAATGAGTGCAATGGATGCAATGACATCTGCAACAGATTTAATAAAAAGAGCAATGAGCTGGGGAATGAAATCAATAGCAATTACAGACCATGGTGTTGTACAAGCATTTCCAGAAGCACATAAATTGCTTGGAAGAGATAATCCAGACATGAAAGTAATATATGGAGTAGAAGCATACCTTGTACCAGACAAAGAAAGATCTGTAAAAAATGCTAAAGGGCAAAATATTGATGATGCAACATATTGTGTATTAGACTTAGAAACAACTGGAATTTCTATTACTGTAGAAAAAATAACAGAAATAGGAATAATGAAAGTAAAAAACGGAGAAGTTATAGATGAATTTGAATGTTTTGTAAATCCAGAAAAGCCAATACCACAAAGAGTTGTAGAAGTTACCAATATTACAGACGAAATGGTAAAAGATGCAGAAACAATAGACAAAGTATTTCCTAAAGTATTAGAATTTTTAGGAGATTCAATTATAGTTGCACATAACGCAAGTTTTGATGTAGGTTTTTTAAAACATACAGCAAAACAACTGGGATATGAATTTAATTACACATATATAGATACATTACCATTAGCAAAAGATTTATTCCCAGACCTAAAAAAATATAAATTAGGGAAAATTGCAGATAGCTTAGGCATAGAAGTAGATGTAGCACATAGAGCTTTAGCAGATGTAGACACTACTGTAAAAGTATTTAATGTAATGTTACAAAAATTAAAAAATAAAGGTGTAAAAATAGTAGATGAAATAGATACTATAGGACAAGATGCAGAATCACAAAAAGAGGAATTTAAAAAGCAAAGACTATATCATGCTATTATATTAGCTACAAATTATGTAGGGTTAAAAAATTTATATAAATTAGTATCTATATCACATCTTGAATATTTTTATAAAAAACCACGTATATTAAAAAGTATATACAAAAAATATTCAGAAGGTCTAATAATAGGAAGTGCATGTGAAGCGGGTGAATTATATCAAGCAATAGAACTTGGAAAAACAGAAGAAGAAATAGAAAATATAGCAAGGTTTTATGATTATTTAGAAATACAACCAATTGGAAATAATGAATTTCTTGTAAGAGAAGGAAAAGTACCAGATAGAGAATATTTAAAAGATATAAACAGAAAAATAGTAGAATTAGGAGAAAAATTAGGAAAACTAGTTGTAGCAACATGTGATGTACATTTTATGGATCCACAAGATGAAATATATAGAAGAATATTAGAAGCTGGTCAAGGATATAAAGATGCAGATGAGCAAGCACCATTATATTTAAGAACAACAGAAGAAATGCTAAAAGAATTTTCTTATTTAGGAGAAGAAAAAGCATATGAAGTTGTAGTAACAAATACAAACAAAATATCAGATATGTGTGATAGAATAAGCCCAATTTCACCAGAAAAATGTCCACCACATATTCCAGGATGTGAAGAAGATATAAAAAATATAGCATATGCAAAAGCACATGAATTATATGGAGAAAATTTGCCAGAAATAGTAAAAACAAGATTAGACAAAGAATTAAATTCAATTATAAGCAATGGATATTCGGTAATGTATATTATTGCACAAAAATTGGTATGGAAATCTAATGAAGATGGATATATAGTAGGTTCAAGAGGTTCAGTTGGTTCGTCACTTGTAGCATTTATGACAGGTATTACAGAAGTAAACTCATTACAGCCACATTATAGATGTCCAAACTGTAAATATTCTGAATTTGAAGATTATGGTGTTGGAAATGGATTTGACTTACCAGACAAAAATTGTCCAAAATGTGGAACTAAAATGGCAAAAGACGGAATGGACATCCCATTTGAAACGTTCCTTGGATTTAATGGAGATAAGGAGCCAGATATAGATTTAAATTTCTCTGGAGAGTATCAAGCAAAAGCACATAAATATACAGAAGTAATATTTGGAAAAGGAACAACATTTAAAGCTGGAACAGTAGGTACTGTAGCAGAACAAAC
Organism: uncultured Clostridia bacterium; assembly: GCA_944388045.1. Classification (GTDB taxonomy): domain Bacteria; phylum Bacillota; class Clostridia; order TANB77; family CAG-508; genus CAG-269. The sequence continues at coordinate 80,024 of CALXHG010000006.1, read as the reverse complement.
AGCATATGGATATGTAAAAAAATATTATGAAGAAAGAAATATACCAATAAATAAAGCAGAAATAGCGAGACTATCTGTAGGGTGTCAAGGAATAAAAAGAACAACAGGACAACATCCAGGAGGAATTATAGTAGTTCCAAAAGGAAGAGAAATATATGAATTTACACCTGTACAACATCCAGCAGATGACCCAAATTCCGACATAATTACAACACATTTTGATTATCACTCAATAGATGGAAATCTATTAAAATTAGATATACTAGGACACGATGATCCAACAGTTATACGTATGTTACAAGATATAACAGGAATAGCACCAACAGAAATACCACTTGATGATAAAGAAACAATGTCAATATTTTCATCAACAGAAGCATTAGGAGTAACACCAGAGCAAATTCATTCAGAAGTTGGAACTTATGGAATACCAGAATATGGTACAAAATTTGCAAGAGGGATGCTTTTAGATACACATCCAACAACATTTGATGAATTAATAAGAATTTCTGGTTTATCACATGGAACTGATGTATGGCTTGGAAATGCACAAACATTAATAGAACAAGGAGTTGTAACTCTACAAGAAGCAATATGTTGTCGTGATGATATTATGATTTATTTAATAAAAAAAGGGCTTCCATCAGACAAAGCATTTAAAATAATGGAATCTGTACGTAAAGGAAAAGTAGCAAAAGGAAAAGAACCTAAATGGCAAGATGAATATATACCACTTATGAAAGAACATGGAGTACCAGATTGGTATATTAAATCTTGTGAAAAAATAAAATACATGTTCCCAAAAGCACATGCTGCAGCATATGTAACAAATGCATTTAGAATTGCATGGTTTAAAGTTCATATACCATTAGCTTATTATGCAGCATTTTTTACAATTAGAGCAAAAGCATTTGATGCAGAAGTAATGATAAATGGAAAAGAAAAAGTAAAAAATAAAATTAAAGAAATAGACATGATGGGAAATAATGCAACACAAAAAGATAAAGATATGTATGATGACCTAGAGCTAGTACTAGAAATGTACGAAAGAGGATACAGTTTTTTACCAATTGATTTATATAAATCACATGCTACAAAATTCCAAGTAGAAGGAAATTACATAAGACCACCATTAAACAGTATAGCTGGTTTAGGAAATGTTGCTGCAGAAGGAATAATGAAAGCAAGAGAAGAAGAAAAATTTATGTCGATAGATGACATGAAAATTCGTGCAAAAATAGGAGATTCTGTAACAGAACTTTTAAGAAAATTTGGATGTTTAGAAGGTATGAGCCAAAGTAACCAATTAAGTTTATTTGGCTGATATAAATACATAAAAATTACAAAAAAATATAAAATTACCAAAAAAAATTTTAAAAAAGGTATTGCATAAAAAAAATAATTATGGTATAAATATAATTGAGTTAATAAAATATAAATAAAGAGGTAAGAAGAATGAATAAAAAAATTTTAAAACAAATGATGTCAATTTTAATGATGATTGTATTAGTATTTTGTTTATATAATATTGCATATGCAACAACAAGTACAACAAATAATACAACATCAACAGATGATGATTATTCATCAGATTTTGGAGATGAAATTTTAGATTTGTCAGGAGGTTCAACAACAAATACAACAACTACTACAGCAACAACAACAACTACTACAGCAACAACAGCAACTACTACTACAACTACTCCAAAGACAACTCAAACAACACAAACTCCAAAGACAACAACAACTACAACATTACCTCATACAGGTTTAGAAGATTCTACAGGAACAATAATAGCAATTGTTTCATTAGTTATTGTAGGAATAACTTCATATGTTGTAATTAAAAAGAATAGTGATATAAATTAAAAATATTATAAGAGAAAAGTAAAATAAAGGTTATCAACAGAGAAAATTAGTCATAGGCTGAGAACTAATTGTGATTAAACATATTTGAAAAACTAACTCTTAAAATTTCTAGTGAATAAGCTAGACGTAAAGATGCGTTATAATCTAAATTAAGTAAAAATTAGGATGGAACCGTGTATGCAAAACACTCCTATAGATAAATTAATATCTATAGGAGTGTTTATTAATGCAATATAAAAGTTATACTTGCCTAATAAAAAATTATAAAAAAGTAAACAAAATATAAAAAAGGGAGGATACTAAAATGATTAGAACAATTCAAAAAGATGGAAGCATACAAGACTTAGATGAAAATAATGAAGAACTAAAGAAAATATTTTGGCACACAACATCACATATATTAGCACAGGCAGTAAAAAGATTATATCCAGATGTAAAACTAGGAATAGGTCCAGCAATAGAAAATGGATTTTACTATGATTTTAAAGTAGAAAAGCCATTTACAGAAGAAGATTTAAACAAAATAGAAGAAGAAATGAAAAAAATTGTAAAAGAAGATTTAGTTTTAGAAAGAAGTGTATTATCTAGAGAAGAAGCAATAAAATTAATGCAAAAAAGAAATGAACCATACAAAGTACAACTAATAAAAGAATTGCCAGAAGGAGAAACAATATCATTTTTTAAACAAGGAGAATTTATAGACCTTTGTGCAGGACCACACATAAATAGAACAGGAAAAGTAAAAGCAATAAAATTGCTTAATACATCATCTGCATATTGGAAAGGAAACCAAGAAAATGATTCTATGCAAAGAATATATGGAATATCATTTCCAAAGGCAAGTCAGTTAGAAGAACATTTAAAATTATTAGAAGAAGCAAAACAAAGAGACCATAGAAAAATTGGAAAAGATTTAGAATTATTTATGACACATGAATTAGTTGGCTCAGGACTTCCAATGTATTTGCCAAATGGAGCAACAATAAGAAGATTATTAGAAAGATATATACAAGACAAAGAAATAGAATTAGGATATAGTCATGTATATACACCATCACTAGCAAATGTACAACTATATAAAACAAGTGGACATTGGGACCATTATAAAGATGACATGTTTCCAGCAATGAAATTAGACAATGAAGAAATAGTATTAAGACCAATGAACTGCCCACATCATATGTTAATTTACAAATACAAAACACGTTCATATAAAGATTTACCAATTAGAATTGGTGAACTTGCAAATGACTTTAGATATGAAAATAGCGGAGCTGTTTGTGGACTTGAAAGAGTTAGACAAATGTGCCAAAATGATGCACATTTATTTGTAAGACCAGACCAAATAAAAGAAGAAGTTGGAAATGTATTAAAATTAATTAAAGAAGTGTATCAAAAAGACTTTGGCTTTGCAGAAAGCTCATTTAAATATAGATTATCATTAAGAGACAAAAACAATAAACAAAAATATATAGATAATGATGAAATGTGGGAAACAGCAGAAGCTCAATTAAGAGCTATTTTAACAGATATGAAAATAGACTTTTATGAAGCAGAAGGAGAAGCAGCTTTTTATGGACCAAAGATTGATATACAAATAAAGACAGCATTAAACCATGATGTAACAATTCCAACATGCCAATTAGATTTTGCTTTACCAGAAAGATTTGATTTAACATATGTTGGAGAAGATAATAAAGAACATAGACCAGTAGTAATACACAGAGCTATTTTAGGTACATCTGATAGATTTATATCATTTTTAATTGAAGAAACAAAAGGGGCATTCCCATTATGGTTATCTCCAATACAAGTAAAAATATTACCAATAACAGATTCTCAAATGGATTATGCAATTGAATTAAAACAAAAATTAAAATCTAAAAAAATAAGAGTAGAATTAGATGATTCAAATGAAAAAATTGGATATAAAATTCGTAAAGCACAATTAGAAAAAGTACCATATATGTTAGTTTTAGGAGCAAAAGAACAAGAAAATAATGCAGTAGCAGTACGCTCAAGAAAATTAGGAGATATTGGCCAAATGTCTATTGAAGAGTTTTTAGAAAAAATTCAAAAAGAAATTGAAAATAAAGATATTTAAAGAATAAAAAGAAGTTTGAATTTTAATAAAATGTAGTAATTTATATTTTTAATATAAAATTTACTAAATTAAATTTATTAAAATTAAACTTCTTTTTTTACAATTTTATACAATATTAAATTTATATTTTTTTTACATAAATATTTGTATAGTGGTTTACAAAAAAATACCAAATATGGTATAATTAAAGTATATAAGTTTATTTTTTTACAAAGGAGGATGATGTTTATGAAGCATTTTAAGAAGAACAATGGACTAACTTTAGTTGCACTAGTTATAACAGTAATTGTTATGCTCATATTAGCAGGAATAACAGTTTCGTTTGTCACGGATGATAATGGAATTATAAAAAATGCAAAAGATGCAGATAAAAGTAAAAATAAAAGCGAGGAAGTTGAGGTTGTAGAATGGGCAGCAGCAAATTCAGTAGCAGTAAGTGATATAGGAAAAGTAACAGGTGATAACTTAGAACATTATATGGATACATATATAGGAGAAAATACAAATGGAGAAATGGACTATGAGATAGAAAGTGGCTATAACGATATTTTTCTTGTTGAATTTAAAGTTTCTGGAAACAAATATACAGTTGACCAAAATGGAAATGTATATGATGGAGAAGAATTAGATAGGGATGGTATTACATTGCCAGACAGTTTAATTCTAAATGTTGGAGAAACAGTAAAATTAGAATATGATTCAGAAGCAACTGAAATAACATGGTCGAACTCGAATGATGAAATAGCAGAATTAAAAGATGATGGAACAGTAACAGGAATACAAAATGGACAAACAGTAATAACAGTTACAACAAGTAAAAATAAAACAGATAGATGTTATGTAACAGTGCAGACTAGACCAGAACAAGTAATAATAGAACCTACAGAATATACAATAGACTTATCAGCACAAAATAGAACAATACAAATAAATGCAAAAATATTACCAGAAACAGCCAATGTATATACAGATTTAACCTGGACAAGTAGTGATACAAATGTAGCAACAGTAAGTGAAGATGGATTTGTAATTGGAGTAGCAAATGGAACAACAACAATAACAGCAAAAACAGGAAATGGAATAGTAGGAAGTAGTACAATAACAGTACAAACAAGTCCAACAGGACTAAACTTGAATGCAGTGTCTGCAGTATTAGATAGAAGTCATGTTCCAGAATTGCAATTAAATGTTGTATCATATATGCCAGAAACAGCAAATGTAGGAACAAATGTAACCTGGATAAGTAGTGATACAAGTGTTGCAACAGTAGATGAAACAGGATTTGTAAAGGGAATTATGAATGGAAATGCAACAATAACAGCAACAACAGAAAATGGAATAACAGCAGAATGTAGAATAGTAGTAGTAACAACAATAACAGATATACAATTAAGCACAGATAGAGAAGTTCTTAATGATAGAGAAAGCAGAACACTAACAGCAAGTATAAAACCAGATGATGGAACATGTACAGAAGATGTAACATGGACTGTTTCAAATTCAAATGTCATTAAATTAACTCCAAGTGGTGCTAATAAGACAACTTGTGAAATTCAAGCACTAAAAGCAGGAGTAGTAACACTAACTGCTAAAAATCCATCAGGACAGATAAAAGATACATTAACTATAATTGTAATACCAATAATGTCAAGTACAAATAAAGAATACTCAGTAAAAGCTTATTATGAGAGATACTCATATCAAGATTGTTATACAGTAACTACAAATTGTCATGATGAAAGAGTAAAGCAGTGTACACAAGATTCAAACACTTGTACAGAAAAATGTGATACAATTATGGGCTGTGTCAAAACTGATGTAAGGAAAGTATGGAATTCAAAAACACAATCATATGATACAAAATATATTTGTGTAAAAGAAGAACCACGTAAATATTGTGGAACAATATGTACTGCTGATTGTGAATATGTAACGATTGAAACATGCGATTCTGAAAGACGTTGCGATACTAAATATGCACAAAGGCTTGTAAGTGATAGTGCTACAATAAGTTTTAATTTATCATCTTATGTAGATGTTGGGGAATTAAAACTTGTAAAAAGTGGAATAAATAATGTGAGTGTAGGAAATATAACTGTTTCAGATAGAAATAATGCAACATATAGAATAAATATTTCTACAAATAGTACAAGTTTTTCTACAGGAGAATTAGTATTAAAGTATGCTAACGAAGGAGAAGAACAAGAAATATATAGGTGGACTATATCTTGTAAATAAAAAAGGAGATTTCAAATGAAAAATAAAATAATAATAATAATTTTTTTAATAGTGTGTTTTATAGCAGGAATATTATTTGACAAAATGATATTGAATAAGAAGAATGATGATAATACAATAAACAATTCAAAAATTGAAAAAAATGATAATGATTTAGAAGAAAAACCAATAACAGAAGATTCAAGAAAATTTAAAGAAGAATATGAAAAATTAAATGGGACAGTAGATGAATTTAGTGGAGAAGCATATAATACAGTTAATATAGTTGAAGATAATCCTATAGAATATGTTAATTTAGAAGAATTATATAATGTTATTAATAGTGATGAAAATGCATATATTTATATAAGTACACCAACATGTACATATTGTAGAGCATCAATAGAAACTTTATTAAAAACATTAAAGGATATAGGGGTAGATAAATTATATTATTACGATATAAGTAGCAGTGAAAATTCTATTGAAGAACAGAAAAGAAATGAAATAATGAATAAATTAGCAGAACAAGAATTGGTTACTTTAAATGAAGATGGAAATGAAAATTGGAGTGTACCTTTAATAGCAAGAACACTTTCAGGAGAAGTATTAATAAAAGAAATTGGGACTGCAATAAATTATAATGAAGGACAAGCTAAAAATTCTCCTTTAACAGAAGAACAAAAACAAGAATTATATGACCATTATTATGAATTATTAAAGAAATAAATATTTAATGCAAATAGTTGGAGGCAGAAAACTTTTAGAGTTTTCCGCCTCCAACTATTGACATTTAATCTTTTTTTATAATTCATCTCTTAAATATACAAAATTTAATTTTTCAAAATTGATTGAGGGAGGCTTCATAAATATCATCCTCCTTTGTAAAAATATTTAATTATATAGTAAAATTATACCAAATTTTTGACAAAAAATCAAAAAAGAAAAATATTACCATATGTATTAAAACTACATTTTGAAAACAAGGTGTAATTTTTCCTTTATACAATTACTAGATACTTTAAGTAACTAGTCATAAAAATTGAATAAAATTTTTAATAAGAAGCCAAAAATTTGTAATAATTATTGAAATATTTTTACTAAAACTGTATAATTTAATTATAGCTAAAATAACGATTTGCAAAATTACAATAATTAAGAATTGAAGGAAATCTGTTGTTATTAGAAAGAGAGGTTATAATGATAACAATAGTAAATCCTGAAAAATATGTAGCAGGATTATATGAAAGATTATCCAATGAAAATATTGAACTTGTAAACAGTGAATTAATGGTAACAAACGAGGATGAAAAAGAAAGAGGGGGGGTATAAGTACACAGAAAATATTTTTAAGAAACTTTTGCAAAGACAATAATAAAAAAGTATATGATGACTATACAGATGATGGAGTTTTTTGCGTTACATTTAATAGACCAGCATTTAATAGAATGATAAAATATATTAAAGATAAGAAAATTAATTTAATAGCTATTAAGAAATTATCTAGATTTTGAGGATCATGAAGTAAAATATCTTACTATTTAGAAGAATTTTTCTGTGAAAAATGTGTAAGATTTATTGCAATAAAATATGATATAGATACTGGACATATTGAAACATCAGAAGAAATGGTACGATTTAAGTTGATTTTTAATGAAAGGTTTTTACGTGATATATCAATGAAAATAAAAAATGGTAAAAGAACAAGAGCAAAAAAAGAAAAGTACACATAAATTGCTAATGTCTCAAAAGAAAAAATAATTGAAGATAAATTTAATTAAAAAAATGAATACTTTTCTAGAGTTTATTCACAACAGATAGAAAGCAGAAAACAGATATAAGAAAGAATTAAACAATAAAAATATTAGGAAAAAAGATTTGCCTGCTGACATAAAGTAATTATTTGAAAATTTTATCAATATGAAAGAAATAACTAGAACAATGATTATGTTTTTAATTAATAAAATAGAAATATCAGAAAACAAGGAAATAATTATATATTATAAATTCAATATCTTAAGTAAAAAGTGAAAATATGAATTGTGAATTAAAGTAAAAATAGTCATAAGGTAACATTGTTACAGTAATTTTTATGCTCATATTTGGAGGAAAAACAGCAACAATTGTAGCACATATAAAACCAGATTGTACATAAGATATAATATTGACAAGTAGTAATATAGGAGTTGTAAAAGTTTCTTCAAGAGGAAATAATCAAACTCAAATACAAGTGCCATTTATTCAGTAAAAGTATGGTATGAAGATATATACGAAACAGAATGTCATACTTAAACTTATGAAGATTGTTATACAATAATATAGTGTGGAGATGCTTCAATAGAAATATATTCATTGAGTATAACATATAAATAATAAAAATAAAGGATAATCTAAAAAAATAAAAACCTCAAATTACAGAAATGTAAAATAAAAATAAAGAATAGGAGAAAATCAAATGAAAAATAAAAAATATATGTTTATATTATCAATACTTTTTATAGTATTAATTATAATAGTAGCAGTACAAGGATATTTATTATGGAATTTAACACAAGAAAAGAATGGCAATAATAAAGAAAATAGTAATAATGGAAATATTTCATATACAGCAACAGAAGATGCAAAAAGATTCAAAGAAGAATATGAAGCATTAAATGGAACTGTAAGAGAAAGTGATGGAGAAACTTATAATACAGTAAGTATACCAGAAGAAAATCCAATAGTATATATAACATTAGAACAATATTTAGATGTAATTAATAGTGAAGAAGAATCATATATATATATGAGTAGTCCTGATTGTCCATATTGTAGAGCAACTGTTGGAACATTGCTAGAAGTGCTAAAAGATTTAGGTGTAAAAAAATTATATTACTATGATTTAGGTTCAAGTATGACATTTGAAAATGAAGAGCAAAAAGATGAAATAGTAAATACATTAATAGAAAAAGGATTTGTAACAAGAAAAGAAGATGGAACAGAATCATGGAGAATTCCTCTAATTGCGAAAACAAAAGGAGGAGAAGTTCTTGCTAAAAATATAGGAACTGGAATTTCATATAATGAAGGACAATCAAAATATTCAGAATTAACAGAAGAGCAAAAACAAGAAGTATATAATCAATATTATGAATTGCTTAAAGATTGCTGTGGTAACGATAATTAAAACTAAATATTTATCATAAGAAATACTGGCTTTATAACCAGTATTTCTTATGTGTGTAAGTAACATAAATAACGAAAATTTGGTTTACAAAAATATGCAAAATGTGGTATAATATAAGTATATAGAGTTATTTTTACAAAGGAGGATGATAACATGATACTTTTAAATGAAAACAGGGGTGTATCTCTAATTACACTTGTTATTACAGTTGTTGTTATGTTGATTATTTCTACAGTTGTAGTTTCATTAGTTACAAATAATAATGGACTTATAACAAATACTAATAATGCTGAATTACAAAAAAATAAGAGTGAAGAAAAAGAAGCAGTAGAGTGGTCGGCGGCACAGTCTGTAGCCGTAAGTGATATAGGAAAAGTAACTAGTGGAAATTTAGAACATTATATGGATACATATATAGGTGAAGATCCAGAAGGTATAATGAAACATGAGATAGAAGGATATAATGATATCTTTATTGTAGAATTTAAAGTATCTGGAAACAAGTATACAGTAGATCAAGATGGAATGGTATATGAAGGAGAGCAATTAAATAGAGATGGTATAGAGTTACCAGAAAGTTTAATAATTAATGTTGGAGAAACCATTAAACTACAATATACTTCAGAATCCTCAAATGTAACTTGGTCTAATTCAAACCAAGAAATAGCAGAATTACAAGATGATGGAACTGTTACAGGAAAACAAAATGGACACACAGTAATTACTGTAACAACAGATAAAAATAAGGTTGCAAGATGTTTTTTAACAGTACAAACAGAACCAACAGAAGTAAAAATAGAACCAACAGAATATTTAATAGATTTAACAACTGAAAATAGAACTGTAGAATTAAAAGCAACAATTTTACCAGAAACAGCTAATGTATATACAAATTTAACCTGGACAAGTAGTGATACAAATGTAGCAACAGTAAGTGATGAAGGATTTGTAATAGGCGTTGGTAATGGAACAGCAACAATAACTGCAATAACAGAAAATGGAATCACGGGAACTAGTACAATAACAGTACAAACAAGTGCAACAGGAATGAATTTAAATGCTAGTTTTGTAACATTAGATAGAAGTGAAACACCAGAAATTCAGTTGTCAGTTGTATCATTCATACCAGAAAATGCAAATGTAGGAACAAATATAACATGGACAAGTAGTGATACAACTATAGCAACAGTTGATGAAACAGGATTTGTAAAAGGAATAAAAAATGGAACAGCAGTTATAACTGCAACAACAGATACAGGAATAACTGCACAATGTCAAATTCAGGTGATTACAACTATAAAATCAATTTCTGTAACACCTAATAATTTAACACTACCTGTTGGAAAAACAAGTACAATTGTAGCAAATATAACACCAAATGATGGAACTGCAACAGAAGATGTTGTGTGGTCAACAAGTGATAGTAAAGTTGCAACAATAACTACAAGTGGAACAAATAAAACAAATTGTACAGTTTCAATAGTTGGAAAAGGTCAAGTAACAATAACAGCCAAAACATCTAAAGGATATTCTTCAACTTGTACAATTACAAGCTATATACCAATTACAAATATATCTGTATCACCAACTAGTCAAACAATATATATAGGTAATGGAAGCAATGCAACAGCAGTTCAATTAACTGCAAGTGTAAGTCCTACAAATACAGATGAAAAAGTAACTTGGACTTCATCTAATTCAAATGTTGCTAAAGTAAGCAATACTGGTTATGTAACAGCTGTATCAACAGGAACAGTTACTATAACAGTAAAAAATCCTGATGGAACAATAAAAGCAACTAGTACAATAACAGTAAAAGGACAATATAGAGTATCTTATAATGCAAATGGTGGTTCAGGAGCTCCAGGAGCACAAACAAAAGCACAAGGTGTTGATTTAAAATTAAGTTCAACAAAACCTTCTAGAAGTAATTACACATTCCAAGGTTGGGCAACAAGCTCTAGTGGAAGTGTAAAATATCAACCACAAGGAACATATAAAACAGACGCAGATGTAACATTATATGCTGTATGGAAAAAGAAGAGTACTTCAGGTGGCGGAAGCAGTAGTGGCGGAGGCGGCCGGAGGTGGTAGTAGAATAATAACATATACAGGAAGCTATTCTAATAAGAGTTCTTTATCATCTAGTTGGAGACAATGTGGAAGTACAAAAAGTTTAGGAAGTGCTTATATATCAAGTATAACAGGTACATTTAGTGTAGGAGCTGATGATATGTGGGTTGATAGATATTTTGAAATAAAAATAGAAGGACAAAAATCTGGCTCTTGGTATACATTATGGTCTGCAAAATCAAAAACATTTACATTTAACTTTGGTACAGATAGAAGCTTTTCTCAATCAGTATCAGTAACTCCAAGAAGTACATATACAGCAGTTAGATGTATGTTTAGATATTCTAATACAATAGATGCTGGTGGTGCAAAATGGTCGAACTTTAATTTAAAGTTGACTGTTTCATAAAAAGTATATAAATAAATAAGTATTAGATTTTTAGTAAATTCGAATTATTAAACGAAAAATTTAATAGTTTGAATAAAAAATCTAATACTTTTTTATTGAATAGGAAAAATCGCTTTTTCCTATTCAATAAAAGAGCTTCGCTCAAACGGATGCACACAAATTTTACTTTGTAAAATTTGGCGCACGAACAATGACGCGGACTTTAAAATGTTAAAAATATATAAAATGTCTAAAAAAGTCCGCTATTGTTCTTTTTTTTGAAAAAATTTTATTTAATTTGCTCTTGAATATAAACTAAAAACAGTTGTATAATAATATATGTAATTAAAATTTAAATATATTAAAAAAGGAATAAAGATTATATGAAAAATAAAAAAGTATTTATATGTATATTAATAATTGTAATAATATTGGTAGTTGTTTCACTAATACAAGGTATTTTAATTTGGAATATAATGAATAAAAATAAAAATAAAAATGTAGAAGAACCTAACAAAGAAAATACAAACTCAGAAAATACAAATATAAATAATGATGATAATAATAATGAAAATACGCAAAATATAATTTTTAAAAAACCAAGTACAGAAGTAACAACTGATATTGAACCAGCCACTTACACTGTAACAGAAGATTCTAGTAAATTTAAGCAAGAATATGAAAAATTAAATAATTTATCTGTTAATAATGGTGAAGAGAAATATAGTGAAGTAAGTGTACCAGAAGCAAATCCAATTGAATATATAGATTTAGAAGAATTAGTAAATATAATTAATAGTGACGAAAAATCATATATATATATAAGTAGTCCAACTTGTACATATTGTAGAGCATCTGTTGAAACTATGCTAAAAGTTGTACAAGACTTAGGAATTCAAAAAGTATATTATTATGATGTAAATATAAACAACATAGAAACAGATGAAAATTTAAGAACACAATTATTAGACCAATTAGTTGAAAAAGAAATTATTAAAAGAAATTCTCAAGGAAATGAAATATGGATTATGCCACAAATGCTAAAAGTGCAGTCAGGAAATGTAATATCAAAAAAAGTAGGTTTATCACGGAATTTCGTTTGAATTAGGAGATAGTAATAGTTTAACAATGAAAGAAGAGCAAAAACAAACTTTATATACACAATATTATCAAGTATTATTGGATAAATAAATAATAAAGGGGAGAGACATGTATTTAAAAAGATTAGAAATGCAAGGATTTAAATCCTTTGCAGACAAAACAGTAATAGAACTAATGCCAGGAATAACAAGTGTAATAGGACCAAATGGTTCTGGTAAAAGCAATATAGCAGACTGTATAAAATGGATTTTAGGGGAGCAAAGTATGAAGTCTCTAAGAGGAGCTAAAACACAAGATGTTATATTTGCAGGAACGCAAAATAGAAAATCATTAGGCTTTGCAGAAGCCTCTTTAGTATTTGACAATACAGATGGAACTTTACCAATAGAATATTCTGAAGTTACAATTACTAGAAAAATTTATAGAAGTGGAGAAACAGGATATTATATAAATAAGGCTCCATGTAGATTAAAAGATGTAGTTGAATTATTCATGGACACAGGAATAGGAAGAGATGGATATTCAATTATAGGACAGGGAAAAATAGACGAAATACTAAGTAACAAATCTGAAGATAGAAGACATATATTTGAAGAAGCAGCAGGAATTGTAAAATATAGAACAAGAAAAGAAGAATCAGAAAAAAAATTAGAACAAACTAAATTAAATGTTTTAAGAATTAATGACATAATTACAGAAATAGAAGGAAATTTAGAGCCATTACAACAACAATCAGATAAAGCAAAACAATATTTAAATTTAAAAGAAGAATTAAAAAATATTGAGGTAGGTTTATTTTTATATAATATTGAAAAAAACAAAAAAGATTTAGATGAAACTTCTAAAAATGAAGAAATAATGAGGGCTAATTTAAATTTAGAAGAAGGAAAGCTTGAAAAGATTAGAATTCAAAAAGAGGAAATAAAATCAGAGATTGATGAAATTACGAATAAAATAGAACAAATGCAAAATATTGGATTTGAAAGTCAAAAACAAATAGAGCAATATAATTCTAATATAAATGTTGCTAAAAATAAAATACAAAGTAATAAAGAAATTTCAGAAAGAAATAAAGCAGAAATATTAGAATTACAAAAAAAAATTGATGGATTAAGGGAAGATATTGAACAAAAAGAATCTAGAAAAATAAATTTAAAACAAAATAAAGAAAGTTTTGAAAAAGAATTAAAAGAAAAAGAAGAAGAATTAGAAAAATTAACAAAAAAATTAAGTTCAAAAGAATTAGAAATAGAAGAAATAAAAAAGAGAGTAGAAACAAGTACAGACAGAAAATATGAAGTGCAAGCAGAAATAAGTAAAAAACAGGCTAATATTGAAAATTATGAAAAAAGACAAAAACAATTAAAACAAGAAATATCATCTCAAATATTAGAAATAGATAGAATAAAAATAAAAAAAGAAGATATAGAAAAAGAATTTAATATTATTGAAAACAATAGAAACAAAATTCTCAAAGAATTAGAAAATAATGAAAAACAAAGAAATGAAATTACTATAAAATTAAAACAATTTGATGAACAAATAAATAATTTAACAAATGAATTAAGAATGAAAACTTCTAGACATAATTTTTTAGTAGAAACAGAGAAAGAAAAAGAAGGTTATATAAAAAGTGTAAAACAATTATTATTAGACTGTGAAAAAAATAAAGAATTAAATAAAGGAATGTATGGAGTTATTGCAAATTTAATATCTGTACCAAAAGAGTATGAAACAGCAATAGAAATGGCATTAGGAGCTAGTCTGCAAAATATTGTAACAGAAACAGAGCAAGATGCAAAAAAATTAATAGAATATTTAAGAGCTAATAATTTAGGAAGAGCATCATTTTTACCAATAAGTTCTGTAAAAGGAAAAAAACTTGAAACAATAAAAGGCAAAAAAGTAGGAGTAATAGGAATAGCTTCAGATTTAATTAAATTTGATAAAAAATATGAGCAGATAATATTAAATTTACTTGGAAGAACAGTGATTGTAGACAATATGCAAAATGCAATTAATTTATCAAAAGAAAATAATAATACATTTAGAATAATAACTTTAGAAGGAGATATTATAAATGTATCAGGTTCTATGACAGGTGGTTCAATTGCAAAGAAAACAGTGAATATTCTTGGAAGAAGTAAAGAAATAGAACAATTAAAACAAGAAATAGAAAAAATAAAAAATAAAATAGAAAAAATTGAAAAAGAAAAACAAGAATATGAAAATTCATCAGAAGATATATTAGAAGAAACAGAAAATTTATCAAAACAATTACAAGAAATAGAAATTACATATGCAACAGAAAAACAAAAATTAGAATCTATAAAAGAAAATATAAATAATATACAAGATAGAATAACTAAACAAAAAGAAGAGCAAATCAATTCAGAAAAATCAAAAGCAAAATTACTAGAAGAAAAAGAACAACAAGAAAAAGAAATTATAGAAATTACTAAGCAAAATCAAAAAGATCAAGAAGTAATTGATGAATTTACGAGTTCAAACAAGGATAGTCAAAAATACATAGATGATTTAAATGAAGATATAACCAATTTAAAAATATCTGTATCATCATTTTATGAAAGTGAAGCTTCAATAGAAGAAATGGCAGAAATGTTAAATAAAGAAATAGAAACACATACTAAAAATATGGAAAATAAAAAATTACAAATTGAAAGTGACGAAAAAGAAAATGTTGAATTACTAAAACAAATAGAAGATACACAAAAAAGTATAGAAGATGTAAAAATGCAAGTTGCAAATAGTGGAGAAAACATTGAAAAATTAAAAACAGATAGAACAGATAAAAATCAAAAATTATCAAAAAAGGAAGAAGAACAAACAGACGAATTTAGAATAATAGAAGATTTAAAATCTCAATTAACAAAACTAGAAATTAGAAAAACTAGAATTAATGAAGATGTAACAGAAATAATTAATAAGATGTGGGAAGAATATGAACTTACGCCAAATCAAGCTGGAGATTTTCCAAAACCTGAAAATGTTCAAAATAGTCAAAGGAAAGTTAATATTTTACGTACTGATATAAGAGAATTGGGAAGTGTAAATGTTAATTCTATAGAAGAATATAAAAACTTAAAACAAAGATATGACTTTATGTGTGAACAAAGATTAGACTTAGAAGAATCTATGACAAAATTAAGAAAAGTAATTTCAGAAATGACTGAAACTATGAAACAACAATTTAAAGAAAAATTTGAAATTATTAACAAAAATTTTGGAGAAGTATTTAAAGAGTTATTTGGTGGAGGACAAGCAGAAGTTACTCTTACTGATGAAAATAATATTTTAGAAAGTGGAATAGAAATAACAGTTCAACCACCTGGAAAGAAATTGCAAAATATGACTTTGCTTTCTGGTGGGGAAAAGGCATTTACAGCAATAGCATTATTATTTGCTATTTTAAAAATAAATCCTGCTCCATTCTGTGTTTTAGATGAAATTGAAGCAGCACTTGATGATGTTAATGTTTACAGATACGCTGAATATCTAAAAAAATATACAAAAGATACTCAATTTTTAGTTATTACTCATAGAAAGGGAACAATGGAAGTTGCTGATAGTGTTTATGGTGTTACTATGGAGGAAAAAGGCATTTCTAAATTACTTTCTATAAAATTAAAACAGGCTTAAATTTTGCAGTTAATTATATTGGGGTCGGTCCTTTTCTTGCCTAGTGGTGGTTGTTGGGGTCGGTCCCTTTCTTGCCTAGTGGTGGTTGTTGGGGTCGGTCCCTTTTTTGACTGGGGTCGGTCCCTTTCTTGCCTGGGGTCGGTCCTAAAATCAAACCCAATATATAAATTGTTTTTTATACCTTGTGTGTCGCAACCTACAAAAGAATTTCAATAAGTAGGTTGCTCCAAATCGCATTCGCTACGCTCATTTGGTCGCTTACGCGGTATTACAAAACAATTTATATATTGGGTTTGATTTTAGGACCGACCCCAGGCAAGAAAGGGACCGACACCAACAACCACCACTAGGCAAGAAAAGGACCGACCCCAATATAAAGTTAATTTAAATATTTTATAGCTTCATCTAATGAATCTACAACATTATATAATTCTTTATTTTTTGAATCTGCAAAGTTTTCATCATAAATTTGCTCAAACATATTTAGTAAATTATCAAAATAATGATTAATATTTATTATTATAATTGGCGAATTGTGCTGCCCACTTCTTTTAGTTTCAATTGCTGTTAAAATTTCATCAACAGTTCCAATTCCTCCAGGAATAAAAATCATTACATCAGACTTTTTTATAAAACAATCTTTCCTTTTATTTACTGTATCTGAGATGTAAAACTCATCATAAGAAATATCTTCTAATTGTTTTTTATAAGCTTCTGCAATAGTAACAATAATTTTACTATTATTACTTTTAGAAACAACAGAATAAATTTTTCCCATTAATCCTGTTCCACATCCTCCAAAAACAAAATTATGATTTCCATTAACTATAAATTTACCAATATCTTCTGCTAATTTATTATATTCTTTATTATCAGTATCTTTAGAAGAACATCCTACAAATATATTCATTTAAATTCAATCCTTTCTGTAATTTTTTATACAATTGTAAATATTTATTTTAATTTGTACTTGGATATTCTATCATAGATTTCATAAAATGACAATTTTCTAAAAATTTTATATTAATAAAATTTTACAATTCAGCAAGAAATTTATGAGATTATTAATACATTAAATTTCTTACAGAATTGTTTATATAAAGTATTAAAATATTAATCTAATAATACCAATAGAAATTAAAATAATTCCTGAGATGATAGATAATATTTTACTTGAGATTTTAATTTTTTCTGCAATATGATAAGCAATAAAATTTCCACAATTTATAAAACATATATGGAAAAATGCAGCAAATATAGGATATATAAAACTATCAAGCCCAATAATTCCACAACTAAGCCCAACACAACTTGCATCAGCAGAAACTGCTAAGGCAAGAAGAAATGCTTCTTTTTTTTCAATAGAATTAGAATTATCTAAATCAAAATCATTGTTATTTTCTTTAAAGCTTTTATAAATTGTATATAATCCTAAAATTATAAGAAGGCTTGAACCTAAACTTAAAGCAACATCAGTTGAAAATAATTTTGCAATATTACTACCTAAAAATATTGAAATACTTGTAGATAAAAGAGCTATTGTAAAAATAATTAAATTACTTATGCCTCTTATTCTAGAGTGTTTAATACCATATGTAACTCCTAAACTTAAAGCATCAATACTTACTGATATTGCTAGTAAAATACAGTGTAACATATTTTTATTTAACCTAATAATTCCTTTCTGCCTATTATTTTTAATAGACTATTACTAGTATAAAAATATGTAAAAATTCAACAAAATGTGACAAAAAACTGAAGAAATATTACAGTTCAGAGAGAAATTTACTTATTATTAATATATCAAAAATTCTCACTGAACTTTAGAAATAAAACACGAAAGCTTGTTCTTAAATATTGATTTTTCCGAATTATTATGATATACTATTTAACATAGGAAATGAGATAAGTAGTTGTGTTGCCACTTTACTAGATAACATTGTTATCAGAAAGTGAGGTGGTGTTTATGAGTTTTATATTATATATAATATTTGCTTTAATGATATCATTAGTCATAAACGTAACCTTATTGGCTTTTATATACATACAATATGTAAATAAAAAATTAGATAAGGAATAAAATAACAGCACATTCTACTTTTTTACCTGGAATGTGCTGTTATTACTATACAAAAGTGGTAACCATATTACTATGGTTTCTAATTTTCTATCTATATTATACACAGATTTATAGAAAATGTCAATTAAAGTATGTATAATAATTAAAAAGAAAAAGCTTTGCAATAGGGGGAAAAGCAATGTTCAACATAGAAGAACAATTAAAATTACTACCTGACAAGCCAGGGGTATATATTATGCATGACGCAGAAGACAAAATAATATATGTAGGAAAAGCAGTAAATTTAAAAAGAAGAGTAAAATCATATTTCAGAAAAACAGACAAAACAGAAAGAATAAAAAAAATGGTATCATTAATAGACCACTTTGAATATATTGTTGTTGATAATGAAGCAGAAGCATTAATATTAGAATGTAATTTAATAAAAAAGAACAGACCAAGATTTAATGTGTTATTAAAAGATGACAAAACATATCCATATATAAAAGTAGATGTAAAATCAGATTATCCAAATGTTATAATAACAAGAAAAATAATAAATGACGGTTCAAAATATTTTGGACCATATGCAAATCCTGGTTCTGCAAAAGAATTATTAGATTTTATAAAACAAAAATACAAAATACGTCAATGCAGAAAATTCAGGTCAGAAACAAGAGCATGTTTGAATTATTATATAAACAGATGCTCAGGACCTTGTATGGGATATATTTCTAAAGAAGATTATAGAAAACAAATTGACGAAATAATAGATATTTTAGATGGTAAAATAGATAAGGTATTAAAAGATTTAGAAAAGCAAATGATAGAAGAAGCAGGAAAAATGGAGTTTGAAAATGCAGCATATATAAGAGATAGAATGTTAGCAATACAAAGAGTAAATGAAAAGCAGAAAGTTTCTAATATTACAGAAAATAATATAGATGTAATTGGTATAGCAAAATCGGAAATAGAAGTTTGTGTAGAAATCTTTTTTGTTAGAGGGAGTAAAATGGTTGGAAGAGAACACTACTTTTTTCCAGATTTAAAAGAAATGGAAGATAAAGAAATTCTATCTGGTTTTATAAAACAATATTATATAGATAGTACAAATTTACCTAATAAAATAATGATTAGAGAAGAAATAGAAGACAAAAATGCAATAGAAGAATGGCTTAGTAAAGAAGCAGGGAGAAAAGTTGAAATTAAATCTCCAAAAAAGGGTGAAAAATTACGTTTTGTAGAAATGGCAGATAACAACGCAAAAATAACACTTGAAAACAAAGAAAGAGATAGAAGTGAAATTTTATTAGAAATAAAAAAAGTTTTAGGATTAGATAGATTACCACGAAAAATAGAAACTTTTGATATTTCAAACATTTCTGGAGAATATATGGTAGCGGGAATGTGTGTAATGGTAGATGGAACAATAAAAAAGAACTTATCAAGAAGATTTAAAATAAAAACAGTTTTAACACAAGATGACCCTAAATGTATGCAAGAAGTAGTAACGAGAAGATTAAAACATTCAATTGAAAATGAGAATTCATCAGGATTTGGAAAATTACCAGATGCAATTTTTGCAGATGGAGGAATTACTCAAATACGAGCAATAAAGCAAGCAATAAAAGATTTACAATTAGATATACCAGTATTTGGTATGGTAAAAAATGATAAACATCAAACAAGAGCATTAATAAATGAAAATAGAGAAGAATTTGAAATATCTGAAAATTTATTTAAATTAATAACAAAATTCCAAGATGAAGTTCATGATACTGCAATTTCTTATCACAGAAAGTTAAGAGATAAAGATATTACCAAATCAGCTCTAGACGAAATAAAAGGAATAGGAGAAACAAAGAAAAAAGATTTGCTAAAGCAATTTGGAAGTATAGAAAAAATTAAGAATGCTAAAATCGAAGAACTTACTGAAATTACAGGTATAAATGAAAACTTAGCTAAAAGTATAATTCAACAATTAAATAAATAGAAATATAAAATTAGTTAATTTTACAAAGAGAAAACATTTTAGAAAAATTGATTTATGATAATATATAGAATAAAAAACTAAATCAATTTTAAATTTATGAATAATCAAAAAATGTAATATATTGCGATGAAAAAAGAAAGTAATTTATGAATAGTTTTTAAATTTAAACATATACATATTAAGGACAAGAAATTTAATAGTGTAGACAAGCTACACTAAAGGGAGGTTTGTATATGAAATTTATAAAAAAGCATAAAATGCTTTCTTTTGCAATTGCAAGTTTTTTTATTTTATCAGGAGTTAATTTTTTTATGATTTTTGAATTAATAAAATTAAGTATAAGGTAGAAAAAATAATTACCATATATTACTAATTAGAATATAAGATAAAAAAGGTAAAATCAAATTTACTACTTTTTCTGCATAGATACAGTTTACTAGTTGACATGTAACAGTAATTGTGATATAAAAAAAATGCATAATGCAAAAGGCATTATGTACAGATTACCTTACACAAGTAAATACTTAAAAGGAGAAATGTTTATGTATCATGATTTTGATGATGATAATGATCTTGATTATAGGATCATTAGGCGGAGACAATATGAAAGTACAAAGAGATACTATGAAGAAAGGGGTTATAACGTTTCTGAATATGGCGAGGTTTCCAGCAAAAGCATGCCTTGGCTTCAGAGTGGCTTCATTGACGAAGATGGAGAATACCATAGTTATATGTAACGCTTAACAATTCTAATCTAAATCAAGTAAAAAAACAAGAGCCTCTAGCTTAGCTAGAGGCTCCTTACTTAAGAATAAAAACATAATAAAGAATAATCACTTTTATAATTTAAAACATATAATAGGATATGGAGGAAAATAAAATTATGAAAGGATTATGTTTAGCAGGAGGAGGAGTAAAAGCAGCAGCTCATATAGGAGCATTAAAAGCATTTGAAGAAGAAAATATAAAATTTGATTGCGTATCAGGAGCATCATCTGGAAGTATAGTAGCAACAATGTATGCATTAGGATACACAAGTGATGAAATGTGGAATATGTTTCAAAAATACTGTAAAAAAATAAAATATGCAGAATGGAAACAGATATTAAAATTAATTTTAGGATTAATATTAAAAAGAGAAATTATTATAGATGGTTTAAACACAGGCAAAGTAATTGAAAAAATTATAGAAAACATCTGCAAGGAAAGCAAGATAACTAATATAAATCAAATAAAAATGCCTTTATTAATTCCAATGGTAGATGTACAAAAAGGAACAGTGTATATGGCATCATCATTACAGACAAGAGGAAATTTGCTAGACAATACAAAAATTATAACAGATATTCCAATAGGTACAGTAGTAAGAGCAAGTTGCAGTTTTCCTGTTGTATTTTCTCCATGCAAATTTAACGAAATACAATTAGTAGATGGAGGAATCCGTGAAAACTTACCATGGAAATCATTAAGAAATATAGGAGCAGATGAAATATATGGAATAGCATTTGATACTATTCACAAAGAAAAACAATGTTGTCAAAATTTAATAGATGTAGCAACAAGGTCAATAGAATTACAAGGAAGAGAATTATCTTCGTATGAAAGACAAGGAATTGATAACTTAATAGTAATAAACTTAAACAAAATTTCTTTATTAGATAATAGTAAAATAAATCTTTTATATGAGAAAGGATATAAACAGGCAAAGAAACAGCTTAAAAAACTTGAAAAAACAGGAAAAATATAGTATAATTCTTATGGTTAATAGCATTGCTATATAATAGTGATTATTATTTTTAATAAATAAAAAATTAATTATAAAAATTATTAAATAAATTACGAATATAAGAATTGGAATGAAAAATGTTGAAAGATATGTTTTTCAATTCAATTTATGCCATAGGAAGGAATGAGATTAATAATGAACATAGCAAATGAATGGAAAGATTATAAAATACTAGACATGGCAGATGGGCAAAAATTAGAAAAATGGGGAAATATAATTTTATCAAGACCAGATCCACAAATAATTTGGAAAGAAAAAACTTTTCCAAGTAAATGGAAAGAAGCAAATGCAACATACCATAGAAGTAAAACAGGGGGAGGCTCTTGGGAATATCATAAAAAATTACCAGAACAATGGCAAATAAAATATAAAGATTTAACTTTTAATATAAAACCAATGAACTTTAAACATACAGGATTATTTCCAGAACAAGCTGTTAACTGGGACTGGATGATTTCTAAAATAAAAAATTCAAATAGAGAAATAAAAGTATTAAATTTATTTGCATATACAGGAGGAGCAACAGTTGCATGTGCTTCAGCTGGAGCCTCTGTGTGTCATGTTGACAGTTCAAAAGGTATGGTAACTTGGGCAAAAGAAAATATAACTTCATCAGGTTTAGCGGATAAACCAGTTAGATATATTATTGATGATGTTGTAAAATTTGTTAATAGAGAAATAAGAAGAGAAAATAAATATGATGCAATTATAATGGATCCTCCATCATATGGAAGAGGTGCAAATGGAGAAGTTTGGCAATTTGAAAACAATATATATGATTTGGTAGATTTATGTACAAAAGTACTTTCTGACAATCCACTATTTTTCCTAATCAATTCATATACAACAGGAATTTCTAGTAAAGTACTAGAAAATATTTTAAACTTAACAATAAGTAAAAAATTTAAAGGAAAAACAAGTTCAGGAGAAATTGGATTACCTATGGAAAACTCTAAACTAGTATTACCTTGTGGAATATATGGTAGATGGGAAAGTTAATATTTAAAATTGCAACTATTTTTAACTAGACTTATGCATTAGGAGGGAATGAAATTAAATATGCAAAATTTAAAAGTAATATTTGAAGATAATCAAATAATTGTAGTAGAAAAACAACCTAATATTCCATCACAAGCAGATAAAACAGAAGATATTGATATGTTAACAATAGTTAAACAATACATTAAAGAAAAATACAACAAACCAGGTAATGTATACTTAGGACTAGTACATAGATTAGATAGACCTGTTGGAGGTGTTATGATATTTGCCAAAACATCAAAATCTGCTGCAAGGCTTAGTGACCAAGTAAGAGAAAAAATCTTTAAAAAGAAATATTTAGCAGTTGTTGATGGAAAATTTGATAATAACAAAGGAACTTTGGAAGATTATTTATATAAAGATGAAAGAAATAATATTAGCAAAGTAGTTTCAAAAGAAAAGAAAAATGCAAAATTGGCAAAACTAGATTACGAAGTTTTAGCTTATAATGAAGTAAAAAACTTATCTTTAGTAAAAATAAATTTACATACTGGAAGACATCACCAAATAAGAGTTCAATTGTCACATGCAGGACATAGTATTTTTGGAGACCAAAAATATGGAACAAGAGGACAAGGAAAACAAATTGCATTATGGGCATATGAACTTACAATTGAGCATCCAATTACCAAACAAGAAATGACTTTTAAAAGCATACCAAAAAGTAATGGAACTTGGTGTATTTTAAAAAATGTAGTTACAGTTAAATAAGAAATTTTAATATATTAATAATTGCATAATTTCTTACTAAATGTTAACGAAAAAATATATACATTGATTTTTTTTTATTTTTAAAATATAATAATCTATGAAAATATAGAGAAAATTAAAAATTATTATTTATAAGAAATAATTTATTAAGTACAAGGAGAAATGAAAAATGAAAGCAATAGAAATTAGAAAAAAATATTTAAACTTTTTTAAAAATCACGGACATGCAGTTATTCCATCAGCACCATTAATACCAGAAAATGACTCATCTGTACTATTTACAACTGCAGGAATGCAACCACTAGTACCATATTTATTAGGAGAGCCACACCCACAAGGAAAAAGACTTACAGATTATCAAAAATGTGTAAGAACAAATGATATTGAAGAGGTTGGAGATAACAGGCATTTGACATATTTTGAAATGTTAGGAAACTGGTCATTAGGAGACTATTTTAAAGAAGAATCTATCCAAATGAGTTATGATTTTTTAACACAAGAATTACAAATTCCAGCAGAAAAAATATCTGTAACATGTTTTGCAGGAGACGAAGACTGTGCAAGAGATGAAGTAACAGCAGAATGTTGGAAAAAAGCAGGAATTCCAGAAGAAAGAATATATTATTTTGGAAAAGATGATAACTGGTGGATTGCTGGAGAAACAGGACCATGTGGACCAGATACAGAAATGTTTTATGATACAGGAAAACCAAAATGTTCACCAAATTGTAATCCATCATGTGGATGTGGAAAATATGTTGAAATTTGGAACAATGTATTTATGGAATTTTATAAAGATGAGAATGGAAAATATACAAAATTAAAACAAAAAAATGTTGATACAGGTTTAGGAATAGAAAGAATGACAATGATACTAGAAGGTAAAGAAACACCATTTGAGACAGAATTATTCTCACATATTATGGACAAATTAGTAGAATTACAAAAAGTGGATAACATCTCAAGTAGAAGAATAATAGCAGAACATTTACGTTCAAGTATGATGATAATTGCTGATGGAGGAAGACCAAGCAACATAGATAGAGGATATATTTTAAGAAGACTAATTCGTAGAATGATAAGACATATGAACAAATTAGAAATATCATTAGATGAATTATCAACACTAATAGAATTAAATGTGGAAAACCTTAAAGAAATGTACCCAGAACTTGAAAATAAAAAAGAAATTATAAAAAATGTAATTTTAGAAGAAAAAGACAAATTTGTAAAAACATTAACAAAAGGTGAAAAAGAATTTGAAAAAGAAATTGCTGAAATAAGAAAACAAGGAAAAGAAGTAGTAGATGGAAAAATTGTATTCAGATTATATGATACTTATGGTTTTCCACCAGAAGTAACAGAAGAATTAGCACAAGAAAATGGAATGAAAATAGATAAAGAAGAATTTAACAAATTATTTAAAGAACATCAAGAAAAATCAAGAGCTGGTTCAGAACAAAAATTTAAAGGCGGACTAGCTTCAACAGGAGAAATGGAAACAAAATATCATACAGCAACACATCTTTTAAATGCAGCATTAAAACAAGTATTAGGCCAACATGTACATCAAAAAGGAAGTAATATTACTGCAGAGAGAATGAGATTTGACTTTTCTCATCCATCAAAAATGACAGATGAAGAAAAACAAAAAACAGAAGACTTAGTAAATAGTTGGATACAATCTGCTATTCCAGTAGAACATATGGAAATGAAAAAAGAAGAAGCAATAAAAATGGGAGCAGAAGCAATGTTTATAGAAAAATATGGTGATATTGTTTCTGTATATAAAATAGGAGATTTTTCTTTAGAAGTATGTGGAGGACCTCATGTGCATAATACTTCAGAATTAGGTCATTTCAAAATTAAGAAAGAAGAATCAAGCTCTTCTGGTGTAAGAAGAATAAAAGCAATTTTAGAAGAATAATTTTTACAAATAAAAGTATTTATATAATAAAAATATTTAATAAAACATTAAAAAATTTATTTATAAGATATTTAACAAATAAAAATGTTAGATATAGAGTATATTATAATAGACTTTTTGGATTATTTATAAAAATTTGAAGAACACAGAAATTAAGGAGGATAATATTTATGGATGAAAATTGTACATTTTGTAAAATTATAAAAGGAGAAATACCATCAAGCAAAGTTTATGAAGATGAAGAAATATTAGCTTTTAATGACATAAACCCAGCAACACCAATTCACATTTTAGTAATTCCAAAAAAACATATAAAATCTTTAGCAGAAATGAAAGATGGAGAAGAAAAAATTATTTCTAAAATATATAAAGTAATAAATGAAATTGCAGAAAAACAAGGATTTAAAGAAAAAGGTTATAGAGTTATAGTAAATTGTGGTAAAGATGCAGGGCAAGAAGTAGGACATTTACATTTCCATTTATTAGCTGGAATAAAAATGGGAGACAAAATTGTATAATATTACAAGAAAAGGTAGCTTTTTTATATAAAATGTGATATAATAGATATATAGATGTGAATTTTTGAAATTTATTAAATGGAAGGGATGGTAATATGAATAGTAAATATAGTACATTTTTGACAGTTCTTTTAATAATTATAATAGTTGCTATAATTGGAGTAATAGGATTTTTAGGATTCAGATATATATCAAGTGTAAATAGTAGAAAAGAAGCGGAAAACTTTGTAGATACATTTCCAAAACAAGAGGAGACAGAGCCAACGGAAGAACAACCAGTAATTGAAGACGATTTAACAGTTGATGTTGAAGAGCCAGAGAATAATAATCCAACAACATCAACAGATAATAATCAACAAGCACCAGCACAAGAACAGAGATTTAATGGATATTTAGTAGCAGGAACAATAGAAATACCAGCAACAGGTTTAAGTTGTCCTATTCTAGCAGAAGAAGAATATAGTAAATCTGCTCTAGAAACTTCAGTTGTAATTTTCCATGGTGTAGGATTAAACCAACCAGGAAATACTACAATTGCAGGACATAACTACAGAAATGGTAACTTTTTCTCAAATAACAAAAAATTGAATATAGGAGATAAAATTTACATAACAGATTTAACAGGAAAAAGATTATCATATACTATTTATAATAAATATGAAACTTCTGATACAGATGCAGAATATATGACAAGAGATACACAAGGTGCAACAGAAATTTCATTAACAACATGTACAGATGATAGTAAAGCTCGTTTAATCATCTGGGCAAAAGCAGATATTTAAAGGTTGCAAAGAAGAGAATAAGTAAATAAATAAACAATAAGAAACGTCTTAAAATAGGCGTTTCTTATTGCTTGCTTTATATAATAGGAAAGTATAACTTTCTTATTATATAAAATGCTACAATCGCTAGCCCTTTGAGATTTTCTCCTTACTGTCGAAAACTCAAATCGGGCGAGAACAAAATAAAATTTTCTATTATTTAATTTTAAATTCAAACTTAATTTGAGGTAGTCCATTGTTTGCAAAATCTTCGTCTATTTTAACAAGTTTGCCACCCATTTTTTCATAAAACTTTTGAGCATTTAAATTATATTTATGACAAGAAATAAAAAATTTATCAACATTAGTAGTTTTTATATTATTATAAGCAAAATCAAATAACTTTTTACCAAGACCAATTCCTTGATAATCTTTTCTAATATAAAATAATCCAATTTCTTGTTTATAATCTTCAAAAGGTCTATAAGGTTTGCCAAATTCAATATAAGCTATAATTACATTATTATCAGTAACAACAAATAATTGTTGGTTAGGATTATTAATATAAGATTTAAATTTTTCTGCATTATTTATATAGTTATAATTATCAATTTTCTCATCGGGATAAATTCCTCTATATGTAGTTTCCCAGATTTCTCTTTTTAAATAAGATAATTCAGTACAGTCTGTATATTTTGCTAATCTGATTTTTAAATTATTTACAAAATCTGAATTTATAGATTTTATAAGATTACGAATTTCTTGGACTTTTTCTTTATCATAGCAAGTAGGACAAATTCCCAAATCTGTTAAAATTGCGGGAGAAATATTGCCATTATTTTCAAAAATGTCTTTTATAGGACTTTTTATTTTATTCCACAATTCTTTTAAATTATCATAAGTAAGAATATTTTCAACATCATCAGGACTAATCCACTTTAAATTTTCTTGATCTTTTATATCTATATTTTTTGAAGTAGGACCATCATCAATTGCAATATACATATAATTTTCTACATTTTCTCCTGATGGAGTTGTATATGTATTTATGCAAATTTCTTTGTTAATTAACAAATGATTAGCTCGTAATGTTTCTTCTTCTGTTTCTCTAACAGCACATTCTTCAAGAGTTTCACCTTTTTCTAAATGTCCCTTTGGAAAAGTATAATCATTTTCTGAATCTCTATAAACTAGTCCGATTTTTTTCGTTTGTAAATTTAGCAAAATAGTTCCTGCTTTTTTTACTATCATATAAAACCTCCAATTTTTTTGTATAGCCTAATTATATAAAAATTTATTTTATAAATCAATGTTATTTGCTATAAAAAATAGGTAATATTTTTAAAAAATAATTTACAGTTTTTATGAGAAATGATAGAATAAAAAAAGAAAAATATTAGGAGTTTAAAATGGAAAACTTAAAAGAACGAGTAAAAGCAGACAAATATTTAACTTATAATGAATACAAAAAATATTGTGAAGAAAATAAAATAGAAGTAGATGAAAAACAACTAAATAAAATAAATGAAGAATTTATAGAAAGAAAACTAATAGAATACAAAGACTATTTTGATAATATGTTTACAGATGTAGGAGAAAAAATTAATCTTGATGAAGAACAAAGAAGAGTCATTTTAAGTGATGAAGAATATTGTTTAATAAATGCAGGTGCTGGTTCAGGGAAAAGTACAACTATGGCTGGAAAAGTAAAATATTTAGTAGATAAACTAAATGTAAAACCAGAAGAAATTATTATGCTAACATTTACAAAAAAATCCAGTGAAGATTTAGATGAAAAAGTAAATGATTTATTAGATTTAGGAGTACCTGTTTCAACATTTCACTCATTAGGAATGAAATTCATAAAAAAATGTTATCCATTTCCTGTAAAAGTAGTTGGACCAGATGAACAAAAAAGCATTATAAGTAATTATATAAAAGACTTATTTCCAAATAAGGCAAAATTAAGAGAATTAATTGAACTATTTAAACAATGTGAACAGAAAAACTATATTGCAAAAGGTTTTGTAGAAAATTTTGAAAAATTTAAAACATTTGAAGAATATTTTCAAGACTATAAAAGGAGAAAATATTTTATCGAAAATCAAAGAGAAGGTGGCATACATCAATACTTAATAAATAGACTTAATTCAAGAAGTTCACTTTATACAATAAGAGGAGAAAAAGTAAAATCTTTAGGAGAAGTTAGAATAGCCAATTTTCTTTATATAAATGGCATAGATTATACTTATGAAAAAATATTTGAAGAAAAAGTAAATGAAGACACAACATATAATCCAGACTTTACAATAGAATATCAAGGAAAAAAGATATATATTGAATATTTCGGATTATCATCTTGTTATAATGAAAACAATGAACTTATAAAACAAGAAATTAAAAGATATAATAAAATTAGAAAAATAAAAGAAAATTATCAAAAAGCAAATCATTATGATTTTATAAATTTAGATTATCAAACACCTGATGGTGATTTTATAACTACACTAGGAAAAGAATTGCTAAAAAGGAAAATACAATTTTCAAAAAGAAGTGATAATGAAATTTTTGATAGAATTTTAGATAATAATATAAATGCAGAATTTTATAAGTTTACAAATTTAATAATTTCTTATATAGATATTTTTAAAAATATGTTAGTAGATAATGAGGATTATATGTTTGAAAAAAGAAAAATAGAAATATCAAAAGAAAATTTTAAATATAAATATTATTCAAATAACAAACAGGAAGAAGCTAAGTATAGAATTAAAGCAATTGGATATCTACAGGAAATTTACCATTATTATCAAGATTATTTAACAAAAAATAATATGATAGATTACAGTGATATGATTAATTTATCATATAAATTTATTATTAAAGAGGTAAAAAACAAATTTCCAGAACTAAATTACAAATATATAATTGTTGATGAGTACCAAGACATTACTTTTCAAAGATTCTTATTTGTAAAGAGATTAGTAGAATATTTTGATGCAAAACTAATATCAGTAGGAGATGACTGGCAATCAATATACTCATTTGCTGGTTCAAGATTGGAATTATTTAATAAATTTAGTGAATTATTTTTAAATTCAAAAGATGATATGTATTTATCAACAACATATAGATATGGGCAAGAATTAGCAAATATTTCAAGTGAATTTATATTAAAAAATGAAGAACAAACTATTAAGAATATAAAATCTATAAAACATTTAAATCATCCAATAGAAATGTGTAAATATGAATGGATGGAAGAATATAAAAAGATAAATGAACTAGTACATAAAATTTATAAAGAAAATCCTAATTGTAAAATATTAATTCTAGCTAGAACAAATAGATGCTTAGAAAAATTGGCTAAAAGTGAGTTTTTTACAAAAGGAATAGAAGATGTTTTAATATGTAAAGACTTACCGGATGCTAGAATAGAAGCTTTAACTATGCATAGATCAAAAGGATTAACTGCAGACCAAGTAATTGTTTTTGGTCTTAGAGAAAAGGTATTTCCTAGTAAAAATAGAACATCACATTGGATATTTGAATATTTTAAACTAGATTCAATTATGGAGAAAATACCATATGCTGAAGAAAGAAGATTGTTTTATGTTGCATTAACAAGAACAAGAAACAAAGTTTATTTAGTGGTACCTAATAATAGGAACAGCAAAAGTGAATTTGTAAATGAAATAGAGAAAATGATTTAGAAATAAAAGCAAGAAGCTGGGAAAACAGTTGTTTCCTCCAGCTTCTTGTTGTGTTAATTTTGACCTCCCTTACATTCACTTAGCTTTGGGCTGCGATTTCGGCA
Organism: uncultured Clostridia bacterium; assembly: GCA_944388045.1. GTDB lineage: Bacteria > Bacillota > Clostridia > TANB77 > CAG-508 > CAG-269. The sequence continues at coordinate 48,830 of CALXHG010000006.1, read as the reverse complement.
AGCCGAATCGCATCCTCGAGAGTATCTGCCCCGCCGATGAAGCCGGCGTTGTGGCAGAACGTTGCGGATGCAACACCAGTTACATCCTGAAGAGCCTTCCCATTAAGGCCTCTCCATTCCTGCGGAACAGGATGACGCTGGGCAAAACTGCCCAACGATGCAGGCACACACTGCCAGTTGTACCCTCCACGGTTAGAGGGAAATACAACGAACAGAATGTCATTCGCCTTCTCGTTTTTGGACGAGAAGATGAATTCCTGCCAAGGAGCGAACCTTTCGAGTACCATGACAGGGCCTTCAGTCCTGTCAATGGCTTCTTCGACGATAGCCTGAGCCTTGGCCTTGCTCACGGCATTTGCCAGAGTATTGTCAAGGACAATACTCGTAAATGCCATGGCCTTCATAAATATTCCTCCTTGTCAATGTACGTGGGTGGTCAATACTTGACAATTCAAAAGAATTGTCGATAATTGTATAAAGCAATTACACTTATATTTCAACAAATTTTGCATAAAAAGTCAACTTAATGAATTATTATAAATTTTAATACTAAATATAAGAAAAACAAATAAAAAAACTTTATATAATGTTGAGTTGTAACGAATATTGACTAAGATTTTTTAAAATGATAAAATAAATAAAAAAATAAATAATTAAGGACAAATGAATATGAATGAGGATGTATTTTCAATCAATAATTTTAATATAATCGAAGATGGAGATAACTACTACTTATTTAGAGCATTAAATTTAGATGACCAAAGAGAAATAGGCGAAGGAATAAATTCAAATAATGGAGAGATACAAAAAGTAATTACAAATAAGCAAAGATACCCAGAAAATGATAGATATGCAAATGAAACAGAAATTTCATTAAAAGAAATATGGGATCATACCAAAAGTGTAAATTTTTATAGAGGAACTAATTGCATTTCATTATCTTCAAATGCTAATGTTTCTATAGACTATGGTTCAAAATATGGTGAAAAATATTTAATGATAAAAGTTCCAAAAGAACAAAATAGTCAAATCTATAATGCAGGGCAATATATGATTTCAGAACTAAATAGAATTTTAGAGAACAGAATATCACAAATACCTCAAGACTCTGAAATTGTAAGATTATTACAAGAAATAGAAAGTAAAGAAAATTATAATGATATAAAAAAAATAATAGTAGATAGATTTAAAAGTACAAGTTTAAGTGGAAGATATACAACTACAAATAATATTAGAACACGAGAATCAATGTTTAAAAGATTTAATAAAAGACAAGCTTTTTCAGAAGAACAACAATTAGAATACAACAAAATAATTGGAAAACTTACTTTGCTTGAAGTATATGGAATGTTACCAAAAGAAATTTTTAACAATATAAATATATCATCATTAACAAGTACAATAGGTAGTGAATTTTCCAATAGAGAGTTTGTTCATTATGGAGAAATAAGTAAAGACGAGTTTGTACCAATATCTAAGATTAACCTTAATATGTTTGCTTTGTTACAAGTCGCAAAAGAACAAGGAATTGAACAGCAAGCAATAAATGAAATAGAAAACAAATTGATTGAATATACAAACCAAGGATATGAATTAATTGAAAGAGATAACAAACTATATTATTCAAATGGTAGAGAAGAAATAGATTTAAATTTAAGTAATGATAGTGTGCTTATAAATGAAAATAACTTGAAAAATAATACTAATTTGTCTGTTGAAGAAATATTTGATAAAACAAATGGTAGTATAAGTTATTCAAAAGCTCAAAATGCTACGCAATTTGTATATAATTTAAGTATAGCACAAAGAAAATCAATAGAACTTGCAAAAGTTTTAAAACAAATTATAAATGATAGCAAATTAGATGCAACTATAGATGAAATAGCCCAAAAATCAATTGCAATAAATGATAAAATAATTACTAGAAAAAATGGAAGAGGAATACAAATATCTGAATCTGTAAATATTGATATGAATAGAGGAAGAAGAAAACAATTTTCAGATGAGGAACAAAGAAAAATATATGAAAAAGTAAAAAGTCTTTCACCAGAAAAGCTTGAAAAAATAATAGCTAATAATGGAGCAGAATTAGAGCAAAAAATTTATATTGAAAATTTAAATCATAGTAATATTGATATAAACAAAACAAGAGAAGAAAGATTAAATAGATATTTTGCAGAAACTATAGTAGACGGATTAGACTTTTCTAAAATTTATAAAACAGCAATTACACAAAAGGACATGACAGAAGAAGAAAGAGAAAAGTTAATTTCTCAAATAGAAAGAGCTGATTGTAAAAGATTATACAACGCTTTTGTAAATGCTGGAGTTGAACAAGAAAATATATCTGGTTATATTACAAATTTATTGATGGACAATGGATATAAACAATATGATTTCGTTGAATTGTCTAAAGCAGAAGATTTAGAAAATATAATAGAAAAGAATGTTCCAAATCTAAATTGTAGAATACTACCAACAAGATTGGATAAACAATTAGGAATTGAAGATAATTCATATATTGTACCAGAAACAAAAATCAAATTAAGAGATTATCAAGCAAGTGCACTTGATAAAGTAAACGAAATTCATCAGCAAAAAAGATATGCTGCTACAATTTTACCAACAGGAGCGGGAAAATCATTTGTAGCGATGTCTTTAATGATGCAATATAAAAATGGAAATATTTTATATTTTGCTCCTAATACAGAAATTCTAAATCAATTAAAAAGACATATTGCTAAAAATATATTGGAAGATGAGAATGCAAATATAGAAGAAGCTTTTCCACACTTAAAAATGTTTTGTTATCAAGGTCTAACAAGAAGAGATGAGGAACTTTTAGAAAGTTATGATGCAGATTTGATCATATTTGATGAATTACATAGAACAGGTGCTACAAAGTGGGATGGCAAAATAAGAAACTTAATAAAAGGAAATCCAAATGCCAAAATATTAGGAATAACAGCAACTCCTGTAAGAGATGTAGATAAAAGAAATATGGCAAGAGAAATTGCAGAAGCTACAGGAGAATATACAATAGAAGAATTAAAACAAAAAAGATATTTAGCATCTGAAATATATCTATTAGATGCAATGCAAGATGGAATTGTTGTTAGCCCAAGAGTTGTTACTTTTGATTATTCTTTACAAGACAGTGAACAATATCAAGAAATTAGAAAGATGTATGAAGAAGAAACAAATCCTCAAAAAAAAGAGGAAATAAAAAAAATATATGATGAAATGAAAGATATTATACAAAAATCTCAATTAGAAGGTATGTCTAAAATTTTTGAAGAAAATATAAACAACAAACACGGAAGATATATTGTATTTTTACCAAGAAACAATACTGATATGAGTTCAGAAGAATATGTTAAAGCAGAAATAGAAAAAATAAAAGAGAATTTAAAAAATATAGATTCAGAACCACAAATAGACTATTTACTAAGTGATAGAGAAAGAAAAAGCGAAAACTTAACAGCAATATCAAATTTTGAATCATCACAATCAGAACACTTAAAATTAATATTTGCAATAGATATGTTAAATGAAGGTGTTCATGTTGATGGTATAGATGGAATTATAATGTTAAGACCAATAAGTGCTGAACATAAAATATTGTATTTACAACAAATTGGAAGATGTATTTATTCTTTAGATCCACAAAAGCCTATAGAAGAAAGTCAGACACCTATAATTTTTGATGTATATAACAATTATTTAGAACAAAATATGGATAGAGAAGCAAACAGAACTACACCTACATCTGATTTACAAAGATTACAATTAATAGTAAATTGGGTTAATCTTCACGGATATATTCCAGACATAGAAAGCGAAGATATTGAAGAATTTAAAAAAGCGAGAACATTAAAAATAATAAAAACTAAATATGAGAAATATCTTGAAGGAATAAATAATCATAATTTAAGTGAAACAGAAATATTTGAAATAGAGCAAGTATTAGAATTAGGAAAAACAATTGATTTATGGAATTTAGAAATTCCAGAAATACCTATTAAAGAAGGAGCAAAAAACATTACTAGAAATAATGTATTTAAGGTAGTAGGTGAACAAAAAAGATTTTTAGACTTATTTAAGAAAGCCAATGAAATAAAGAAAGAGAGAAAACCAGGAGCAAAATTAAGAATAAGGAATATTATTTCTATATTAGATGTATTATCAGAATATGGCATAGACATTAATAATGATAGTATAAAACCAGAAAGTACTTTAGGAGAAATATTTGAAACTTTAACACCAGAGATAAAAAAATTGATTTTAGAAGAAGTAGATTTTCCAATGGATTATCCAATAGGACAAGAATATCAATATGCTAGAACAGTATTTTATAATGGAAGAAGTGAATTTCTACAATATGATATTAATGTTTTAAGAAAATGTGGTATTTTTGAAAAATTTAAAAAAGGTAAAGGATTTATATGTGCAGTAAAAGATGGTTTTATTATAAATGGACCAAGTGAATATGGTAATATTAATATAGAAACAGGAACTTACTGGAATGAAGAAGGAATAGACGCAGATGGACGTGATATATACAATTTTAAGCCAGGACAAGAAATTAATGATTTTGGATTTAGAAGAGATGGAATCAATATAAATACAGGAACCATATATGATAAACATAATTTCAGAGTAGATGGAACATATCTAGATACTGGAAAAAGATATAATCCTAAAGGATTTAAACAAGATTTAACATATAAAGAAACAAGAAAAAACTATTTCAAAGATCAAGATGGTAACATGTATGATATAGATGGATATAATATTCAAACAGGATATAATAAAGAAGGTTATAATAGATATGGTTATAACATAAATGGCTATAATAAAAATGGGATAGATAGATATAACTTTGACAAAGATGGTATATTTTATGAACAACAAGAGGATGGAACTTTTATTAATACAGGACGAAAAGTAGATAATAATGGTTTTAATAAAAAAGGTATGTTTTGTGAACTTCAAAAAGATGGAACATATATAGAAACAGAAAGTGGAATAAATCATTATGGTTTTAGTAGAGATGGATTTTGGTACCCTAGAAATGCCCATTATTATTCAGATTATTATGAAGGAAGGATTGTAGATAATAATTTTTTTGATAAGGATGGATATTATTGGAGACCTGCTCAAGAAGGCGAAAGTGGAAAATTTATAAATAGAAGAGAATATGTTAATTCACACCAAAAAATTAATGATAGAGGTTTTGATAGAGATGGTTATTGGTATATAAAGAAAAAAGATGGTACAATTGAAAAAACAGATAGAAAATTTGACAATAATGGTTTTGAAATTGACGGATTATGTACTAGAAAAACAGTCAGTGGAAAGCAAATTAGAATAAAACAAAACCAATATGGATTTGATTTAGAAGGAAACTATTATCCAATTCGAGGAGGAAGATATTCAGATGAACCATATGGTAAGTATGATAATTTTGGATTTGATGTAAATGGAATAAATAAAGAAACTGGTAGTAGATTAGATGAAAATAACTTTGACAGAAATGGAATTTACTATAAAAGACAATCAGATGGAAAATTAAAAAGTACTGGCTCAAGGGTTAATGAAAGAGGATTTAATAGGTTAGGACATTATTGCAAACTACAATCAGATGGAAAATATATAGATACAAAAGAAATAGTAGATCCAGAAGGATATACTATGAATGGATATGATTTACATGGATTTAGTAAAAGAGGATTTTATCATGATATAGATGGCCAGATTTATGACCCACATGGTTTTAGACAAGATGGAACTTATTTAGAAACAGGATTGACATACAATAAAAGAAAATTTAATATAGATGGAAGACATATTATTACAAAAAAGAAAAGAGATTTAAGGGGATTTGATATTGATGGTAATAATGATATAAGATTATATGGTAAAGAAACAACAACAAAATATGACAGTGATTTCTTTGATGAAGATGGTAAACATATAGAAACAGGAGAGCTATTTTACAATGGATATAATGCATACCATGTAGATGAAAATGGAAAATTGAGAAATGGACAAGAACACGAATATATTACATTTGCAAGAAATTATATACAAGGAATGTTATCAACAGAAAAAAACAATCAATATTTAAAATCAGCTCAAGAATACTTACGAAGTCTTAACGTCAGAAATGCTGATGAAGAAAAATATAGAATTACATATATATTATATGCTGCTGGAGAGATGTATCCACAAATAAAACAAGACTTAATGAATGAAATAGAAAAAACGATGAAAGAGATACAAGAAAAACAAGAACAATTAGATAAATTATATGAAAATGTAAAAGGCAAAAAAGGAAAAATTCAAAAATTAGAAAAGGAAAAAGCAATGCTTGAGCAAGGTTTACAAAATATTAGAGATTTAACAGAATTTAGGTAAAATAAAAATTTTACGTAAGAGAAGGAAAATTTTTAAAAATGAAAGAAAATAACAATATAATAAAAAATTTTTTAAATAAAATAAAAGAACTTTTTCGAAAAATATTTACCAAAGAAGAAAAATACTTGTTAAATGAAAAAAATTCGAATGAAAGTAACTCAAATGAAAATGTTTCAAATGAAAATAAAGTCAAAGATAGTAATATAAGAAAAAAAAGAGAACAATATGAAGTCGAAAAAGAACGAATATTGAAAATATACGCAAATCTAAAAAATGGAAAAATACAGGCTGATGATTTATTAATAACAGATTTAATACAAGTAACAATTTTATTAAGAAATGAAAAGTCTTTATATGCAGCAAAAATATCAGAACAAGAGCAAAAATTAAATGAGTTAGATAAAAGAATAACAAGTTTGGTAGATGAAAATACAGCATTAAAATTAAAAACAACTAGTTAATATACATTTTATAAAATAATGAAAAAAATAATCGATGGCTTAATAAATGAACATCGATTATTTTTTATATAAAACACTTAAAGAAAAAAATTGAAAAAAGTGAACCAAAAAAGCAGCTAAAAAAATCTAAAGAATAAAGAGAAAAAGAAAGGGGAGAAAGATGGATAAAGAAACGATAAAAAAAGCCAAGCAAGGAGATGCAGACAAAATTGGACAAATCATACTTGAGAACATGCAAACATTATACAGAGTAGCATTTGGCATACTAAAAAATGATGACGAAATATATGATGCAATTTCAGCAACTACAGTAAAAGTATTCGAAAATATCCACACACTAAAAAAAGAAGAATATGTCAAAACATGGATAACAAGAATACTAATAAACGAATGCTACAAAATATGTAATAAAAACAAAAAAATAATCTATTTAGAAAATGTACAACAAAAAAATCTAGTACATAATGACACACATGAAGAATTAGAATTTAAAAACCTAATTAGAAACTTAAATGATGAACTAAAAGAAATAGTAATTTTATACTATTTTGAAGACTTTAGTATTAAAGAGATATCAAAAATAATAAAAATCCCAGAAGGAACAGTAAAAACAAGACTATCAAGAGCAAGGAAAAAACTAGAAGACACAATATTAAATGAAAACAAAAAGAAAGGAGATGAAAAAGCTAATGGATAATAATGAATTAGATAAAATTTTAAAAGAAAAATTAAAAGGAAAAATTCAAATGCCACAAGAGATGCAAGAAAAAATCAAACAAAAAGTAGAACAAGAAAAATCAAACTATAAAAAGAGCAAAAACATAAAATATAATAAATTAAAACCATTAATATCAATAGTAGCAGTATTAATAATAATATTTACAGCAGACTTGTTAATAAACAAAAATCTATTTAATGAACCAGAAATAACTACAACAGTTGTAGCAATAAAATCCATAGAACCCACAAAAATAAATAATGGAATAATAGCAAATGATACAGAATTTATTATATACACAGATGGACAAAAAACAACTAAAGAAGATGTACAAAGAAGCATATACATAGAACCACCTCTTGATTATGAAATAAAAAAGATAAATGATGAACAATATAAACTAGAATTTAAGCAAAATATACCAGACAATACAATATTAAAATTACAGTACATAAAAGATAAAATAACAGAAGACAGTTGGGCATATCAAACATCAAATAAACTATCAGTAACAAGTACATATCCAGCAAATGGAGAAAATACAGTTTCTAAAAACACAAGTATTGAAATTAAATTTTCTTATGCTGGTATAGAAGAAATACAAAATAATATAACAATAACACCAGAAATAAAAGGAACATGGGAACATTATGGAAATATATGGAGACTAATACCAAGTGAAGAACTAAAAGAAAGTCAAAAATACATAATAAATATAGCTAAGGGAATAGAAGCGGAAGACAAAGTACTAGAAAGTGATTATACATTCAGCTTTACTGTAAACACAGAAGATGAAATGCCTAAATTTACATATAATACAAATTCAATAGACAAAATAAGCACATTCAAAAAAGATGAACAAATAAAAATATATTATACAATAAATTACAGTACAAGTAATAGTGAAATAGGAAAAGTAGAAATAAGTAAATTCAATTCAACAGATGGATTTTTAGAATATTTAAACACAGGAAATTATACAAATTCATTAGAAACAGAAGAATATGAATATGAATTAAAAAATAATTATATCCAATTAAACAAAAATCTAACAGACGGATATTATGTAGCAAGCATACAAACACAGGAAGGAATAGAATTATTTAACTGTCCTATACAAATAAATGACATAGCAGGATATGCAATATCAACTGAAAGAGATGTTATTGTATGGGTAGCACAAGGAAATAATTTAGCAGAAAACATCAATGTAGAATATTCAGGAAAAGAGCAAAAAACAAATAAAGACGGAATAGTAGAATTTAAAGGAATTTCAGATGGATCACAAACAGTAAAATATGTCAAAGTAGGAAATACTGAAAATAAACTAGTAATAGGAATATATAATTACGATTTAGAAAATTATCCAACAGGATATTTATATACAGACAGACCATTATATAAAAATACAGACACCATAAACATTTGGGGATTTGTTCCAAAAGAGCTTTTCTATGATGAATTAGAAGATGAATTTTATATTCAACTTGGAGAAGAAGAAAAACAAAAAGTACAAGTTGATGAAGAAGGAAATATCAACCACAAAATAGAATTAGAAAATCATGTTGATGGTGAAGATATATATATATCACTATATTACAAAAATACAGTAATTGCATCAAGAGCAATCACAATAGAAAATTACGAATTACAAAATTATATATATGAAATAATAAAAGACAAAAATTATGCTCTTTCAGGAAGTGAATATAACCTTAAAGTACAAGTAAAACATATAACAGGATTAAATGTACCAAACAAAACAATAGCAATAGAATACAATGATATTACATATAGAGAAACAACAAATGAAGAAGGAATAGCTGAATTTACTATAACATTAAACCAACGAGAAAATGAAAGTACAATACCATATATGGACACAATAAAAATATATAATGGAGATTTAGAAGAATACAATACAACACAACAATATTTAGAAATATATGTAATTAGCAAAAACACATATTCAAAAATAGAAAAAACAGAAGGAAACAAATATCAAGTAACATTATATAAATTAGCAACAGATAGAAATACACAAGTAGACTATGATTTACAAGAAATTTATGATGGATTTTATAATACAGAAATAGAAATCAACCTAAAAGAAACTGTATATCAAAGATATATGATTGGATACCAATATAATAAATACACAAAAGAAAATGAAGAAGAATATTCATATGAACAAATAAGTGAGAATACAACAAATATAACAAAAATGGTTACACAAAACGGAAAAATAGAATTTGATACAAACACCTTAGATATTAAAACAGATACAGAAGAAAACAGATATCAATATGAATTACAGTTCAAATATAAAGATGGAAAAGGAAATGAAGTAATAGAAACAGAATACATTTATGATGAGTACAGTATAGATAATTCAGGAGTGTTTTATGAATCTTTCGAATCAGGAGATATGTTATATGAAGCAAGTTATGATATAGACATGTATTCATATTATACATACAGATATTTATTAAAAAGAGATAAAGAAGAATTCACAATTGGAGAAACAGTAAATCTAACACTAGCAGAATGCACAGAAAATGGAATACAAGAAATACAAAATCAAGGAAAAATACTAAGAATTGTATTACAAGAAGATATAACCAAAACAGACATTATAGAAGACAACAATTTTAATTACACATTTGAAGAAAAAGACTTTCCAGGATGCAAAATAACATCAACATATTTATATAATGGCAAATTCTATAGAATGCCAATATACTATTTCGATTTCCAAGAAGAAGACAGAAAAATAGATATTGAAATAACAGCAGATAAAGAAGAATACAAACCAGGAGATGAAGTAACACTAAAAATTAAAACCACAAACAAAGGAAATCCAATAAAATCAACTGTAAATGTAAGTGTTGTAAACAAAGCAGTATTTGAAATAGAGCAAGATATAACAAATATAGTAGAAAAAATTTACCAAAACAAAAATTATCCAATATACACATATTCAACATATAGAGATTATTTATCAATTATGCCAGAATTAGGTGGTGGAGGAGATGGTGAACCAAGAGGAGACTTTGGTGACACAGCTTATTTTGAAACAATCTCAACTAACTCGAAAGGAGAAGCAACAGTAACCTTCAAATTGCCAGACAATGTAACAACATATATTGTAACAGTACACAGTGCCAATAAAGACTTATACTTAGGAGTAGACAAAACAGAGATAACATCTAAATTAGACTTCTTTATCCAATATACAGAACCAAGAAATGTAAAAACTACAGACGATTTAGTATTAAATGCAACAGCAATTGCAGAAGAAAAATATGATGTTGAATATGAATTCACAATAAAAGAACTAAACCAAACATTAAATGCAACAGGAAGCACAAATGAAATAACAACAGTTAATTTTGGAAAACTACCATTTGGAACCTATACAGCAGTAATAAGAGGAAAACATGAAAATCAAGAAGATACAATAGAATACAAATTTAATATAGTAGAATCAGCTCAAGAAATTCAAAACAAAGAAACTATGGACATAAAAAATCAAAGTACAATAAAACCAACCAGAAATCCAGTAGTACTAGAAATTTACAACAAAGAAATGAAACAATATTTAGAATACATTGATTTTATTGAACAAACTTTAACACAAAGACTAGACACACAAATTGCATATAATAAAGTACAAAACTTGAAAAATGAATATTATAATACCCAAAATGCAAGCAACTATATTAACTTATCTGATTATATAGGAGATTCATATTTCAAAAACCTAAAAAATGGAGAAGAAGACATTGTTCTTACAGCCTTAATAAGTAAATTTGCAAAAGAATATTATAGTAGTGCAATAACAAATGGTATTAATACAGAAATAGCAAAAGATGACAACATATTTGAAATATATCTACTATCATCAGCAAATAATGAACCAGTTTTAGCAGATTTATTATATTTAAAACAAGAGCCAGACATAGATAATTACAACAAATTATTAGTAACACTATCATTAGAATTTTTAGGAGATTATCAAAATGCCAAAGAATTATATAATACTATTCAATTATCAGAAGAAGAAGCAAATCAATATAAATCATTAATTGCTTTAATTGAAACTTATATAGATAATAATAATGCCATCACAAAAATAAATGAACTTATAGAAGAAGCTCCTGAAGACGAATATTTGAGATTTGCAATATTAGCATTTTTTGAAAACAATGTAAACGAAATAGAAAAACAAGACACAGTAAAAATAACAAGCAGTGATATTAATGAAACAGTAACAGTTAATGGAATGCAAGTTCAAACATTAACAATTAATAGTGAAGATTTAAACGAAATAAAATTTGAAACAGAAAGTAATGATTTAGTAGTTTCATATTATTATCAAACTCTAATAGAAAATATTAAAAGTGATAAAATTAAAAAAGACATTAGTATAAATCTAAAAGGAGATTTGAAGAAGGGAAATAGTGTTACATTAGAAATAAACTTTAATGAAAAATATGATGGCGAAATAAGAATTGCTCTTCCAAATTCACTAAGATTAGCCGAAAAAGAATATGATTATAATAAATATTACTTAACTAATAATCAAATAGATTATGTAACATTTTACAAAAATGAAAATACAACTAGAATGGAAATACCTTTGCTAGTAACTTTAGAAGGAAATTATAGGTTTGAAAATATTGTTTGTGTTTATAATGGTATGTATCATATTTCAAATTCTTTAGATTTTACTGTAAAATAAAATATGAATTAAAAAAGAAAGTAAGGATATACAACTAAGTATTCTTACTTTCTTTTTATCATATCCAATATATTTTCATTTTTAGAAAAACTCTTTAACCAATTGTTCAAAGCTTTTTGCTTTTTAAAAACTAATAATTTATAATCAGGAACATCATTAAGCAATTCCAGAACTTTAGGACGATTCTTTTTATTATATGTAATGACATACTTGATAAAATTAAAATCAAGACGTTCTTTGCAACCAGGAAGCTCAAATTTTTCCTTATTAAAATTCTTTATAATCCTTTTTGAAACACCTTTCAAATGTGCAAAAGTTGAATAATCTAACCAAATAATTAAATTAGCTCTATCCAAACGTTCTTTTAAGGTCTTATTATAGTTACCATCTATAATCCATTTATCTTCTTTAGATTTTGAAGAAATAATTTCATCTCTTTTATGTTTATCTATCTCAACCCAATTTGCATTATAATTAATAGCATCCAAATGAATAGCAGGAATATCTAGTACTTTAGACAATATATTAGCCAAAGTGCTTTTTCCACTACCAGATCCACCAATAATTGAAATTCTATTTGTTTTAATATCAAAATAATATAATTTTTCTCCATTTTGCAGTGTTTCCAAATAAGTAGCACCAAATTTTTCATAATAATTATTTAGAGTTGTTTTTAAATATAATTTAGGGATATTTCTCTTTCGAGCCTCAGACAAAATAGCATCATTAAGAATTTTAGAATAACCGTTACCTCTATAATCTTCTTTAACAAACATAGTAGCATACCAAGGAGTTAAATCAATTCTTTCATCTCCATCAGTAGGGAAGATAGATATAAAACCTATTAAATTATTATTTTCCAGTAAAATCAATTTGCAATATGAAGGATTATTAAAGTTTTGAACAATTTTAGAAATCTTATTTTGAACCTTTTTTTCAAATTCTTCTTCAGAATTTGTCTGATGACCCCATTCTTTTTGTGTTAGTTCGGCAACTTCTCGAAGAAATTCTTGTTTTTCTTTAATATTATATATTTTTAACATATTGCCTCCTTTTTTATTTTGAAAAAAATTTTTTAGAACATTGAATAAAAAAGCTTATCTTTAAAAGCCACTATTGATTATACACAGTTTGTATACAAAATGTCAATAAAATTATATACTTTTTTTAGATAAGATGCTATAATTTATTCTGTTTACAAAATATTAAAATAATGGAGAAATAAATATGATAAAAAGATATAAACAAAATGAAATAAATAAATTAGCAGAAATACTAAAAAATGACGGTGTTATTAGTGTACCTACAGACACAGTTTATGGGATATGTGCAAGAATAAACTCATTAAAAGCACATGATAAATTAATATCAATCAAACATCGTCCAATTACAAAATTATTGCCAATTATGTGTGCAGATGAAGAACAGATAAAAAATATTGCACTAGTAGACAAAAAAGCAGAAAAATTAATTCATGCATTCATGCCAGGACCAATTACATTAATTTTAAAGAAAAAACCAGAAGTACCAGCATATGTAAACAATGGAAAAGATACCATTGCAGTAAGAATGGCAACTTCAAAAGCATTAGAAAAATTAATCAGAAAAGTAGAAAGCCCAATTTTTATGAGTAGTGCAAATCAGAGTGGAGAACCAACTTGTACTAACTTAGAAGAAATAGAAAAATCATGTCCAAATTTAGACGGAATGATGGAAGGAAAAGTATTATTAGGAAAAGCTAGTACAATAGTAGATTGTACACAAGAACAAATCAAAATAATACGACCAGGTCCAATCACAATCAAACAAATTGAAGAAGTAATAAACAGTTAAAATACAACACATCAAGAAAAGTTTTATATAAACAGGTTTTAATTGGTGTTTATGTGTTTTGCTTTATATTCTCCAAAGCTTTTGCTAGTTGGTCTGGACAAGAAGTTCCCTTATTACCACATAATATACCCTTAAGCTTCTTAATTGCCTCATCAATATCCATACCTTTAACTAATCTTGCCACTCCAACAGTATTTCCTGGACATCCACCAATAATTTCAACATTTTTAATTACATCATTTTCAACATCTATTTTCATAACTTTTGAACATACACCTTTAGGATTATAAATATACTCCATTTTTATCACCTCAATAAATTTATTAATATCTAAATTTAATTTATCACAAAACGAGAAAGATAACAAGATAAATGCAAAATTTTTGTAGACTTTTGGAAATTATTATGATATAGTAATAAAAAATTGATAGGAGAAAATAAAAATGAAAATCATATTAGCATCTGGTTCACCAAGAAGAAAAGAACTATTAAAACTAATAGTACCAGAATTTGAAATTATGGTAAGTGGAGTAAACGAAGAACTAAAAGACGGATTAACACCACAAGAACAAGTTGAAAGATTAGCACATATAAAAGCACAAGACATTTACGAAAAAACCAAAGGAAACAGAATAATTATTGGGTCAGACACAATTGTAACAAAAAACGGTAAAATATATGGAAAGCCAAAAAGCAAAGAACATGCAAAACAAATGATAAAAGAATTACTAGAAGGAGACAGAACACACAGTATATTTACTGGATTAAGTGTAATAATAGACAAAGACGGTAATCACCAAGAAATAAAAACATATGATGAAGTAAAAGTATTTCTAAAACAAATGACAGACAAAGAAATAGACAGATGGATAGAAACAGGAAATGCAATGGACAAAGCAGGAGCATATGGCATGCAAAATGAATTTTGCGTATTTGTAGAAAAAATAGAAGGAAATTACACAACTGCAATAGGATTTCCAACACATAAGCTTTATGACATTATAAAAGATTATATATATTAAAAAATTATTATAATGGGAGGAAAGCAAAAATGGATTTAACAATAGATGTAGAAGATTATAAATTAAATATAAGAGCAGTAGTAGTTATAATTCACAATAATAAAATATTGGTACATAAAAACATAAACTCAGACCATTATGCATTATTAGGTGGAAGGGTAAAGATAGGAGAAGATTCAGAAACAACTGTAAAAAGAGAGATAAAAGAAGAACTTAATAAAGAAATTGAAATAACTGGATATATAGGAACAATAGAAAATTTCTTCAAAATGAGTGGCAGTAAATTTCATGAAATACTATTTATTCATAAAGCAGAATTTGTAAATGAAGAAGATAAAAAAATAGAATACACATTAAAAAATAATGAAGGGGAAGATTTCTTGCAATACGAATGGTTAGATTTAGACAAAATAGATGAATATCCATTATTGCCACAAGTATCAAAAACACTATTAAAAGAAAACAAGTTTCCTGCACACAAAATTAATAATGATTTGAAATAGAGTTGAGAATTTTTGTAGGGGAGAAAGTGCTGATCCACTCCACTGTAAAACTTGAAGATAATAATATATAAGATATTAGAGAAAAAATATGAAAAAACCTTCCATGATAAAACATCAAGGAAGGTTTTTATAAATGGCACTTTAGCTTGAATAATCAACAGGTTTTACCAGTGGTAGGCAAAGATATGTTCTATATCATTCTAAAATCAGTATTTAAAGGCTTAATATCTTTTGAATCATCTTGATTTTTTTGGCTATCCATAAACTTTTTACTATCCTATTCTTGTTGCTCCAAAGTAGGGGCACCTTCTTTTAAAGAATTTTTAAAAGCTTCTTTTTCACTTTCTGGTAATAAATTTTCAATTTCATTTATAAGACTAACTCTATCATTTTTCAATAGTTCATTTATATTTTCATGACTGTGTTCTAGAATTCTATCAAAAGCTGTTTTATATTGCATAATAAAGTCCTCTGGATTTATATCAATTCTTGTTCCTAATTTTCTTATAATATAATAAGCTTCTTCTCTATAAGTTTCAATCATTGGCTCAGAACTTCTATCTTCACCATATTCTTCTATAGAACCAACAAGGCCACTTCTAATATTGCTTTGATTTAAAGTATCATAATCTTTTTCATTTAAATGAGTTTGAACTCCACTAATATATCCCTCAAGTATCATAATAAAATTATCTGCTCTATCAGTAACACATCTATCACTTAAACCATTAAAGAAATCAGCTCCTAATTCATCTAATAAAATATCTTTATTTTCAATTGGAGCATCTTGTAGTAATTCTTTAAATTTTCTCCAACTAGATTGTAATTCATTAGAAATTTCTTCTTTTGTTTGATTGTTGCTGTCTTGTGAATATACTTGTCCTATATTATCTCTTATTTTAGATAATTCATTTTTTAAATTACTTAATTGTTGTTCATCCATATTATTAAAACCCTTTCTATATATTTTTTTAATTCCAACGTAATTTTTAGTCCAATACCATGTCCTTGAAATTCTGGCTTAACACAAATATCAGTCAACATACAAACAATGCTGTTATCACCAACAACTCGTCCGATTCCTGCAAGTTTGCCATCAACAGATGCTTTTACCATATATATTGTATTTTTTAGAGCTGTTTCAACTTGCTCCTTTGAATAGGTCTTCCATCCAACAGATTCAACCATTTCTAAAAACTCATCAGTTGAAATAGAATAATTTAATTTTATGTTCATAAGATACCTCCTAAATTTTTTAGAAATATAATTACTAAGACAAATATTTTTCCATTATATACATATTTTCTTCATTTAATTCTTTTTTACCATTTTTATATTCATATCCTAATTTATGATAAAATTCACATCCAGTAATAGATGCAGGAATTACTAATTTTTTGGCTGAGATAGTTTTGGCAAATTGTTCTACTTTATTTATAAGCATTTTACCAATACCTTGGTTGTGATGAGATATATCAACAAAAACACTTAAAATCCAATATTCACCATCATTATTGTACCAAGACTTATCAAGACTAGCAGTACCAACAACTTCATCATTTTCTAAAGAAATAAATACTTTTGTTCTTTTAGGAAAATTCTTTTTAATTTCATCTAGAGTAAATTCTTCAGATGTTTTTTTAACAAATTCTAAACTATAATCTTTAGAATTAATTTCTAACAAGTTTAGTATAATAATTCTCGAAATATCTTCAGCATATTTATTATCATAATTTATTATTTCAACCATATTTCACACATCCTTTTCACCCAAATCCTCAGAAAATCTTAGCAGATAGCCATCAGGATCCTGTATTAAAAATTCTTTATTTCCTAATAATTTATTATCTTGGCGATACCAATTTTCTTCAATATCAAATGCGATTTTATAATTCGCATTTTTAAAACTATTATAGATTTTATCTAAATTAGTTACTTCCAGTTGAAAATTTATTCCATTACCAAAAGGATAGGTAAGAGGGGCAATATCCCATTTATCATTTGTAGAAATTTCTTGTAACATAAATTGTATTTCACCCAAACTAATAAATGAAAATTTATTTTCAGGTCTATCATACTCAATTTTAAAACCGGCAGTTTTATAAAAATTTAAACTATTTTCCAAATTAGTAACAGATAATTCAGGAATATTTTTATTAAACTCAAGATAACCTGAACTTCTTATAATTTCACTTTCAAAAAATTTTTCTTGAAAATCTGTCAATAATTTGATTTCATTATTGGTAAAATTCTTATTTTCTGGAGCTATAACAAGTTTATCATCATCATCATTTAATCTATGGATTATTGCAATACATTTTCCTGTATACTCTTTTAAAGGCTTGTATTCTCCTAATATGTAACAATCCAGTTCTTCGCCATCTCCACTAATTGTATTTGGAACATATCCATAATTAACTAAATAAATATGATTAGGATAATCAGGATGGCTACTTCCTATTGGTCTATCAATTTTTACATTTAAAGTTTTATTCAAAAATTCTATACTATTCATACAGAGACCTCTCACAAAATAAATTTATTATCATTTTGGATAATATTAATTATTTCCTCAACAGACAAATTAGTTGTATCCAATATATTTTGAGGATTATAATTCCTATTTTTAAAATTATTTAATAAAGTAATACAACGTTCTTTCATTTGACAATCTTCAGGTCTTGATTTATCTCTTAAAAGCAAAGTAGCTTCATCTACCAATAAAACAACAAACTTAATATGATAATCATTAATTTTAGCTTTAATTAACTCCAAATTTTCAGGAGTAACAATGTAATTAAAAACAACATCAAAACCATCATCTAAATATGTTTTAATCATATTTATACAAACTTTCCAAAATGTTTGTAAATGATTTTTTCCTTTCCAGGCTGGTACATATCCACCAACAACTTGGTGATAAATATCATCACCCTCAATTAATGCAGATTTTTTACTTGCTATAGCAAGTTTTTTTGAAACTGTACTTTTTCCAACTCCTGCTGGACCAGTTATGATATATAGGTTTGGCATTACAATTAACCTCCTAAATTTATGGTTTTAATTAAAATTGATTCTTCATTTTTTCCTATTAATTCAATTGAAACTTCATTAACAATTGATTTAAATTCGTATGTAAAAGAATTTAGTCCCTCAATACTGTTTGACTGCCCAAGCGTAATGTGTGGAATGTATTTAATAGATTTTTTGAGATGATTTGGTAATATTTCGTTATATATTTCATCATGTAATTGTATAATTTCTTGATTTCCTTTAACACAATTTAAAAATATATAATTATCATGAGATAAAGATATTCCTTTAAAGTTAATTGTGAATGGTTTAAAATTTTTTAGCAAACTGTTTAATTTTGAAATTAGCTCTTCATTAGATATATCATCAGAAAATGGAAATGCTAAAGTGATATGTGGTGCTATTAAATTTGCTAATGGATCATATTTGTTTCTTATTTTTTGAATTAAATCTATATTCTTGAATTTTGGAAAAATTAGAATACAACGTTTATCAATATTATTATACATCATGAATCCTCCATATTTAAGGTTTGTATAGAATGAAAGTATCATATTTATTAATGGCTGTCAACAATAATTGGTAAAAATTTATTTTTATAAGGTAGTATTACAATTGATTGATGTTCAAGACTATGTTTATTCAAACATAGCTTTTTTCCAATATTCTACTTTTTCTAAAAGAGAGTATTTTGTATTTGCACTACTAGAGGAAGGAACATATTTATAATTATAAACTATTTTATTGTATTTTATATATTATTTAAATGCCATTTCTGACTTTACCAATACAGTTTTTATGCTTAGAAATTTATTTAAAAGATATTTTATATCATTAAATTCTCCTTTTTTTATATCACTATCAAAAGAGCCTTTTATTGATTTGTCACTTGGCAAACTGCCTAAAATTAAGATTTTTGTTTATAATGTAATGTTAGCATAAAAATTGATGTTGTATAATATTTGTTATGGTTAGTGTGAAATTAATGTAGGCATTTTTTATATTTTGCCTACATTTACTTGACACATACTTTGTTATAAAATTGTACTACATAATCATTGAGAAAATATTTAATATATGATATAAAAAATATATACAAACTTTTGGGGAGGTAGTTTGAAAGAAAATTCTTTTATAACTATTTGTGCCTTGGAAAGGAATGAAATTTAATATGAAAGTATTAACAATAAAACAACCATGGGCGACTTTAATAATACAAGGAGATAAAAGATTTGAATTTAGAAGTTGGAAAACAAAATATAGAGGTGAATTATTAATACATGCTGGCAAAGGGATTGATAAAGAGGCAGTAAAGAGATTAGAAAAATATTTGCCAAAAGAGTTGCCAATTGGAAAAATACTTGGAAAAGTAACATTAGTAGATTGTATAAAAATGTCACCAGATTTTAAAGAAAAATTACTGAAGGAAAATAGTGAAATTTATACAAAAAGTTCTTTTCAAGAAAATTATGGTTGGCAGTTAGATAATGTAGAAGTTTTTGATGAACTAATTGAGGCTAAAGGTCATTTGAGTTTGTGGGAGTTTAATGATTTAAATTAAAATGCCACGGAAAATGAAAGTTTAATGTATAAAAGTGATTTGTATTAAGGTTCTATAAATTAAAGAATAGGTATTAGTAAAAAGGAGGAAATATTTATGGGATTCTTTAAGGACTTATTAAATTCTTCATCTTCTAAATTTAGTAAATTTAAAATTGGTGATTTTGTTAGAGTAAAATTAACTTTGGAAGCGGGAGAAGTTACTAATATTGTTGGGAATAAGATTGCTGTTAGGTTAGAGGATACAGATAAAGTGTTTTATTATAAAGAGAGCGAGCTACAAAAGTTTTTTAAGAGATAAGTGAGTGAAAATAATCTAGTTATATTTATACATAATAAAATTATTTGAAAAATGGATATATTGACAATACATCATTTTAGAATTGCTATCAAGATGTGCATTTAATAATAAAATTAAAAATGGCAGAATATTCAGCAACATCGAGTAGTATATTATATTCTAAATTTTATGTATGGTGATATAATGGTAGAAACAACATTTTATATCAATTGTGATAGATAGGCGGAACATGAAAAGCGGATATTATATTTATAATAATGAAAAATATAGATTTGAGTTAGATGATGAATATATAACAGTAGTTAATGAAAATGGAGTTAATCTGAAAAAATTTGCTGATAATTTAGATGAAAAACATGAAGAAACTTATAATATACAAGTGTTAAAAGTTAAATTGTTTCCAAATTGGAATGATGCTATTATATTTCATAATCATAATTTGGATAGTATATGCTTAGTTTCAACTTTTAGAATATTTGGAATGATAGAATTTAAACATGAAGAACAAAGAATTGATGCTCTAAACATTTATGCAAAGGAATTAGATTATATATATGATTCCACAAGGGTATTAAGTGAATTTAAATATGATGAAAAAGGAAATATGAATATTTCAATAAAACCATTTGAAGAAGTAAATTCGAGAAAAAAGCAGATAAAGGTAAAAAATACTATAATTGACTATAGTTTTGAAATAAAAAGAAAAATCTCAAAAAAAAATATTAATAATTTTTTTCTGCTAATACTATTCTAAAATTTGAATGGAATAGTTTATTAGTTAATTATGAGTTAATTTATGATATTATAATGTCATGTTATACATTCATATCTTATTTATACTATAGGTAAAATATTAATTTAAACAGTATAGAATTACTTATAAGAGATAAAGAAGGCAGATATTTGAAGGTTGGGCAAATGACTATCTGGGTACATAATATGGTCAATCCAGAAGAAGATTATGTAAAAAAACATTATATAGAATATGATTTTATAAAAACAATTGATGATAAAATATTGCAAGCAATTATTGATGAGAAAATTTTTATACGACATATACCAGAGAATGAAATAAAGAGAAATCAGATTACACCGCAAATCTTTGTTGTAATTTCTTCTGCATTTGAATGGGAATTTAGTCAATTATTTCCTAATGGTGTGAAACATAGAAAGACTAAAATAAATAAAATTGAAGAAATAAAAAAGGATTTGTTACAATTATCTAGTAATTATGATAAAACAAAAAGCAAGATAATAGAAAAAATAGTTGAGAATATTGGAAAAGATAACTTAGAAAGTAAACTTATTTATACTAATATGGAATTAAAAGATGCATCTGAAGTATTCTTACAGCATTTATGTAGTTTAAATCATATAAAAAATAAAGATAAAATATTTACAAATTTACAAAAGTTAAGAAATGATTTCGCACATGGAAATATGGACATTGATTTAGATTCTGATGGATTTGTAGGAATTATTTATTTAGAAAGATTAGTTTATATTATGCAATTAAAAAGATTTGGACTTGACGATAAGAATATAAAAAAAGCAATAAATAAATTATTCGGAAGTAATATAGCTTTATAAAAAATAAAAAGTAATCAAAATTATATCTCATAACCCGAAGGTCGTAAGTTCGAGTCTTACCCCCGCAACCAAGATTAAAACCTAGAGTCGCAAGAGATTGTGGACTCTTTATTTTTTATATAAAAGTATATTTTAGGCTATTTTGGGGACAGCTTGGGGACACAAGCTACTTTAAATAGCTATAAATAGCCTAAAATTTCACAATAAGACTTAAAAAAAGCAATTTTTGTAATTTTATTGAAAAAAGATTATTAGTTGTCACCTATTAATAGGTCTTGTAATACATACGCTGCTTTTCTCATATTTTTTTCTAGTGGATGCACATAGTATTTTATAGTTGTATTAATACTTGCATGTCCAAGTCTTGCAGATACTGTTGCTATATCAACATTATTAGCAATCATGAGAGTAGCATTTGTATGTCTAATACCGTGAAATTTAATTATAGGTAGTCCTAATTTTTCAATATAAGGCTTAAACCATTTTCCAATTGTATCTGGATGCATAGGTTTCCCATCATCTTGTATAAATAGCTTATTAGAGTTAATCCATTTATCTCCCCAGATGTCTTTTTGTTCATCATACCATTCTTTATATTCAAGAAGAGTTTTTGTAATATAATTTGGTATTGGAACAATTCTATTAGAACATTCTGTTTTAGTATCTTTATCAAAAATTCCATTTTCAGGTAAGTACTGAGTAGATTTATTAATATTAATAGTTTCATTTTTAAAATCTACATCAGACCATTCAAGTCCAATAAGTTCTCCACGTCTTACGCCAGAGAAAATATCAAGAAGAATTGCTGCTTTATACTTTAAATTATTTCCAGTAAGCTCCATTAAAGATTGTATAAGAAACTTGCATTCATCATCATTGAAAAATTCCATTTTAGTTTTCTTAGTCTTTGGTGGTTTTACTCTTCTAGCAGGATTAGAAGGTAACAACTGCCAGTATACTGCATTTTGTAACATGGCACTTATTAGTCTATGGTGCTCTAGAATTGTTTTTGGAGATAATGGTTTTAAAGTTCTTTGACCATTATTTTTTGCTATTCTCTTTATCTGAGTATCATTTTCTAGCATATCATAAAAGTTCATTAAATCTGTGGGTTTGATTTTGTCTAAAGGAAATGAACCTAAATATGGAAGAATTCGAGATTTTAATATTCCAATATATCTTGAATAAGTTTTTGGTGCTAATTCTTTTGAAGCATATTTTTCATCCCAAATATAAAAGAATTCTTCAAAGGTAATTGACTTCCCTTCTGGAACTAATCCACGATTTACTTCTGTAATGAATTCTGCTAAGGCTATTTCAGCATCTTTTCTTGTACCATGTATAGTTTTTGTTTTTTTACATCTAGTACCATCAAGATTTTTACCACCTGAAACGACTAACCTATAAGTATTTTCACCTCTTTTTTCAATACTTCCAGCCATTGCTTTTTTCACCTCCTTTCAGCATAACTATGGGTGGAAGTTTGTTAATATTTAATTGTCATGATTATACTACAATTTTAATGTTAATTCTAGTAGTTTTTCTTTATTTTTCAAGTGTTACAAAGATTACACAAAAATTCATAAAAGAAAATATATAGAACAATAAAATACTATATAAAATGTAATATTATGTATAAGAAATGGTAAAATATTAAAAAAATGAAATATTATATAAAAAATATGGAAAAAATATACAAAATGAGATATAATTATAAGGTAACCAAAGAAAAAGTAGATTAAGTGCTACTTTTCTTTTTTTATATAATTAAAAGGAGCTATAAATATGGAACTTGTAAAAGAGCAAAATGAAAAAGAAAATACAATAATATTCATTAATAAACCAATCAAAGATGAAACAGAAGATGTTTTAGGAATTAATAGCTATGCTAAAAGGATAAATAAAGCAATAGATGAAGGTGCAAATATAATTGGAGTAATTGGAGATTATGGAACAGGCAAGTCTAGTTTAATTGAATTAATAAAAAAGAAACATAATAATACAGTTAATGTAAATATGTGGGGAAATAATAAAAAAATAGAGAATAATAATATTCAAGCATTAACAAAAAATTTTCTTTTTCAGTTAAGTATGGGAAAAGATGAAACTTTTGCCAAATATATTAGTAAAAAATTAAGCAAGAGCTATGGAATGATATCAATAATATTATCAGACAAGCAAATATTAAAAAAGATGTTATTACCAGCAATATTTTTATTAATATATATTATATTAAAAGACATGCCAGGTAATATTTACGAAAATTCAATTTATTTAAATTTACATTCATTTGTAGATTTGTCAAATCAAACTTTTTTAAAGAATTTAATAAAAGTAATTTATAGTATTTTAATTAATACTAGAATTATATTTTTGGGATTAGCAATATGGAGGACAATAAAAATACTGATTGACAAGTCTGTAATATTTTCTTTATGGAATTCTCAAGGAAGAAGGGAACCAAGTGAGAATGATTTAGATGATATTTATATAGAAATTGCAAAAAAAATAACAGAAGATTTAAAGGAAAATGAAAAGAAAATTATTATTATAGACGATTTAGATAGGGCAAATAGTAAGCAAGAGATACAGGATTTTGTTAAAGAAATATATAAATTTAACAGTGTATTGAAAGAAGAAATAAGAGATAAGATTGTGTTTATTATTGAAGTAAAATCTGAAGCATCATTAGAAGAATTAGAGAAAAAAACTAATAATGAATATAAAAGTGATTTGTATAAAAAAGCCTTTTACTTTAAAGTAAATTTGAACACAATTCATTATAGTGATTATGAAAAAATAGTTTTGGAATTATTAAAACAAAAACAGCAAAATGGAGAAGTAGTGTATCAAAAAGAAATAAAAGATAGACTTCCAGAACAATTTTCATATATTATAAAGGGAGAGAATTTAACAATAAGAGATATTAAAGAAAGGCTTAATAGAAGTTTTGAAATATATGAAAATTTAAAATTTAAGAGTGATGAAAAAATAGACACAATAGAATATAGTAAATGTGCGATAGTTGCATATTTAGAAAACAAATATCCCTTAGAAATGAAAATATTTATTGAGAAAGAAAAAGAATTTAATAATCTTTTAGAAAAGTCATATAAAATAAAACTAGAAAGCAATATTGACAGAAATAAAAGAAAAGAAAAAATTAAAGAGTTAATTAATAGCAATAATGAAACTTTTTCTAACGAAATAGCAGAAATGATAATATCAGAATTAATAGATGAAGATTTTCGATTATATTTTTATAATTATCCAAGAGGACAAAAAATAAAAACTAGTAATGAAGTTTATGTTGAAAATATAATTTTATATCCAGATAAAATCAAGACTATAGATGATAATAAAATAAAGAAAGCATTAGAAACTAATGAAAAAATTATTTATAAAGCTTTTGAAAGAAGAAAAAATGAAAAAGTATCATTTAATAGAAATATGTTTGAAAGTGAAATTTTGTATAAAGTAGCATTAAAGAGTTTTTATAATAATGTCTTATCAACATTAGAGGAAGATGTTAAATGGAAAATGGAAAATGTTGATGAATCAGGTAGAATTATTAGTAAAATTAACAATTATAATGTGAATTCAGAAAAATTATTAAGAGAATATGCAGAATATATAAAAGAAGATTTAAAAAAGTTAACTACTGAAGAAATAATAGCAGCACGAAAAAAAATAATAGAAGTAACATTTCCTAAGTATATATTATGTTTTAAACCAATATTTGTAGATAAAGATATCCCTATAATTTCTGAAGAAGAGTTATTAGAAATAAATGATACAAAGATCAAATTACAATTGATAAATGAAAATTTAGTAAATTCGAAAAATGTGGAATATATTACAAAAACAATAAATCAAGAAAAATTATCTTATGAAAATTTTAACAGAGCTGTAGAAATTTATACAAGAATAGATAAGAATTTAAAATTAGAAACAATGCCTAGTGTTTTAATAGTATTTCTTATGAAAAATAATAAAGTAAATAATTTATTATTTGATAATATAACCAAAGCATTTATTAAAAACAGAGAAAAAATAGATGAAAAAGAAATTGTAGAATATTTAAATGGATTAAATGTAAGTGATATATCAATTGATTATTTAAAAAATATAAACTTAATGTTAATAAAAGAAAAAATATCTGATAATATATTAAAATTATTAAAAGACAATAACTTTAATGAAACTTTATGGATAAATTTAATATTGCAAAATCGATGTGATGAAATAGACTTAAATAATAATGTTAATGAAAATTTAGAATTAATAAAGAAAATAAAAGATATTCTAGAAGAGAATGTGATTTTACTAAGAAAAGAAATAATAAAAAATGGAATGTATGATAAATATAAAACTTTATTTTTCGTACCATATCCAATTATAAGTGAAGATGAAATAAATTTATTAACGGATATATTTTCACTAAAACAATTAAGTGATTTTAGCAGAGTAAAAGAAAATGAAATTGAATACATAGTAAACAAAATAAATAACATAAAATATAGAGATAATGATTTTATAGAAATTATAAAAATATTAGATAAAAATATTTCAAATAGCATAAAAGATGTAAATTTAATAAGAATATTTTTTGATAAATTGATAATTAATCAGGAAATTATTTTGAATTTAACAGATGAGAATAAAAGCGATATGTACAGAATCTTAAGAGATCCATTAATGCTTACTGACTATGACAATGCAATAAATTTTTCTATGAAAATAGGATACATAATAAAAGAAATAGATATACAATTATATAGTATTGTTACTAGAAATTATAATTTATATTTACAAAAATACATAGAATTAATAAATAATGTAGATATACCAACTGACCAAACTATTAAAAATATAACATTATTAATGTCAAATAATAAAGAGTTTAAACTAAACAATAATATTTTACAAGAATTATTAACGGAAGAAAAATTAAAGGAGTATATCATTGGAAAAACTATTAAAGATAGCAATTTAATTATGGAGCTTGACAAGGTAGAATTGAAATATTATATTGATGTATATAATAATAGTATAGAAACATATGAAATAATGAAAGAAAATAATGAGTTTTTAAAAGAAATAATAAATAGTAAAGAATATGATAAAATAAAAACTGAAAGATTAAGACCATTTTATAAATTTTCATATTCAATAGATTTTATAAAATATTTATTTGATACATTAACAAAAAATGATGTTTTAGAATATGTCAAAAATGATTTAAAATGTGAAAAATCTGAAAGTTATAAGCTTAGAAATTTAATCTGTGAAGAAAAATATATTTGGATTATTGAGCCAGAAGAAATGTATAATATAGTTTGGCATATTATTCCAAATGCTTCTGATAGAAGTGAAATAACAAAAGCAAGAAACAAAAAGTATAAAAATAAATAGTAGCTTTTAACTGCTACTATTTATTTTTTGCCCTATTTTTATAAACATTAGCTTTATTCTTGCATTGAGGAGTATCATATTCAGATTTGGGATTGACAGCAAGAAAAGCCTTGTTACAGAACTTACATATCTTTAATAAATTAATATCTTTAGCTACTGTTTTAGCAAAGTAATAATCTATATATTGCTTTAAACAAGTAATTTGAAATTCAACAGATAAAGTTTCTTTTCTAGATAAACTCATTTTAATATTGTTAATTTCAAATTGTTTTAATAATTCATCTATATTGTAATTATCTTCATTAGAAATATTATTTAATAAACTATATAAGTATTTAGCATATTGAATAAACATATCTAGAGGTTCACAATATAAATTTGATCCTGCTAATAATTTATTTACATCAGATAATATGTACTTTTCCATTGCAGGAGTTTCAGTTAATTTAGTTACTTCATTAATTAATTCCTTAATTTGATTATCATCACAAGTAGGAAAGAACAATTTAAAATATTTTTTTCTATCTACTACTGTTGTTAAATCAGAATTTCCAATATAGTTATAATCTTTTAAAACGATTTTATCATCTAAGAAAAAGTATTTATTCAAAGGTAAATCGTTTATTAATCCTAATGTAGAATATTTATTTACAAAGTCTAAAACACTTTTTTCTAAATCAGTTTCATTATAAAAAGCTAATTTACCAATATTTAATAGATCTATTAAAATAGATTCTTCAAAGTCTTTTTCTATATCAATTAATGGAGCACCACTAGATTGTTCTTTATTTATACTATCAGGAAATATATATTTCTTTTTGTCTATTTCTTTAATATCATATTTAGCAAATTTAAAAATATTTTTTCCTTCAAATGCACTAAAATTCAGATTCATACGAATCCCTCCTAAAAATTTATAAAAAAATTACAGTAATCCTTTGACAAATACAATCGATTACTGATATACTTTTACCAGAGTAAGCGATTACTATATAAAATCAATTACAAAAATGCAAGCCAGTTGGGACTTGACTTTTCAGTAAAATTACAGTACTAAGCCAGTAATTGATTACTTATAACAATAGCTTACCGCACAAAAGATAATATGTCAAGAAAATTCCAAAAGGAGGTGAGATTATGGGGATACCAGAAATTCAAAGAACTACTCTAACAATGAGTGAGGCAGCAGAATATTTAGGAATTTCATACTGGTTAATTAATCAACTAGTAAAAAGAAAACAAATATCATGCTCTAAAGTTGGTGGAAAATTCTTATTTAGAGTAAAAGCATTGGAAGAGTACTTAAGTGAAAAGGAACAAGCGTCAGTACGATAAAAGAAAGGAGGGCTAATATATGATCCAAGTACAATGGCTTAAAATTTATACAGATATATTTGATAATGAAAAAATAAAAAAGCTATTAAAAAATAGGGATGGGGACACCTATTGTAGAGTATGGTTTCAATTGCTAACATTAGCTGCAAAAAGTAATCAACATGGAGCTATATTACTTGGAGAAAATATTCCAATGACAATAGATGATCTAGCAAGAGTTATGAACAAGACAGTGAATAAACTTACAACGATTATACAACAGTTATGCAATCTTGGCATGATAATTGTAAAAGAAGATACAATCTATATAAAAAATTGGGATGTATATCAAAGTACTGATAAACTTGAAAAAATCCAAGAAGATAACAGAAGAAGACAACGAGAATATAGAGAAAGACAAAAGAAAAATAACGTTACACAAATGTTAGGTAACACAGAAGAAAAGATTAGAGAAGAAAAGATAAAAAATAGAATAGAAGAAGGGACACAATTTGAGAATGAAAGTGGATTTAAAGACTAAAAAAGCAAAAGTAATTCATGAAAAAAGAAATAAAAAAACAAGGAGGAATAAAAGTATGGTCAAAACAAAAATAATAAAAGAATTAAAATGTGAGTTTTGTGGAAAAGGACTAAGACAAGAAGTTAACACTTGGGTAGTAGGAGGTAAAGAAATTTGTATAAAAAGAATACCAGAAAGATGCAATTGTAAACAAGCAAAAGAGTATTGGAAAGAACAAGATGAGTTTGAGAGAATAAAATTATTAACTAAATTAGAAATTGAAAGAAAAAAGAATATGGAAAGACTATATACACTTAGTGGTATGAGTTCTAGATTAAGAAATTATAATTTCGAAAATTATAAAGTATGTAATGAAAATAAAACAGCATATTTTAAAGCAAAGAAATATGTAGCTGATTTATTAGCAGGTAAGAAATCAAATAGTTTATTTATTACAGGAAATATAGGAACAGGAAAAACACATTTAGCAGCAAGTATAGCAAATGAACTAATAAAAAATGGACAACCAGTAATTTTCGGAACATTAATTAATTTATTAACTGAAGTAAAAGACTCATACAGTATTGATGGCGAATATGAAAGTAAAATTATAAATAAATATTCAAGAATTGGTTTACTGATAATAGATGATTTAGGAAAAGAAAGACCTAGTGAGTGGACTTTAGAAAAGTTATTTACAATTATAAATAATAGATATGAAAATAACTTACCAGTAATAATAACAACAAATTATAACAGGGAAAAATTGAGAGAAAGGTTAGCTTGTAATAAAAATTATGAGATAGCAGATTCAATAATTTCAAGATTATATGAAATGTGTAAAGGAATAAATATTACTGGAAAAGATAAAAGAAAAGAGTTAGTATAAGTCGCCAAACAAAATACTAACTCAACAAATATTCTAAATTAATTTTAATATAAAATGGCTAAAAAGTAAAGTTTTTAGTACAAAAAAACAAAAAATAAGGAGCGTTAAAGGTACAAAAAATATCTTTAATAGCTCCAATAAAATAAAAAAGGAGAGTGCAAGTTATGGATATAACTTATAGAAAAGTAGGAGATTATTATGTACCAAATATAAAAGCTCCAGAACAAATAAAAGGATTTAAATTAGAAAAATATAGTACATTAAGATTGCAATATTTAAAGGAGCATAGGCGTGGTGAATACACATATTTATTGATAGAAAATAAGTTACAAAGTCATCTGTTAGAGGTACAAAAAAATGCAAAAAAGGAATACGAAATGTTAATAAAAGAATTAAAAATAAAAGAAAATATTACAGAAGAATTGAAGGAAAAAGATCAAATGAAATGGGTAGGTCTTATGAATAATATTAGTAATATTGCAGATGAAATTGTAATAAAAAAATATGTATATGAAGAGTAATAATGAATAAAAATGCTTAAGTTTCTGTATGAAATTTAGGCATTTTCAATATCTGAAGTTTTATAAATTATGTCTTAGCAAGCAATGAATTTCATCAGTCGAAATTCAAATATTGGGAAAATTCCCCAATCCCCTTTTTAAGAGAGGAGGAATAAGAATGGCGACTACAAGTTTGTGGAAAGTAGACAAAAGATTAGATCATGTAATTGATTATGCAACAGATAAAAAGAAAACAAAAAATAAAAATGTAGAAGAAAGTGATTATATAATTATGCAAGCATTAAACTATGCAACTAATGCAGATAAAACAGAAAAACAATTCTTTGTATCAGGAATAAATTGTGAGCCAAAGACAGCTTTAAAACAAATGATAAAAACTAAAAAGAAATTTAACAAATATAAATACAGTAAAAGAAATAAGATAATGGCTTTTCATGGATATCAATCTTTTGAAGAAGGAGAAGTTACTCCAGAAATAGCACATGAAATTGGAGTAAAACTTGCTGAAGAAATGTGGGGAGATAGATTTGAAGTTGTAGTATCTACTCATTTAAATACAAAACATATTCATAATCATTTTGTATTAAATTCTGTATCTTTTGTAGATGGAAAGAAATATTACAGTAATTATGAAAATACTGCACTACTTAGAAGAACATCAGATGATTTATGCGATGAATATGGACTTAAAGTTTTGAAAAAAGGTCAGTATAAAAATTACAAGGTGAATTTTGATAAATATTATGAAAGTGCAATACAAAAATCAAGTTATTATACCTTTGCAAAAGAAGATATTGATTATGCAATAAAACAAGCATGGAGTTATAAGCAATTTGTAAATATTTTAAACAATATGGGATATTTTGTGAATATAAGAGCGGGAAAAATTAGTATAAGGAGAGAACCATATAAAAGAAATATTAGAATTGAAAGAGCATTTGGAGAAGAATATTCTTTAGAGAGAATAGAGTATAGAATTTTATATACAAATCCAGAAAAAGAAGTATATCCAAAACCTCAAACATGGAATACGAAATTAAAATATAAAGGAAATTTAAAATCAAAACCTAAAGCAAAAGGATTAAAGGCATTATATTTGTACTATTGTTACTTATTAAAAGTATTTCCAAAGAAAAACATGCAACACAAATTGACTCCTGAGATGAGAGAAGCTGTAAAGAAAATGGATGAATATTCTGAACAAACAAGATTGATATGCAAATATAATATAACAACTCTTAGTGAATTAAATACTCGTAAAAACGATTTTAAAGAGGAATTACAAGCATTAATAAATGAACGAAAGAAATTATATTACACAAGAGATAAAATGCCTGAAAATCAAAATAGAGAGGAAATATTAAATGATATTATAGCAATAGGAGAAAAAATTACAAAAGTTAGAAGAAAGATTAAGTTATGTGACAATATAGAAAAACAAAGTTTGGAAAAATTATCGCAAATAAAAGCTTTTGAAGAAAGACAAAAACAGGAAAAGGAACAAAAGAAAAACAAGAAAAAAGATAGAAGATATGAAAGATAGAACTGACACAGAAATGTGCCAATCCTATTTAATGTGTTCTAAAACAAATATAACAAAAAAACTTGACAAACGATTAAAATTATGTTATAAAATATTTAGAACAAACGAGAGGAGGCTTATATGAAGCTAGAAAATATCGCAAATGTATATATTGGAGTGGTTCTTAAAAGAAAAGAAGCTGTATATAAAGGAACTAAAACCAATAAATATAAAGTTTTTAATATAAGATGCTACGAAGAAAATATAGAATATGATAATTTCTATAGTATGGAAGATTTAAGCGGATATGTTACACAAAAAGGCGATTTGATTTTTAGACTTTCTTTACCTAGTAAGATTATATTAGTAGATGAAAAGACAGAAGGATTACTAATTAATAATTTATATTGCATTATTAGGTGTAATAATAAAAAAATAAAAAATGAATTTTTAAAATGGTTTTTAGAAAGTAAAGAAGCAAGTAGGCAATTAGAAACAATTATTATAGGAACAGCTGTTAAATCAATTCCAGTTGCAAAATTGAGATTAATAGATATTCCAGATGTAACATATGAAGAACAGGAAAAAATATCAAAATTGATTTATAATTGGAATAAACAAAAAAAATTATACAATCAAATAATAATAGAAAAAGACAACTATTATAATTCAATAGTAAATAAAGTGATTAATGGAGGTAAGAAATAAAATGAATGAAAAACAATTACAAGATAAAATAAATGGAACAATATGGGCAGCTTGTGATACTTTAAGAAGTAGTATACCAGGAGGGAATTATAAGGATTATGCCTTAGTAATGCTATTTGTTAAATATTTAAGTGATACATATAAAGAAGAAAAAGAAAAAGCAAATGAAATGTACAATGGTAATGAACAAATGATAGAAAGATATCTTTCTAGAAGCAAATTTATATTAAAAGAAGAATGTACATTCGATTATTTGTATAATAAAAGAAATGAAGAGAATATAGGAGAAATTATAAATAAGGCATTAGAAACAATAACAACTTTAAATGGTGTTAAATTATTAAACTTATTTGCAGGTGTTGATTTTAATAGTGAAGTTGTATTTGGAAAAAAGAAAGAAAAAAATGCAATATTAAAAACCTTATTATCTGATTTCAATAATGATGATATTGATTTAAGACCATCTAAAATAGGAAATTTAGATGTAATAGGAAATGCCTATGAATATTTAATTGCAAGATTTGCTGGAGATTCAGGTAAAAAAGGTGGAGAGTTTTATACACCAGCTGAAGTTTCAACTTTACTTGCAAAATTAGTTGAGCCAAAAGAAAATGACAGAATATATGATCCAGCATGTGGATCAGGTTCACTACTATTAAAAGCATCTAAAGAAGTTAAAGATAAAAAAGTTAGTGTGTACGGACAAGAAAGTAATAGTTCAACTTATAACTTATGTAGAATGAATATGTTTTTACATGGAGTTAATGATGCTCATATTGAATGGGGCGATACTTTAGCTAATCCATTACATTTAGAACACGATGATTTAATGAAATTTGATGTAATAGTATCTAATCCACCATTCTCTTTAGATAAATGGGCAAAGGGATTTGAATCTGCAAATTCAACAATTATTGATGATGGTAAAAAGAAAAATACATTTAAAATGGAAGCTTCAATGGATCCATATAATAGATTTGAATATGGAGTTCCACCAAAAAGTATAGGGGATTATGCATTTATTCAGCATATGTTAAAAAGTTTAGCAGATAACGGAAGAATGGCGGTTGTACTACCACATGGTGCTTTATTTAGAGGAGCTTCAGAAGGATTAATTAGACAAAGAATTTTAGAAGATAATTTAATTGATGCTGTAATAGGGTTACCAGAAAATCTATTTTACGGAGTTTCAATACCAGCTACAATAGTTGTGTTTAAAAAGAATAGAACTAGAAATGATGTATTATTTATTGAGGCAAGCCGTGAATATGAAAAAGGTAAAAATCAAAATACATTAACAAAAGAAAATATTCAAAAAATATTAGATACATATAAAAATTACAAAGAAGTTGAAAAATATTCTCATATTGCAACTATGGATGAAATTAAAGAAAATGAATACAACTTAAATATAAAAAGATATGTAGATACTTTTGAAGAGGAAGAAGAAATTGATATTGAAGAAACAAAGAAAAATATTGAAAAAATAAATAAAGAACTTCAAGTATTAGAAAAAGAATTACAAGAATCATTAAAAGAATTAGGGTTATAAGGGAGAATAATATGGCAATTATAAATGGAAAAAAAGTAGAAATACATTTAAAAGGCGGTTTTTCTGAAAGAAAAGGAATTAAACATTTTTCTGATATAGTTCAAGTGAATAGTTTAAATGAAAGAACAAGAAACAAATTGTATTCTGTAATAAGTGAAAGTTTTGATGAGTTGTATGTTAATTATGATGGGAATATAAAAGATGAATTTGTAAAATA
This sequence comes from uncultured Clostridia bacterium, assembly GCA_944388045.1. Lineage (GTDB taxonomy): Bacteria > Bacillota > Clostridia > TANB77 > CAG-508 > CAG-269. Next base: position 13,987 of record CALXHG010000006.1, on the reverse strand, counting down.
TTTGTATAAAGAACTTTTCTCAAAAACAGAAAGAGATATTCCAAAATGGGGGAATGAGTACGATTATGAAGAAGTTTTTAATATAGTATATACAATTATTATACAATATGATTATACTGATATTTTTACTTTTATTGAAGGAATTATTAAATTTCTTCATATAGCAGATAAAGCAACATACAATAGATATAATTATAAAAATGAATATATAGAAGCAATTTCAAATGTATTTAAGAAAGAAAATGTAAATTATAGAATTATAAATGAAAAGATAACAGATATAGTCGATGAACAACAAATAAGCAGTATAGAAGAGACATTAAATAATCCGTATAAAGAAGTTTCAAGGCACTATTCTAAGGCAATAGAACAATTATATAGTTTAAAAGATTTTGATAATTCAATTAAGGAATCTATATCATCTGTAGAAGCAATGTGCCAGATACTAACTAAAAACAGTAAATCCACATTAGGAGATGCATTAAAATTATTAAAAGATAAAATACATCCAGCGATGAAAAGTGCTTTTGAAAAATTGTATGGGTATACAAGTGATGCAAATGGAATAAGGCATGCGAATGGATTAGGAGAAGGAGATTCTACATTTGAAGAAGCTAAATATATGTTAATTAGTTGTTCTGCATTTGTAAATTATTTAAAAGAAAATTTTGAAAAGGATAAATAAAAATGAATGAATGGAAAAAAGTAAAAATTGGAGAAATTATAAATAATATTGGAGGAACACCATTGGAACAATATGTGTCAGATGATGCAAATTACAGATTTATATCTATTGGTAATTATACTACAGACGGGAAATATATAGATAATGGTAATAGAATAGAATTTAATGAAAAAACAAAGGAAAAAGTATTAAATAAAGATGACTTAGTAATGATTTTAAATGATAAGACTACATCTGGAGAAATTATAGGTTCTACTATATTAATAGATAAAGATGACACATATATATATAATCAAAGAAGTGAAAGAATTGTATGTAAGGATTGTGTTAAACCGAGGTTTTTATGGTATGTATTAAATTCTAATTATTTTAGGAAAAAAATTTTTACTATTGCACAAGGTGGAACGCAGATATATGTAAATTTTAAAGATGTAAAGCAAATAGAAATTAGAATTCCAAAATTAGAGATTCAAGCTAAAATATGTAAATATTTAGATTTAAATGAAAAAATTATTAATAGTCTTAAAAAATATATTGATGAAGTTGAAGAATACAAAAAGCAAATGATACATAATATATTTGAAAAAAATATTATGAAAATTGGGAATATTGGGAAAATCAAAGATATGATACTTTTGTCAGGAGGAAGCCAACCAGCTAAAAAGTTTTTTGCGAATAAAAAATTAAATGGATATGTAAGATTGATTCAAATACGAGATTTTAAAACTAATGAGTATTTAACATTTATACCTAAAGAAATGGCAAAAAAAACCTGTCAAAAAGATGATATTATGATTGGAAGATATGGACCACCAATATTTCAAATATTAAGGGGATTGGAAGGAGCATATAATGTAGCTTTAATAAAATGTATTCCTAAAGAAGGATATTTAAAAGATTATATTTATTATGCTTTATTACAAAAAAAATTGCATACAAAAATAGAGTGGCTTTCACAAAGATCATCAGGACAAACAGGTGTAGATATAGATTTCTTAAATAATTATCCAATTATTTTACCTGATCAGCAAATGCAATTAATTATTGTAAATAATTTGAAATTATTAGATAAGAAAATAGATGTATTGAAAAAACAAAGTAAAAATTATGAGATTATGAAAGAATCTCTTATTGAAAAATTAATTATTTCAAATTTGAAAATATAAATTTAATTTATGGGGGCAAATTAAATGGAAGGAAAAATACCAGAAGCTAATGAAATGTCTACAAGTCAAAGACCAGCTATAGAAGTATTACAAAAATTAGGATATAAATACATATCTGAAGAGGAAAATAAAAAGTTAAGAAACTATATTCTAACAGATGTAACATTTAAGGATACATTAGCTAAAAAATTAAATGAAATAAATAGTTATGAATATAAAGGGGAAAAGTATAAGTTCTCTGCAAGTACAATAGGACAAGCTATTAAAGATTTAAATGAAGATTTAGTAACAGGACTTATTAGTACAAATGAAAAAATATATGATTTATTAACATTGGGAAAATCATATCAAGAGAATATGGTAGATGGGACAAAAAGATCTTTTGATATAAAATACATAGACTTTGAACATCCTGAAAATAATGATTTTTATATTACAGAAGAATTTTCAGTGTTAAGAATGAATGGTAAAGATTATGCAAGACCAGACATTGTATTATTTGTAAATGGAATACCATTAGCAGTAATAGAATGTAAAGATGCATCAGTACCAATAATTCAAGCTATTTCTCAAAACATAAGAAATCAGAAGCCAGAATATATTCCGCAATTATTTAAATTTATACAAATAGTTATGGCAGCTAATAAAAATGAAACAAAATATGCTACTTGTGGCACACCTGATAAATTTTGGTCAACATGGAATGAACAATATGTGGAAAAACAAAATGAATTGCTAGATAAAACTGTAATTGGTAGACAAGTAACAAAGCAAGATAGAGATATAATTTCACTATTTGAAAAGGAACGATTTTTAGAATTAATAAAAGATTTTATAATCTTTGAAGCAGGAACGAAGAAAATATGTAGATATCAACAATATTTTGCTGTAAAAGCAATGTTAGAAAGAATAAAGCATGACAAAAAAGGTGGGGTTGTTTGGCATACACAGGGTTCTGGAAAATCAATAACAATGGTTTATATAACTAAAAAATTAATGGAAGATAAAGAAATACAAAATCCACAAGTAGTTATAGTAACAGATAGGGTAGATTTAGATAAACAAATTCATAAAACATTTAATAGAATTGGAGTAGAAGCAGCAAGAGCAACAACTGGAAATAATTTAACAGATTTAATTAAGGACGAAAAAGTCAGAGTCATAACAACTGTTGTAAATAAATTTGAAACAGTGGTAAAATCAGGAGTTTCAGTAGATGCACCGAATACATTTATTTTAGTTGATGAAGGACATAGAACTCAATATGGTGAAATAAATAGAAGGATGCAAGAAGTATTCAAAGGAGCAATATATATTTCTTTTACAGGAACACCAATTATGAAAAGAGATAGAAATATATTTGATAAATTTGGAGGCTTAATACATAAATATTCTTTAGATGATGCTTTAAAAGATAAAGCTATAGTTCCATTGATATATGAAGGAAAAATGGTTGACCAAGAAGTTTCAAAAGAAGCTATCGATATGAGACTAGATATGCTAACAAGAAACCTTACAGAAGAACAAAAAACAGATGTAATAAAAAAATGGAGTAGATTTGAAAAGGTTGCTTCTTCTGAACAAAGATTAGAATTAATTGCATGGGATATAGCAAAAAATTATAATGAAACATTAAAAGGAACAGGTTTTAATGCAATGCTTGCATGTAATAAAAAGATAGAAGCAGTAAAATATTATAACATTTTTAAAGATGAATTTCCTGAATTAGAAGTTGCAGTTGTAATATCTCCTCCAGATATGAGAGAAGGAGAAGGAAGTATTGACGAAGATACTAATGACATCGTAAAGAAATTTTATATTAATGCTCTTTCAAATTATAAAAATGAAGAAGAATATGAGGAAACTATAAAATCTAAATTTATAAACGGAGATATAGATATACTTATTGTTGTAGATAAACTACTTACAGGATTTGATGCCCCAAAAGCTTCAACATTATATTTAGACAAACAAATAAAAGAACATAATTTATTACAAGCTATAGCAAGAGTAAACAGACTTTGTGATGGAAAAGATTATGGATACATAGTAGATTATAGAGGACTATTAGGAGAATTAGATAAAGCATTAACAATGTATCAAGAAGCAGGTCTAGAAGAATTTAATGAAGAAGATATTAAGTCATCTGTTTATTATATTGATACAGAAATAAACAATATGTTTGAAGCATATGAAAAACTTAAAGAGATATTTAAAGATATAAAAAATAAAAATGATTTAGAAGAATATGAAGTGCTTTTAGAAGATGAAAAAATAAGAAAGGACTTCTATGATAAACTATGTAAATTTGGAAGTATGTTAGGAATAATTTTACCAAGTGACCAAGCATATTACAAAGTTGGAAAAGAAAAAATAAGTGAATTAAGAAAAGCATTAGCTTTTTATCAAAAATTAAGAGCAACAGTAAAATTAAGATACTCTGAAACTATAGATCATAAAGAATATGAAGCCAAAATGCAAAAATTATTAGACAATTATGTAGTTGCAAAAGAAATGATGAGAATAACAGAACCAGTAGATATAACAGATGCAGAAAATTTTGATAAAGAATTAGAAAAAATGGGAACAGATAGAGGAAAAGCAGATACTATTAGAACAAGGTTAACAAGAACTATAAGTGAAAAATCAAAAGAAGATCCAGCTTATTATAAGAAATTTTCTACAAGAATTGAAGAAACTATTGAAGCATATAGAAATAGAAGAATTACAGATAGTGAATATTTACAGAAAATGCAAGACATCAAAGAAGATTTTAGAAAAGGAAACTCTGGAATTGTTTACCCATCTAATATAACAACAGAAAATTCGAGAGCCTTTTATGGAGTAATATATGATAAATTAATTCCAATAATGAAAGAAAATGCTAATATTGAAGAAATTGGAGAAATTGCATTAACTATTCAAAGAGAGATTGAAAGTAAAATAAAAAGAGATTGGCATTATAATACAGATATTCATAATGAAATTGCACAAGCAATCGACGATACAATATTTATGTATGCAACAAGAAAAAATATTAATTTAGATCTTGAAGAATTAGACAAACTAATAGAGGAAATTATAAATATAGCACTAATGAAATACTAATTGTCTAGAAAGGGTGAAACATGGAAAAGGACTTTATTGAATCTAATGGAGAAAAGATATATTTTTATGTTCAAAGAAAAAATGTGAAAAATATAAATCTAAAAGTGAACATAGATAAAAAAGTAACTTTGTCAATACCAATGAAAATGTCATTAGATAAAGCAAAAGACTTTGTTAAGAAAAAAGCAAATTGGATAAAAAAGCAACAAGACTTTTATGATACATTTGCAGAGCAAAAAGAAAATATAACTTTTGAAGATGGAGAAACAGTATATTTATTGGGAAAGCAATATAAAATGAAAATCATTTCAGATAATCATAATAGTGTTGTTATAAATAATAAATATATTGAAATTCATATAAAAGAAAAATATATAGACAATAAAAATTATATAAAAAAAGTTTATGAAAAATGGTTAAAACAATATGCCTTAAATATACTAGAAAAACTAGTGATAAAATATCAAGATACATTAAAAAAATATGGTATAAAAATTCCTAGAATAGAAATAAGACAAATGAAAACAAGATGGGGAAGCTGTATGCCAGCATGTAATAAAGTCATATTTAATTTGAATTTAATAAAAACTCCAATATGCTGCATAGAATATGTTGTTTTACATGAATTGTCACATTTTAAACATCAAAATCATAGTAAAAATTTCTATAATTTTATTACAATATTTATGCCTGATTGGAAAGAACGTAAGAAGATATTAGATGAAGAATTTATGGGAGTAGTGAAATGAAAAAAAGTGATATTTTTGATAAGTATTTAGCCGGAAAAATGTTTATAAAGAGTGTATTTGAAAAATTGGGAATGATCGATATTACTAATGAAAATCCAATAACTCAATATTACAAATATGTACCTGATTTTATATTTATGTTTGAGGGAAAAAGATATTGCATTGAAATAAAAACTAAATTTTCAAGCAATCTTTTAGGAAAAATTTTAGAAAATTTTTACGAATTTATAAAGTCAGAAAATGTTTCCGGGATACTTGTTATATTAGATAAAGTACCTAGTAAATATAAAAAAATAGTAAAAGAAAAATATGATATTATCATTTATGACATATCTAATATATTATATTTAATATATGATGATGAAAATTTACAAAAAGATCTGAATGGATTAATAGGATTCTCTTTAGATAATGTTATTCCAGAAGAAACTAGTATCAAATTGGACAGTAATAAAATTAAATATAAAGAAAGATATAAAAGAAAAAATTATATAGAAGAATTAAGTGATATAGAAGAAGGAGCTGATAAATCAAAAGAATATGAAGTTTTACTAGAAAAAATAATTAAAGATATTTTTTCTAATGAATTAACTTTATTTCAACGACAAAGTAGAACAGAAGATGGAATAAATATATTTGATATGATTTGTAAGATAAAAAATGGAATAAATGATGACTTTTTTACAATAGTTGAAAAATATTATAAGACAAAATATATATTATTTGAATTTAAGAATTATTCAGATGTAATAAAACAGGGACAAATTTGTACTACCGAAAAATATTTATTTGAAACAGCTTTAAGAAAAGTCGCAATAATCATTACCAGACATGGTATTGATAAAAATGGAATGAAATTAGCAAAAGGAATATTAAGAGAAAGTGGCAAGTTAATAATTGTATTAAATGATGAGGACGTAAAGGAAATGATTAGAATATACGAGAATGGTGAGAAAGCAACGACTGTTCTTGAAAGAAAGTTAGATGAACTATTAACGACATTAGAAAAATAATAAAAATGTATTTATAATGAAAGGAAGCATTTATGGAAAAATTATTACAAAAATATAAAGATGAGTGTGCAATCTCAAGTAAACTTGCTAGTATTATTTGGAAAATAGGAATAATAATTTTATCTGTAGTATATATGAAATTATCATATGGAAATCAAAATTATTTTAAAATGTTTATTTTGTTCTTAATAGGCATACTAACATTATATCTATTATGTTTATTCATTTTTAAGAGAAAAGCATTCAATAAAATATATTCGGGAAAGGGAAACAAAAATAATTGTAAAAAGCTTAAATTCTTATATCTAGAGATTGATAAATATCAAAAGAATTGGATGACTAATTATTGTAAGAAAAATAAACTTAGTGAAATTTCGAAGCTGGAAATTTTAAGATCAAGTTTAAGTGAAGAAAGAAAAATAAAAACAATAAATTATATAAATCCGATTATTATAGGAACACTTGCATTTACTATTTGGGAAATAGGATTACAAAAATTGAGCGATAAAATTGGGTATATAAATATGATATTTGTGGCTATAGTTGTTGCTATTATAATTTCAGTAATTTTAGGAATATTGAAAAAAGAATTTTTAGAAGATAAAGAATTGTTTTTAGAGTTTGATAAATTTGCAAGCAATAAGAGACTGGAAGATTTATTATTATATGAAATATTAAAGTGCAAAAAATAGGTAAATAAATATATTTATTTTCACAAGCAGACATAGGTAAATATAAAGTATATTTTAATTCACCAAAAGTAATAGAAACTGCAGATAATATATTTGATGCTGTAAAAAATAGGAATGAACTTAAAAGCAATAATGAAAAAATGGCAAGTATTATTTTAGCATATATTAAAATTAAAGAATATTATAAGTAAAGAAGGAAAAGTATGAATACAGAAAAATTAAAAAATATTATAAAAAAATATAAACAACATATTTCAAACAATGTTGATATTGAAGCAATTAATGAAAGAAAAGAAAGAATGATATATTATCAAAGCTGGACTACAGAAAAAATTCAAAGTATGACAGAAGATGAATTTGTAGAATTTATAGGAAAACTTTGGTCAATGATTGTTTGGGGTAATAAGAAATATATTGCCGATAAAATTATAGAATTAAATGGATTTAATAAGATAAAGAAACATCTAATAGATTTATTATATGGAAATAAACCAATTGAAAAAAGATGGGATGATTTTTATAAAAATATAAAACAAATAGGTCCATCTAGTATGAGTGAGTTATTAAGCTATATAAATCCTAGTGAATATGTTATTTGTAATAAGGTTACTTGTGCTTGTTTTAAATATTTAGGAGTTGAAAAAGTCCCTACACATAATTATCAATATACTGGCATTAATTATAAAAGATTATGTGATATTGGAAAACAAATAAAAGAAGAGATGATTAATGAAAATATAGATAATGTCAATTTACTTATTGTTGATTATATGTTTTGGGATATTGTATATCCGATATCTAAAAAGGAAACAACTTTAGAACAAGTAGAAGATGAATTACCTATTGAAAAAGATACAAAATTATTTGTACATAATGATATTATTAATCAAATTGTTGAAATAGGACAATGGCTTGGATTTGAAAGTAAATCTGAAGTAAAAATAGCAGATGGAGCAGTTGTAGATGCAATATGGCAAGCTCAAATAGGAAATATGGGAAAAGTTATTTATGCTTTTGAAGTTCAAACACATGGTAGTATAGATAGTTTAATATTAAATTTACAAAAAGCAACTAATAATTTTGCAGTACAAGCTATAGTTGCTGTATCTGATGAAAAGCAGATAGAGAAAATAAAGAGAGAATCTAAAGGAATACAAGCAATTGAATCTAAATTAAAAACATGGGATTATACAGAAGTAATGGAAATGCATGATTGTTTAGAAAGATCAAATGAGATTATAAATAATTTGGGATTAGTTCCAGATAGTTTTATATAAATAACTAATGAAAAGCAAAATATTAATGTATAAAATGTACATGATTATTTTGCTTTTATTAAAGTGAGGTGAAAGTAGTGATAAATGATATAACAGATAAAGATATAGGAAAATTAAATGATACAGAGCTAAGAGAATTAATAGGAAAATTATGTGAAGCTACACTTGATAAAAATCATATTGATACTGTGTGTGTGACATATGGTGGAAATCAAGACGAGCCAGACGGAGGTGTCGATGTAAGAGTCAAGTCAAATGAATGCTTTGGTGAGGATTGGGCGATACCTAGAAATAATACAATTATTCAAGTAAAAAAGCCCAAAATGCCACCTAGTGAAATAGAAAAAGAAATGATCAATAAAGAAGGAAATGTTTTAGAAAGTATTAAAGAATTAGTTTCAGTTAAAGGAGCATATATTATTGCTAGTAGTGGGGATAATTTGACAGATAAAAAATTAAAAAATAGAATAGATAAAATGAAATCTTTAATGTCTGAGATAGATAAAGATGGAAATGTTAAATTAAATTTTTATGATAGTAAAAGAATTGCAACATGGACAAACCAATTCCCAAGCATAATAATATGGGTAAATGAAAGAACTAATAATAGGACAATTGGTTGGAGTACATATTATAATTGGTCGAATCCAAATGAGGTAGAAAAAGGATTTATTATAGATGAAGATATTTTTCTACATAAAGACAATTTTGATAAGAATAATAAAAGAACAATAATTGAAGGAATAAATGAAATAAGAAATTTATTATCACAAGAAAAAAAAGTTGTCAGATTAGCTGGATTATCAGGAGTTGGAAAAACAAGATTTGCACAAGCTTTATTTGATAAAAATATAGGAGAAAATCCATTAAATAAAGAGAGTGTAATTTATTGTGATATTAGTAATGAACCTAAACCAGTACCAATAACATTTATTCAGGAATTACTTTTGTTACAAAAAAGAGTAATATTAATTGTTGATAATTGTGATAAAGAATTACACAATAAACTAGCTGAATTTACTTTAGATTCAAGCAGTAAAATAAGTTTGTTAACAATTGAATATGATGTTAAAGAGAATACTGATATTGAATCATATAATTACTATTTGGATACTTCTTCAGATAATACAATTAGAAAATTATTAAAAAGAGATTTTGATTATATAGAAGATAGTAATATAGAAACTATAGTAAAATGTTCAGATGGAAATTTTAGAATTGCTAGATATCTTGCTAAAACAATTGATAAAAATGAGAGTATAGGAACATTAAGAGAAGAAACTCTTTTTGAAAGATTGTTTTACCAAAACAATGAAAAGAATAGTGATTTACTAGATACAGGCAGAGTTGCTTCAATATTTATTTCTTTTAATGTTGAATATAATGTTGATGATAGCGATAATGAATTGAATATTTTAAGTAATATAATTGAAAAAAGCCCATTGGAATTAAGTAGAAATATAGGTGAATTAAGTAAAAGACAAATAATTCAAAGCCGTGGCAATATGAGAGCGGTACTCCCACATGCCATTGCTAATAGATTAGCTGATGAATTATTAAGTTTATTACCTATAAATTTTATTATTAATGAGATAAAAAAATCAAGAAGATTAGAATTATCTTTTTTTAGGAGATTAAAATTTTTACATGATAAAGAATATTCTAAAAAAATAGTAGATATTTATTTAGAAAATTGTGAATTAGAAAAGGTTGATAAACTAGAAATCGAAATATTACAATGTATAAAAGTAATTAGCCCAGAAAAATTACTATATAAAATAGAACAGATAGATAATGATAATTTTTTTACTAGAGATAATATTAATTATTATGACTGGGCAAATATTTTAGCTTACATAGCGTACGATCAAGAAAGTTTTTCAAGAGCAGTGATGTTATTAATAAAATTTGCAAAATCAGAAAAAGAAGGTGAGAATTATAATTCAATTAGAAATATTGTATATAAATTATTCCATATAGTTTTATCAGGAACTCATGCGACAATTGATGAGCGAATAAAGATTGTAGATATTTTAATAAAATCATCCTGTGAAATAGAGAATGATTTGGCTTTTAAATTAATAGATGAACTATTAGAAACAGGTGGATTTGTGGGACAAATAATAAATGAAGGAACGTCAAGAAAAAGAGATTATGGATATATTCCTAAAACTCAAGAAGAATATCGCTTATGGTATATAACAATTTTAAAATATTGTGAATTACTGATTTTAAATAAAATATTTAAAGAGAAAATAAAAAAATTAGTTACAAATAATTTTAGAAATATAGCTTCATGTGGTTTTTATGATGAATTAGAAAATTTAGTTAAAAAAGTATTAGAAAATGAAACATGGCCACAAGTATGGATTTCAATTGGTGTAATTAAGCATTTTGATAAAAATAAAGTACCGAAAGAGATGCTAATAAGAATGAATAAGTTACAAGAAGAATGTAAGCCACAAACAATAGAGGATAAAATTATTACTTATTTGAGTAAAGGAAAACATATATATTGGACATTAGATGATATATATGAAGATGAGGAGAAAAATTGTGAAATAATAAAAGAGCTAGGAAGAAGTATTACAAAAGAGAATATGCAAGAAAATTTGTTGAAAATAGATAATTCATGTGATTTATATAGAGTAGGTTTAATTGCTGATGGTTTGTATAAGGAGGTTGATAATAATAAAGAATTAATATTCTTCTTACTAAGTAATATAAATATGAATAATGATAGAGCTTATTTTGAAATAATATCTAATTATTTAGCATTAATGAATAAGACTGGTGAATCCGATGCTATTTTAGATGAAATATTACAAAACGAAAAATATAATAAATATTACCCAAAAGTACAATTTGGATTTCAATTAAAACAGAGTGATATTGAAAGGGTTCAAAAAGCAATAAGAATGTCAATTTCACCAATTCAAGATTACTATAGAATTGGATATTGCTTAGCCAATATTAACACAGAAAAAGTCATTGAAACATTAAAATTATTTCCAAAATGTAACGAATCAGATGATATCATTATTAGTACATTGAATATTTTATATCATAATAAAAGAAAAGATGAAAATATTGATGTGTATGCAAGAAATTGTATTGCAGAGTTAGATTATAAAGATAGAAATAATATGAATAATCATATAAATTATGAAATTAAACAAATTGCAGAAGAGAGCTTTTCAAAAGAAAATGGTGAGAAACAGGCAGAGGTGATTTTTGAAAAATTGGTTAAATTAATTAAAGAAAAAGGAATTTCTTATTATGAGTATAGTTATATATTAAAACATTTAGTAAAAATATATCCCACTACTTTTCTTGATAAAATTTTTACAATTAATAAAGATGAAGAATACAAAATAAGATATTTTGTTAAGGGTTATGGATTTCATGAAAATATAATTGATGAAATAAATCAAAATATATTAATACAGTGGATGGAAAAAAATAAAAAAATTCTGGAAATTTCTTATATTATTAATCCAATTGAAAAAAAAGATAGTACTTATAAATGGAAAAAAATAAGTAGATATTTATTTGAAAATTACATAGATAATCAGGAAATAATAAATAACCTAATAAGAGGAATATATCCTACATCATGGAGTGATAAATATTCTAGTGTACTAGAGAAGAGACTTCCTTTGACAACTGAATTAGAAAGTAGTAATAATGAAAAAATAAAAAAATTGGGAAATATCCTAAAAAATAATTTGATAAAAGAAATACATAGAAGAAAACAAGAAGAGGAAAAGGAACAAGATGTATTCAATACTTTTGAATAAAACTATTGAAAAATACTACAAATATTTGAATAAAAAGCACAAATAATCGAAAAATAATTCAATAAATAACCGAAAAAGTTATGTGAGTACAAAGTAAAAGTGTGAAAAGAAGCTCTAAGAGCTGAATTCACACTTTTTAAATTTATTCAAATAAATCTGCATGACTTCCTGTACGAGTTAGTACTAGAATAAGTTTATCATCGTTTTTAGCATATATTAAAAGCCAATCAGGTTTAATATGACATTCCCAAAGTCCGATTAGTTTTGGGTTCCAATAAATGATTACAATATTTTTCATGTAAAACTTTACCATTCGAAAGTAAGTTAACTACTGTTTCAAAAGCTTTAGAATCAAAGTTATTTCTACTTTTCATTTTTTTAAAATCTTTTTTAAATTTATTGGTGATTTCAATTTTATATTTACTCATCTTCGCTATTCAACTCCTCCATTAGTTCGCCAACACTGTTATATGATTTATAGTTTTCAGGATTTTTTATCATATCTAAAGCTTCTTTAATAGCTTCAATAGTTTCTTGATTATATTTAGGTTTTTTTATTTCAAAAGGGATGCTCTCAGTTAATACAACTTGTTTTAGGAAAATAGTAACTGCATCAGCAACATTCATTCCTAAATCATCAAGAGTTTTCTCCGCCTCTTTTTTTAAATTTGGTTCTATTCTAATATTTAATGTATCTGTTTTTGCCATAAAAACACCTCCGCCTATTATTTATTGATATAATTGTAACACAATGTAGATACAATGTCAATCATATTGTATTATTTTATCCTGAAAATTGTTACTTTATACATAAATTATTCATCAAAACATCCCATAACTAATTGTGAGCCATCAACAAATCCATTTCTATAATACTTTTCATTCCGATAGCATATATAGTCCATAAAATTTTTATCAAGCATATCTAATTGTTTCTTAACATATTTTTTATTATGTTTTGGAACATTTTTTAAAACATTTTCAACTATTTCGTCAAAATTTATATTATGTTTTTTATCTTCTTCAGTTAAATATCCTAATTCAGTCTCCTCTCTATAACTTAACCATTCTCTTAAAATATCATCATTTACTTCTCTAAAATTATTCATAACAATCCTCCAATTTTATAAAATTAATATATATCAAAACGATATATTGAGTGAACTTTTAGTCAATGTGATATACAAAATTTAAAATCTTGGGGACACAATGGGGACAAAAGTACCCAAAATTGACTTAAAATTACTTTAAAATACATAACTTATAAATCAATAAAACCATTGAAATATAAGCAAAAACTATCAATTTCAATAAAATTCAAAAATCGCTGATAATACCATCATAACCCGAAGGTCGTAAGTTCGAGTCTTACCCCCGCAACCACTGAAATGCCTCTGTTAAAGCGATTTACAGAGGATTATTTATTACTTGGAAAAATCCATTTAAGACCATTAAAAACCGTTAAAAAGCATTAAAATTTATTTCATAAAGGGTAAA